>JBDNHU010000534.1:0-17315 GCA_041688615.1 Mariniblastus sp. | reverse complement strand
TCGTAGAGTCCATTGAGTCTTCCGGAAAGCGATTTGGCGGCTTCAGATTCCATTTGCTCCAAATCATCTAGCAATCGACTCGCCGCTTCTGACTCAGCTTGTTCATTGACCCGTGCGACAAAGCTGGATACGGCGCTGTAAAACTGAGCTACACTGTCGACCATTGCTGTAAAATTCGTTTCCCCAACCTGTTCTAATATTTTCAGCTGTCGGTCAATGCCGTCCTCAAACGCGAATTGGATTCTCATCCGAAGGACGTCGGCAAATGAATCATTGCTGAAATAATCTTTAATCGCTTCTTCAATTCGAATCTGATCTTGCTCCAGACTCTCGGCTAACAATTGTTCCTGTTGATCATTGAAATTAAAATCGGATCTTCGAAAAAATTGCCGCAGCTTCTCGTGAGCTTGGACTAGAGAATCGAGAACTTCTCTGAGAGTTGCAAATGTCATGTTTGTAGTGATCCGGACTCAGGGGGAAATTTCCACGCAATGGATATGCACTTGCTATGCAATCAATGGGCCATACTTGAATTCTGTTTGATTTCACGGCACCCTCTGGCGATTTGCGAGTTGCCCCCGAAACGCTGGCGACACTTCTGGCGGGCCGACGCTCACTGTGGCTTCCAGTCGACCAACAGCTTTAGTTCGCCTGTCGAAAACCGGCATTTTCCCTAACAAACCTGGGAAACGGAATGTTCGGCCAATTTGGCACGCCAAGTGCATAATTGTCGTTGTTGAGAAAGCAAACTTAATTTGAAAAAAGTCATCACGCATAATGTTTGTGAGTGATGCAAGTGAATAGCCAGACACTTACCCTACTCATGGTAAGCGTCTTGATGGCAGTGAAAACGACAACTTGGCTGACCTTGAACGCTAAAAATTAACCAGGCAAAATCTACTCATGTCCAAAATACTTATCGTTGACGACGAACGGTCGAACCGAGTTGCGATTTCAAAATGGCTGACCTCAGATGGCTTTGAAGTCATTGAAGCTTCCAACGGAAAGGAAGCGGTTGATCGACTATATGACGGAGTCAGCTTGATCGTGACCGATTTACTGATGCCAAAAATCGACGGGATAGCACTTCTGAAGATCGCACGGCAGAAAGTCCCGCACGCCGCAGTAATCTTGTTGACCGGATCATCTTCCGTCGAATCCGCCATAGAAGCCCTGCAATTGGGGGCGACTGACTATCTTATAAAACCAGTGAACTTAAAAGAATTGACAGTCAAGATCAGACGGGCGATCGAGCAACAGAAACTTGCCCGTGAGATTGCCGATCTGCACATGCAGCTTAAAGAGAAAGATGAAATCTACCGAATGACCAGTCGTTGTGCCTCCATGAGAAAAGTGTTTGAACGAATCCGTTTGGTAGCAGATACAAACGCGACTGTATTGATTACTGGCGAAAGCGGCACGGGCAAAGAATTAGTAGCCAGAGCTGTCCATGCCCATTCCAGAAGATCCAAAAATGCTTTTCTGCCCGTGAACTTTGCCGCAATCGCTGAAAGCTTAATCGAAAGCGAGCTTTTCGGGCATGAAGCCGGCAGCTTTACAGGTGCGAACAGACAACGCGAGGGCGTTTTTCAAGCTGCAAATGAGGGGACGCTTTTTCTTGATGAAATTGGCGAATTGCAAATGGGCTTGCAAAGCAAACTCTTACGGGCACTCGAAAACAAGACAATCATGCGAGTCGGAAGCCATAAGGAAGAACCAATCGATGTTCGAATGGTTGCTGCAACTAACTGCAACCTGCTGAAGATGGTCGATGAGGGGAATTTTCGTAAAGACCTTTTCTACCGACTGAACGTAGTCAACATTGAATTGCCGCCACTGCGAGAACGCAGCGAAGACATTCCTCTACTTGTGCAGTACTTTATTGAGGACATTGCCAAGGCGACCCATCGACCGACTCGACAGATTTCTCAACAAGCTTTGGAATGCTTGATGCGTTACGATTGGCCGGGAAACATTCGTGAACTGCGGAACACGTTAGAAAGCCTGATCGTTATGTCATTGAAGGAGCAAATCGAGTACGAAGATATACCCTCTCACCTGACGGGCGCTTCCAGCGTCAACACAATCCTCCGAACCGGAATATCGCTGCAAGAATTGGAACTGGAAGCCATTCGTCGCGCGCTAGAATCAAACGATGGAAAGCGAAAAGAAACGGCGAATGTTCTTGGTATTAGCGTTCGAACTCTGCAGCGTAAGATCAAGGATCACAACCTTGAGCCACATGACGACTTGGTGGGTGTCAAGTAGATCAACCCAAGCCCACCAAAAACCTATTCCCAACAACCTATTCCTCTGTATTTGCATCAGGCAGGATAATCAATTCGTCCCTGTGGGATTCCACAATCTGGCGTATGGCCTGTTCCTGTTTCTCCAATGCGTTCTGGGCAGCTGCGCGAATTTCCGATTCGACAATCGAGCTTGTTAACCAACTGGCCGTCGTTTTAATTTCCAATTTGAGTGAACTGGAAATTTTCGCGTTCCCGTTTTTGTCGGGTGTCAGTTCAATTGTCGACGTGTACTGCTGAATTGGGCCAATGGGCTGTGATAACTTGTTGATAGCAAATAGGCGGTCGGGCGTGATATCGACGGATTGTTCTAATGTGATTTCGTATTGGCCAATGTAAGAATCGTTTGTCTCCACAATTAGCTGGCCTGTTCCATCCAGATGCCAGTCGCGATTGAAGAGCGGACGAGCAAGTTCAAGCTGCATCTGCAGCCACTTTTGCTCTAGCAACTGGGCATCCGCCATCGCAACAATCTTCTTCACGGCATTGGTACGGACAAGAATCTTACGGACACGCTGCATTGGCTCGTCTAAAACGAACTGATGCTGGCCGACCGACGGAACGACCAGCGTTTTGGCGGGTATCATCGCAGCGGTCACACCACCTAATATCAGTAAGGCGAGCAAACCAAAAATCCAGGCTTTCAATTTATTCATTCCCCTCTGCCATTTTAAAAAGAGTTGATAGGCAACCAGTTCAACTGAGTTTCCGACCAAGAGAAAGAATCGCTGTTTTTTTTCGAACTAGTTAAGGCAACTGAATACCCAATCCGTGATTAAATCGGTTGGTGAAGTTCGCCAATGCGACCGCCGACGCCAAAGTAACCAACTGCGTTTCATTCAGAAACTCTTTGACTGATTCGACCGTTTTTGACTGGACGTTGGAAGTCTTGGTTAGTTCCTCAGCGTAACGCAGAATCGACTTTTCTTTCTCGTCGAATGAGTCGCTCGACTCGAATTCTGCGATATCCGAAAGCTGTTGGCAGGTTACACCCTCCTGCTCAGCCGCTTGCTTGTGATAATGCAAACAATAATCACAGTCGTTCAGTTGAGAAGCTTTGTAGTAGGCCAGCTCGCGATATTTTGCTGGCAAATCGTTTTGTAAGCCGTCGTTGAGGGTCGCGATACCTTTTAACACTTCCGGCTGATAAGCCATCGTGTTGAAGATGTTCATTGACTTACCAAACTTCGATTCGATCTTTTCAAGAATGGACCGAGCGTCTTGTGGTGCCGATGTTTTGTCCAATGGCGGTACGAATGACTTTGCTGTTTTTTGCGTCATTTTATTTCCCTCTAATACCCTCTAAAAACTAGGTGCTTGAAATTCAATATCCTTTTCGCGCCGGATACCTTTTCGCTGTTTGACGACAGTTTGTCCGAAGCATTTGTCATCTTCCGCCAATTGTCGGGCAATTTTGGTTGGCACAAGATTCGCATCATTTCCCGTAGAGCGTAGTGGTGTGATTTAAGATTGCTCTTGAACTTGACCAACTACCGCATGGCATCCCCGCCACCCATTTTCAATTTTTCGACCGAACCGGAGTGAATCATGAACACGATCTCGAACGAGCAACTCAAGACCAAGAAGAACAGCATCACCGACTTAACGCTTATCAATACTCTTGCCGCATCGCATTTCAATAAATATAAAATTACGGGCTCGATCAACATTCCACAAGATCTGGAGGATTTTGTTCAGCGGGTCGAAACCACCGTCATGAACAACAAAGCAGCTGAGATCGTTGTTTACTGTGCCAATCAGGAATGTGATTCCTCGACCCAAGCGGCCCAAAAACTGATTGACGCGGGCTTCACCAACGTATCGGACTACCCAGGCGGCGCCGAAGCCTGGAATGCGAATTAACCCGAAATCTTATTGATCCCGCGGAAAACACTGAAAGGCTTCCATGACCTATCCTCGCACTTTTTCCCACATCGGAATTTCCGTTACCAATTTAGACCAAGCGGTCGAATTCTACACAAACAGTCTGGGGTGGTACGTCATCATGCCTCCCACACAAATTGTGGCGGATGACTCGGCCATCGGATTGATGTGCAACGATGTGTTTGGAAAGGACTGGGGAAGCTTTCGGATCGCGCATTTGGCGACTGGTGATCGAGTTGGGGTTGAGCTGTTTGAATTTAACAATGCAGAGAAGCCAAGCAACAATTTCGAATATTGGAAGACAGGAGTGTTTCACTTTTGTGTACAAGATCCCGACGTTGAGGGGCTGGCAAAACGCATCGTCGAAAATGGTGGCAAGCAGCGAATGCCCGTCCGTGAGTACTATCCAAATGAGAAACCCTATCGCATGGTCTATTGCGAAGACCCTTTTGGCAACCTGATCGAAATCTATTCACATAGCTACGAACTTACCTATGCGGCTGGAGCTTACCAAGAACTTCGCCTCTGATTTTTGCATCGGCAATTTGCATCGGCAAAAAGACTCACTCGTGTAAAGCAAGCCAGTAATTTGTGAAACATGACAATCTGGTTCCACCACTCGAGTCCACCGCAGATGGAAGATTTAGGTTGGAACTAAACTCTTTTGCATGCTGGGGCAGTCAATGGAAAGATTCCTCGATCAACTTCCACCAATGACTGGATAGCAAGCACCTCTCTTGGTCAGAATTACAACCGCTGCAACTCGATGCTCGGTTTGAAATGTTCATCACGCCGGTAAGACTTTCTTGTTCGCCGAACGATCTGAAACCCAAGATTTGTTCCGCTAGCCGGGAAGCCCAACCGCGATCGATCGCCAAAGTTGTTATCGCTTCGGAATTATAATGCAGTTCCATTTTATTTTTTCGACTGCATTCTCTTGACAAGCTTTCGGGTGATTGAACGGGGAAAAAGACGTGTTAAAAACGCACCAAACTTATTCTTGAAACCTGGGATAACGATCGCCTTGTTTTTTTCGTAGGCGTTGAAGCCGACGCGTGCCACCTGGGCGACGTCCATCACGTTGCCAGAAAAAATCGTTATATCGTCCATACCCGAGTCTTCACCGAATCCGGTTTTCGTTGGGCCAGGCGCAAGGCAAACCACCTTGATCTTGGTGTCAATCAACTCTTCGTGGATGGCTTCGCTGAAGGACAACACAAACGCTTTGGTCGCATAATAAACTGCCATATTCGGGCCTGGTTGAAAGGCAGCCGTTGAGGCCACGTTCAGTATCCCGCCTCTCTTTCGTTTGAGCATTTCGGGCAATAGCAATCGAGTTAAATGCATGAGCGTAACCACGTTCAATCGCACCATGTTCAGTTGGCGACTATCGTCAATCTGATCGAAGCGTCCCAGCTCGCCAAACCCAGCGTTATTGACTAGAACGTCGGCCACCAGCTTTCTCGCATTGACCTCAGCGACTAAGTTTTCTGCGGCGTCTACCTTAGCCAAGTCAGCGACGATCACTTCAACGTGAACGCTGTGCTTGCTGACCAATAATTGACGCAATTCTTCCAGTTTGGCTTGACTGCGAGCGACGAGAATCAAGTTCCGCCCGGACTGAGCGAACAGTTTTGCAAGCTCTCGGCCGATTCCCGAGGAGGCTCCCGTAATTAGCGCGGTTTCATTCATGAATAGGCTGCCATCGGTAAGGTTCTGTTTCTTGGATTAACGGAATTCACTGCGTTTGGATTGATCGACAAGCAAGATGCTTATTCTACGTTTTCATCTTTCGCATCTAAAAGTTAGCACGGTTGAATCAGCAGTTGCAAGCGACGACGGTACGCACCCAGATGGAAAATCGAGACACCTTCAGCGATCTTAAAATCGGGATGGCGTGCTGAAGAACCTTGACTTCACACGGCTGTTCGACTAATAAATTTGATTGCCGTGTTATGCACAGTCGCTTGTTTGCCCAGGTCGAAGGCTACTTGGCCATCTAACGTAACGCTTGTCTTGAACCCTCATCAAACACGACGATTCGTTCGGGCCAACGGAAGGCCGCCAGCTTTAACGAAAAGTCTTCGGACTTACCGGCACGTCGTTCGGTCCAACGTTTGCCTATTCCGTAGTCGACGCAGAAAGCGGAAGCGCCACCGCGCGGGTTGCCATCCAGGATCGAGTAATGTCCGAAGACGACGAAGTCTCCCCGGCAGTCTTTCCACCAGGGGACTCGTTTGGCGTAACGAACCTTGCCACTGGCGTGCACCGGTTCTTCGGTTCGCATCTCGGGACCTGAAGTCAGCAGTTTGACGGGGTTGCGGTTTTGATGCTGCAGAACTTTGTCGGCGACATCCAGGTCGAGGCCTGGAAAGCGGTCTTCGATCAAATGGTGGTGTTCGTTATACAATTCAACCGCATCTGAGGAATTCCGGGCAACCGCGATCATGTGCGTGTCCCAGTGAGCATGGACCACTTTTATATCGGTGCGTTCCAGAGCGATGGGCAGCGTTTGAAAGAAACCCAGAACTTGCTGACGGATGAGGTCATTGGCTAAGACTTGCGGGACCAATTGGGCATCTTCAAGAAACGGTTCGCCGTAGAACCAACCGTTGTCGTGCTTTCGATGCCCCAGCAGAAGGTTCAGGTCATGATTGCCCAACACACACTGGGCGCGTTGGGTTCCTACCAGTCGCTCAATGAGTTCACAAACCGCAGGACTGTCGGGCCCTCGATCGGTCAGGTCGCCAACAAAGACTAGGCGTCTTCGGTCGGGGTGCGAGCCGTTGTCGTTGTAACCCAAATGGTGCATCAACGACAACAGAGCATCCATTTCCCCATGCACATCACCGACAATATCCAACGCGCCATCCAAGAGCGGTTGGACCAAAGATTTCGATTTCAAAAGACGACTCCCGTTTGAGGTTTGAATGAATGACATAGTCGTATAGAAGCATTAGCGATTTTTAGCATAAATCGTCGCTGTTTAACATTTGGTCGTTGGATTTTGACCGCTGCGCCGGTTTATCAGTGTTTGTTTTTTTTCTAAAGTTAAGAAGCAGGATTGCCCCTGTTTGCTTGCAGAGACTGCGTCGTCTTGACTACAAAGGTTGCTAGTCATGAAATTGATGACCATTCGCTGCAAGTGCCACCTAAATCGGCACTCCAAAGATCGGATCAGTGCAGCGGGTGCATTCGTAGAATGTCGGCAGAAATATTGAGGTCGCGAGATGGGACAGGATAAAAAACCGATTGGAACTGGTGACGATGAAAACAAAAACCGTTTGTTAGTTAATGGCAATCCATCTCAGTTCTCTTCTTCGCCGACCGTCTAGCAAGGCGATTCTGTTTGCGAGAGTTTAAAAACAAGTACTTAGACCGTTTCACCCTTTATGGCATTCGTTGTCTGTGAATTGAAGGGCCATGGGGAATTGCAAAGCTGGTTCAATTTTTTGGCGAGCGCCGAATGCGCTGGAGTACGAAATATCTCCAATTTTGGCGAGCTCTTAAAGATCGGAGTCGGTGATCAATGCCTGGGCAAACGTTAGCAGTTTGGCGCGTTGAGCTTGCTCAAGTTGCTCCCCAGCGAACAGAAGCTTGACCCATTTGGCCGTGTAGTCACTTTTGTAGCCACAATCTGAGATCACCCCAATTTTCCCCGGGCTCTGCTCAAGTTTCTGAGTCCTTAAGGGGGTGTTTTTTCGATTATCCTCGGGAATCCAGAAGCTTCAGTTGCCTGTTTCCCGAGGTTTTTTTGTACGGTGATTTCGTCTGATTCTTTGAAATCAGCTTTGCGATACCCACAGATCGTTTTCAAAATAGCCGGGCCATTTCAACCTAGTCGAGCTTTTTTTAACATTGCAGGAAGTCGGTGCCGGTGGTTCAGCGCGGGGTCAGCAAACTGATTCTGCCGTTACGTGCGGTATCAGGCCCCAGTGTTGACGAACCATTGAAGGCCAGCCGATTCAAAAATCGACTCCAGACGTTGCCGAAAATGGACTTAGCTATCTCGACTGCCCTTGAGGGATTCGCTTCGGGTGGTCTCAAAATTGCATTCCCAGCACATGCCTAATTGGACACTGTCAGAAACTTGCTGAGCGATGCAACCGTCCGTGCGGCCGTGCGGCCGTGCGGCCGTGCGTGCGGCCGATGCCCGACCGGATGATATTCTTGTTCATCGAATCTGCCTATGGGTTGAACCGATCTGGACCAGTGTAGGAGTCACAACGCTGCTTGGTGGCGATGACTTGGCAGTTGCCGTTGTAGAATTTGAGGATCGCGAATCGGGTTTGATCGGGAGATGACTTTCACCAAGCTCGCTTTCCCAATTCATATCTGCCGCATGCAGTACTACCGTCAGACTCGACCCCATCATCAGCAACACCGCAACGACCGGATGCAGCCAGCCAGCCGCCGCGATCAACATCCCGATGGTGTTGTAGATAATTGCGAAAACGAGTGCACGCCGTAGCCGAGCCACACTTCGTCGCGCGATCTGAATAGCGGCAGGGATGTTGCGAAGATCATGACCATGCCAAGAAATATCTGACGCCTCCACGGCAATCGCTGATCCATCGGCCACGCTGATCGACGCATCCGCTTGACTCATCGCCGCAGCGTCGTTCACTCCATCGCCAATGAACAACACGCGACGTCCTTGGCGACGCAATGCACTGACCGCTGCGACCTTATCGTCGGGAGTCATACCAGACATGGTGGATTCAATTCCCAGGCGGTGAACCCGTTCTCCTTGATCGCCTGAGAAGACCTTTATCGCGAGCCCCAGCGCTTTGATTTGCTTGACACCCTCGTCGAGCGTGTTGATCGCCGCTTCGGCCACGATGGCTGCCGCTTCCAAATCTCCGTCGACTCGAATCGCAACGGCTTGTTGACCGGACTTCAGCGTTTGTTCAATGACCGTTAACAACTCGCCGTCACAGCACGGCCGATGCAATTCGCTCAGGCGTCCCACTTCGATATTGTGCCACTGTCTGTCAAGTTCAACTCGTCCACGTACGCCGACGGCCGGAATCGCTGCGGTAGATTCGACTTTCAAAGTCGACTGTCCGCTCGCCAAGAACACGCTGGCGATCGGATGATGCGAATGCGACTCAATGGAACTTGCCAACGACAACAGTTGTTCGCGTGAATACGCTGAACTGGATCGGATCAACACATCGACAAGTTGGGGTTCCAACACGGTCAACGTTCCGGTCTTGTCGAACACCACTGTATCCACGCTCGCCAGTCGTTCAATCACATCGGCTCGGGCGACGACGAGCGACCGTGAGGCCAATCGCGAAAGCGTGACCCAAATGGAGACAGGCGTCGCGAAGCCGAACGCACAGGGACAGGCGACCAAGAGCGTCGACAACGCAATCATTAACGCCGTCGAAACGTCCGTGCGCCATAGCCAAAACGCCAGTGTCGCAATCGCCAAGGTGGCCACCGTGGGCGTGAACCAGCGGGCGATTCGGTCCGCCTGTGTTTGCCACTGACTGGGTGCCAGCCGCGCCGCATCGACGATCGACGTGATGCGGTCAATCAGACGATCGCTTCCGTCCGCAGTCGCGCGGAGCGTCAGCGGGGCATCGACCAACACCGAGGAGGCAAAGACTTTGTCGCTGACCGCCACCGATCGAACGTGCGGTTCACCCGTGATCGTTGACTCTCGGACAAACGCCATCCCTTGTGACACTTCTCCGTCAACGGGAATCATGGCTCCGGCGGGCACCTGAACTTCGTCACCTCGGCGGACATCCGAAATCACTCGTAGCGTCCACTGTCCATCAGCGCCCAGCACTCGGCAACGATGCGTCGTGGGCGACCAAGCATCAAGGCTGGTCCAAACGCTGCTTTGTGTCCGACGCTTCACCCAAGCTCCTAGGCAATAGATTACCAGCAAGATGCTGAAGACCTCGAAGTACACCGCCCCCGTGCCTCGCGCGTAGGCAATCATGGAAAAGCCCATCGCCCCGATGCAGCCCAAGAGAAACAGCAAGTCGACGGATACGGAGCGACGTCGGACATTCGACACGATATTGCGAATCAGTTGCGGGGCAAGCAAACTTGCCACAATTAGAGTTGAAACCAACAACCCCGTTTGAAAGATGCCGCGAACATCGCTAGACATTTCGCTGAGGTTGAACACGAGTGTCGCGACGGTGGAATTGCCGGCGATAAAGCCAGCGATCACAAGTAGAACAACATCGAGTGATTGTCGACGGTCGGCCTTGGTCGATCGTTCGCCATGTGCGGAACCCTTGGCTGTAGTTTCAGGGTTAGTCAGTTCGTTCGAGCAACAACTCACCGGGGTGTCTCCTCTGCAGCGTCGGATGTCTTACCTGGCTCTGGTGCGTTGGATTGTTCGGAAGCCATCGGTTGCTCCAACGACTCAAGCTCGGCGGCCGAGTAGGCTCCTGCTTTGCTTGCCGTCGCCGCCCGCACGCTCGCCAACGTTGCCTCGGCAACCGGCGATGCCTTGTTGTCCCAAGCACTGCGAATGTATGTCAGCACTGCGGCGATATCACGATCGCTCAGCTGTTGCCACGCTGGCATCTGAGCGTTGTAGGTGGCACCGCGAACTTCGATCGGCCCGTTCAAGCCGTTGAGTAGAATCCTGGCAAGAATGCGATCGTCACCCAGCACCCAACGCGACTGATTCAGGGGCGGGAACTGGCCCGCCACCCCCTCGCCGCTCGCTTGATGGCACGCGATGCAGTTATTGTAGATTCGCTTGCCCAGCAGGAGCGGGTCAATTTGACGTTCCGTTTTTTCGCCGGTCTGGGAAAGGTCCATCACTCGAAACGCATCCGGACCGTCATAAACGTTTGCCTGAAAGTTCCCGTCGTATTCGCTGAGGTACCAACCGGCCCACATCGCCAGGGCGATAAAGAACAGAAACAACGTGATCGGAACTCGCTGCTGCCCCTCGGACGGCTCGAATTGCTCTCGCAGAACTTGGCGGTGAATCTCCTGGATATCAGGTGAGTTTTGCTCTGGCTGCTCGTACGCCGAGAACTCACGCTCTTGATCGGTGGCTAGTTTCTTGTCGCTCGAATCGCTCATTGCACGTCCTCCACATCGAAAAGTTGCTTCAGCGATTTCAAGTAAGAAACCAAATTCATCGCTTCTTGGTTGGGGACGATCCAAGTCGGCTCGGTCGCATACGAGTCGGGTAATTTAATTGCGGAGAAACCCCGCGGCGGGTCAGGTTTTTCGCCCACCGTCGTTTCGTACAAAAACTTGAACGGCGGCATCACGCTGCCAGGGGATGTTATCTGCGGATCGTACAAGTGCAAGTAATGCCACTCGTCGCTGGGTTGACGCACGCCGATGTTGGCTAGGTCCGGCCCAGTTCGCATCGTGCCCAAATAAGGCGGGTTCTGCAAAATATAGTCGCGTGGCACGGACCTGCGTTGGCCCCAGCCACGGTCAATGTCGGCGCCGAAACCTTCCGGGCGGACTTGTTGCGAATGACAATAGATGCAGCCCATCGCACGATAGACTTCCTTGCCGGGAGCCTCGTTGTATTCGTCCAACGGCATCGGGTAGACCACTGTCGATCCGTCAGCGACAGTCAACTCTTTAGGTTGCATCTGTTCAAATTGCATGTCGGGAATCAGAACCAACCCAAACAACGATGCCATCACAGTCGCCAGAACGCCCGCCATGATGAGAGAAATGCGGTTCATCAGTTCGCTCCTTGTTGAAGGGTTGTGGTTTGGGACGCGGCAGCTGCCGCTGCGACTGCGGCTTCTTTGCGGGAAATGAACAGCGTCGGTTCGACCAACCATTCCCCTTCACGCCGCAACATTTTCCAAACCAAGATGGCGAATGCGAAGTGACCAATCGTCATCAGAGTGCCGGCAATCGAACGCGACCAGAGGTAGGGAATCATGCGTCCGACAATGTCCATGAATGGAATGTCAGGATTGTTCATCCACGTTCCCTGCATCCATCCACCGACACTAAGACCGACCCAGTACATGGCGATTCCGATTCCGCAGCACCAAAAATGCACCTTGATCAATCGGCTGCTGATCCACTCACGCTCGACCAATCGCGGCATGACATAGTACATCGAGCCGAACGCGATCATCGTGTAGAACGAGTAGACGCCCAAGTGTGCGTGAGCGATCGTGTAGTGTGTGAAGTGACCTGTCTCGTTGACCGTCCGCAGTGCCGTTAACGATCCTTGGACGCTGACCAGTGTGTATGACATCGCACCGAAGACAACGAACCGCAACGTTGGACTGACTCGCAGTTTTGAAAAGTTGCCCACCATCGTAAGGTGATGATTGACCGCGACCGTGATCACCGGCACGAACATCATCATGCTGCCGACGGTTCCCACGGTGACCAACCACGCGGGCAATGGACCGCCAATCAAATGGTGAGTTCCCGCCCAGTTGTAAAACAACGCCAAGGTCCAAAACCCAATGATCGACAGGTAGTAACTGTGAATCGGGCGACCCAGCACCTTAGGAATAAAGTAGTACGCCGAAGCCAGTCCAATCGGTGTCAGCCAAAGTCCGAGCACATTGTGTGCGAACCACCAATTCGCCGTGCCCTTGGCAACACCAACCGCGGCTGGCGAGTGAATCAGAATCGTGGCGCCGATATAAAGAAATGGAAACCAAATCGTCGCGCCGAACAAATACCACTGCGAAACGTAAAGGTGTTTTTCTCGACGCTCGCGAAGCATCTTGATGGTCAGCGCAATCAGAATTGCAAACATGGCTCCCAGCGGAATCGATATCCACCACGGAAACTCAAGCCATTCGATACTGGTTCCGTTGCCGATCAGAATTTGGAACGTCCCAAGGGCAACCATCACGTTCCAGTAAATGCCCGCGAAGATCATGATTTCTCGCCAGGGCAATGGGATCTTGCACAGCCGAGCCATCAACCACAGCAACGTGCCCACGCCAGACATCGACGCCCAGCCGTAGATCATGGTGTTGAGATGAGCGGGACGAATGCGGCCAAACGTCAGCCACGCGGCATCCGCCAAGAACCAAGGCGTGTGCAATTTGATCGACGCGATCAACGCCAGCACAGAACCCAGCACTAGCCAAAACACGCTGCTGGCATACCAGAACAGCACGACCTCGCGACACGAGCGATCTATTTCTGCGCGGACCCCGACGTCCATGGTGTCAAAATTCTTTTGAGGGCTGCCCGGTGACTCTGATTGGTTCATTTGGATGAGGTGCTTCTTGAGAGACTGGAAAGGTGGTTTGGAGAGCTTTATTCGCCTGGAAACGAATCGGTGATCTCGCCGATAGGTTCGTCATCATCAAAAATACTAGTTGCGCCCTTTTGAAACTCGCCAAGCTGCCCTGAACGGATCGCCCAGATTAGTGCCGAGACCGAGCTGATTCCCAGCATCGCAATCACGGCCCAGATGTAGATCAATGTGGTGGTCATGAAAATTACCGAGTCACCTGTTCGTATTTGGCGGGGACCTTATAGCGATCACTATAAGTGTGAACTCGGTTGGTCGATTTCCCTTCAAGCGTGACTAGCGGAAGGCCCGCGTCAACCCACTTCAGGATGCTTCCCTCGTAGTTCTTTACTTTCACACCTTTGCCGGCGAGTTTTTTGGCATAGTCGCCGCTGCGCTCTCCGACTGTGCAGTAAAGAATTACCAGCTTACCACGATACTTGACTTTATTCTTCTCATACATAGTTTTAGTAATCGCACCAGGAATCACCGAGACCTTGATTTCCTTTTCCGAACGCACGTCGACCAACACAAAGTCGGACTCAGGAACTGGCGATTCTTCTTGCTTCGCTTGGTCAACTTGTTGCTTATGTTCGGTTAGCAGTCTATGGACAGCTTGCGTGTCGATGATTTCGACCTTGACGGTCCCACCAAAAAATTCACCAAACTGCGCTGATGCACTCTGGCATTGGATAAACAATACCGAGAGAAATCCGACGACCGGTAGAAATAGTTTTACGAGTTGAAACATTCGGTTGACCATCAATTGGGAAGGGGTGAAAAAACAGTGGAGGCAGATCGTCGCAGTTGCGGTGCTGGGTCAACGGGACGGTCTTTCGATCCAAAACCAACCACGCAGTTCACCTTCTTGGAAGCCGGTAGCTTGGTCGTTGGGATACAGCATGGTCAGTTGCTGGGTAATCGCAGGTGCGATCTGATCCTTGGGACCATGACACATCAAACATTGAGCTTGCAACTGGATCGGCAACAAGGCCGCGGCATGGCCATTAGACAGCGAAACGAACTCAGGCGTGTCGACATCGCCTTGGGTCAAGACGGCGGTTGATTATTTAAGTTGCGCAATCGGACGCCGGTTCGGCCGATCTTCAATCCGTGGTCGTTGCTGACGTCCGCGGCGATTTGAGTCGCTTCCTGCTGGCATACCGCGATCGCTGCGGCCGGACCTGGGCTGGCCATCGCTTCCATCAATCGACCGGATAGCTTTTCAAACAACGCATCTTTTGCCGCCAGCATCGCTTGTTTCTGTTCGCTGGTTGGCATTTCGCCGTCGACGATCAATGGGGTTTCGGACTCGCTATTGGATGCTTCGTCCGCAACCGGCGGGACTGACTCTTGACATCCCGTGGTAACGATCAAGGCCGCGACCGCAACCAAAGTGACCCAGGACTGAAACGGCGATCGTAATCTCATCTGATTTCTCCTCGTTCAATAACACAGCCCAGTTCATGCATTCCCGTCGGATGCTCGATCCGAACCGGGCCCTCGGACCAATACCAATCAGGCTGAGAGAAGAGTTCTCGCATCGCAGGCATCTGACATGAAAACGGTGGCGCGTGATCTTGCCCACTTTGCATAAACAAGGCTAACAGTTTTCCGGACGGCCGCAGCCAGCATGCGAGCAATTGTTGGTAGGTTTTCCATTGACTTGGGTCGATTGCGCACAAACAAGTTTGTTCGTAAATCGCATCAAACGGTTCGGCCCCACAGAACGCGAACAAGTCTGCTTGGACGACATCGGCCTGCAAACCACGGCTTTGCAGTTCGTCTTGCAGATGTTCAACCGCGGATTTAGCAAAGTCGATTGCGGTGACCTCAAAACCGGCCTTTGCCAACGCCACGGCTTCATGCCCCCGTCCACAACCGGGCACCAAGATTCGGCACGGCTCAAGCTGCCCTTGTTCCAACCAACGCAACAGCATAGGGTTCGCTTCGCCTCGATCCCAACCCGTTTTGCCCGCAGCGTACCGCCCCTGCCAGCCTTCCTGTGACAAGTCACTTTTCACCGCACAACACGCTTGGCATTTAGGGCGTGTTTCCTGATTCAACCCGACCATTTCAATTTCCCCGTGGAAGGTAAACGTAGCCGTCCGCCTATAAGTTGGCAACCGCCGTGAGAGCCGAGACAGCTGTTTCGATAAAGACTACGACATCTTCAGGTGGCGAGCCCTTGGAAACGAGTGTCTGGCCACAGACGTACATCTGGACGTTTGCAGCGTGCAACGGTTGCAACATTTGCAACAGTTTGATGTTCGGATTGTCTTTCGTGCCAAAGGCTTTTGCATAAGCATCTGAGTTCAAAACCACGAGTGTCGCATCAGCGTGAAAGACGACCGCGATTTGCACGTCGGCCAGTTCGGCACCACCGCTGGCGTAAATGTTCACGTACTTGGTGACTTTTTCGAGCGCGATGTTGACTTCAGTAGGATCACCACCGCGAGTGAGGTCGATCACGAACTTGGTTACACTTCGACGTTGCATCGCAGCGTTAGCACAACCGCATAACCGCGCAACCGCACAACCGCACCGTGTCCCGCAATGACCGGATAAAACGGCTTACTTTTGATCACAGGTTTGCCCGATGGAACCGCATGGTTTTTCATCGCTTCGGCAAAGCCACGCTCAACAAAACCAGAGACAGCTTTGGCGTGCGCCTGGATCAGCTTGGCCACGTAGGGGTCGTCGGAGGTTTCGGTGACCTTAACACCCGTCTTAGTATTTTCGTAAACCATCTTGATTTTGTCGGTGTGTTTGAACAGTTCTGCGAACCGCGAGTCTGGCATGACCAGCAACTTTTCTCGCGACTCGATCTTTCCACCGAAACAGTACGGCGAACCACAGTTGGCAAACCACAGTTGGCGAACCAAGGATAACGCCCGCGATCAAGAACAAGGATCACCGCCGTCTCGTCCAGTCGCCTCGCACTCGCCGTCGCGGAGGCTCCACCGACGACGCCTCCAATCATGAAAATCTTCGTCGCTTCACTTCCTTTACGATATACATTCAAGTTGTGTCCAAGTGACGTTCCCATGGATTCACACTTCAAATGAGTGTTCGCCGATGCGAAATGCTCAGGCGTCAGCTGATTCTCAGCCGGGTGCCGGCGCAGCCATATGTTTTGCGATGTACGCAGGCTCGCCCATCCGCTTCAACAGATCAAGCTGCAGTTCTAGCCAACTCATATGCTGCTCTTCGTCCAAGGCGATTCGTTCAAAGAGTTGTCGTCCACCGATATCACTTTCCTCCATCGCTTGGATCGAAGCGATGGTGTAGAACGCGATCGCTTCCTGCTCGCCAGCGAGATCAATCGTAAACATCTCTTGAAGTGTCGCCGCGCGTTTTGGCAGCTTGGCATGTTCGACTCGAGGCTCTCCCTTAAGAAACAACAATCGAACTAAGAAGGCTTCCGAGTGTCCCATTTCCTCCAGCATCTCTTCGCGCATCTTGGCCGCCAGCAAGTCCATTCCCCAACCATCGAGGACGCATGCATGCAATTGATACTGATGCATAGCCGTCAGTTCCATCGAAAGGGCGGTTTGCAAATTCTGTTTGGTTTTAGTTTTACTCATGAATTTTACTCGCTTTGTTTTAGTGCCAAAAATCTCAATCAGTTGTTGCAACTTGAATCAATCTCGGTCCCGCGTTCTGTGGTGATGTGGTGATGTGGTGATGTGGTGATGTGGTGATGTGGTGATGTGGTGATGCGGTGATGTGGTGATGCGGTGATGCGGTGATGCGGTGCCCATGCGAAGCCGGCAGACCGAACTTTTTCAAAATGAACCTACTCACAACACTTCTTAGGTCGCTCAAATCTAAACGCCTCAACCCATTGGCCACTCAAGTCAAACTTTGCCAACAGTGAACAAGCGTCACCAGTC
>JBDNHU010000076.1:0-4857 GCA_041688615.1 Mariniblastus sp. | reverse complement strand
TCGACGGGAGCATTAACTACGCTTCTTGGCAAAATTCCGTTCCACTGTTGAAATCACTGACGGTAAGTAATCCAACGACGGATGCGATCGAAAACGTCATTCTCGAAGCGAAGGCCAGTCCAAAATTTCTTCGACCCAAGCGATGGAACATTGATCGGCTACGTCCGGGCGATACGCTGGAACTGCGTGACCGCGATCTGCAAATTGATCCCGAATACTTGGATCGATTGAACGAAGCCGAGCGAGGTATTGTTACTTTTGAACTTCGGACCGGCGAGAAGGTCCTGGCAACGTCGGAATATGAGACTCGGGTGTTGGCACGCGATGAATGGGGTGGGCTTTCGTCAAACGGTGAATTACTTGCCGCCTATGTCATGCCTAACGATTCGGCGATTAGCAAACTGATAAAAATCACGGGTGACGTACTCGCTCAGCATGGCCATTCACCGTCACTGGACGGATACCAGAGCGGTGATCCTGGGCGAGCTTATCTGTTAGCGGCTGCGACTTGGTCAGCTGTGGCGTCAAAGCAATTGACCTACGCCAATCCTCCGAAAAGTTTCGAGCAGGTCGGCCAGAAAACTCGTCTGCCTTCCAAATTGCTTGATGATGGACTGGCGACCTGTTTGGACAGCACCTTGCTGTTTGCTTCGACCTTAGAAGCGGTGGGGCTAAACCCGGTGGTCGTCATGGTTGAAGGGCACTGTTTTGCAGGCGTATGGCTGATTGATAAAACGCTCGATCGCGTCGTCGAGTCGGACTGCACCGAAATCCGCAAGGCCATCGCCTCCAAAGAACTGATCACGTTCGAAACGACATTGGTGACCCATCGTCCTCCGGCACGCTTTGAGGACGCGGTCCAGTCGGCCGCAAAGGCGACCAGCGAGTCGAAAGAAGACGAGTTCCGCTGTGTGATCGACATCGCCCGCGCTCGCATGACGCAAATCCGTCCTTTGGCTTCCTATGCTCCCGCAACGAAGTCGGCGGACACCGAGCCCGAAGAAGCTGGACTCTTGCCATTGCCCGCCATGCCGGACCTTGGTGATATGGCGGCATTCGACTTGGAGGTGGAGACAATGCCAACCAGTTCCGACGGCCGGATTGATCGTTGGCAACGCAAACTGCTTGACTTGTCACTGCGAAACAAACTCTTAAATTTCAAAACGACAAAACAAACGGTCCCGATCGTTTGCACCGAGATTGGCAGCCTAGAAGACCAATTGGCGGCGGGCAAAAAGCTGCGTCTGATTTCACTGAGCGAACACAACCCTATTGGTGAACGTGACGCAGAACTACATCGAACCAAGACAAACAACGATTTTGATTTAGAGTTCTCTCGCAAGGCCCTGACCGAACGTGGCGAATTAGCGTGCTCGATAACAGAACAAGATCTCGGCAAGCGTTTGACCGCCCTCTATCGTTCGGTTCGCAACGATTTAGCCGAAGGCGGATCAAACACTCTATTTCTAGCCGTTGGTTTTCTGAAGTGGAAACGCCCAGAGGATTCTCGTACCTATCGCGCACCGCTTTTGCTAGTTCCGGTCAAGTTGAATCGGAAAAGTGCGGTCTCTGAATTTCACCTTTGGATGCATGAAGACGAAGTTCGTTTCAATGCGACGTTGATTCAGTTCCTGAAAAGAGATTTCGCCCGAGACCTTAGGTGTTTCGAAGGAGAGTTGCCAACCGACGACCGTGGTATCGACGTACCTAAAGTCTTACGGCAAATGAGGCAGGAAGTCCGTGATATCCCGGGCTTCGAAGTCGTCGAAGAAACGGCACTGGGAACTTTTTCGTTTTCCAAGTACCTGATGTGGAAAGATTTGGTCGACCGAATCGATAGCTTGCAAGAGAATCGAGTCGTGAAGCATTTGGTCTGCGACCCGGACAAACCGTTCCATGATGGTGGGTCGCCGATCCCGACACCGTTTGAGATGGATACTCGGTATGCTCCGCAGGACATCGTTCATCCGCTTCCCGCAGATTCATCGCAACTGGCGGCGGTAATGGCCGCTTCGGAAGGGAAAGACTTTGTTTTGATCGGCCCTCCTGGAACGGGGAAGAGTCAAACGATTGCCAACATTATTGCTCAGTGCCTAGCGGTCGGAAAAACAGTGCTGTTTGTCGCCGAGAAAACGGCGGCCCTGGATGTGGTCTATCGACGGTTGAAGCAACATGGGCTGGGGAATTGCTGCTTGGAGTTGCATAGCAACAAAGCTGAGCGTCGCAAATTCCTTGATCAAATGGATGCTGCTTGGACCAACAACAGAAAAGTCCGTGCCAACGATTGGCTGACCATTAGCGAGTGGCTGAAGATTCGCCGGGATGAACTCAATCGATACGTTTGGACGATCCACAAGCAGCATCAAAATGGTTGGACGGCGTACAAGGCGATGGGAACCTGTGTCCGCGGCCAAGGGGTGTCGACACCGTCGTTCAATTGGGACCGTCAAGTTCGACACGATCAGTCTGCATTTAACAGCCTGGCGGAGACCGTTAAGGAATTGGGACTGCATTTCAATGAAATGGGATCGGACGGAGCGATGCCTTTTGTGCGGGCAACCGACTGGTCCGTCGCTTGGGAAGCGGAACTATTGCGACACGGCGAATCACTCAGGAAGTCGACCACTGAACTTCGTAGCGTCTTGGGCACCTTTTCGAAGCACATCGGTTTGGAATCAAAGACGGATCTTGCCTTTGCCGAACTGGATGTATTGCATCGACTGGCACGGAAGTTGGCTAAGAGTGCCGAAAAGAATGTACAGATCCTCTTTCACAAAGACTTTTCCAGATTGCCGGACGCCAGTGAACAGTTACGTCGTTCCATTTACGGAATTCACAATGCCAACCGTGCACTCAAAGCAGACTATAGCGCTGATCTAGAGAAAATCCCCTTGGATGCCATCGAAATCGAATGGAGAAGGGCGATCTCAGGGTTTTGGCCGCTATCCTGGTTTGCGAAACGGAAAGTTACCCGTTTCCTGCGGACTTTTGCGAAAAGTGGTGTTGCCGATCCAGCAACGGACGTGGATTTGATTCGCGAATTACTGGAACATCGCACAAAGTTAAGTAGCAATCCTTTGTCGGACCAAGTTCAGATCTGGAAGGGGCTGGAGACCGATGTTGAGAAGCTGGATGAATTATTGGGCGTCGCCAACGACCTTCGGCAAGCTCTCAAGGCAACGGGGCAGCAGTTTGGGGATACGAATCGAATCTCCAAAGCCATTCATCCTTTCATCAACGGCCGGCAACCTAATGCTGGAGTATTTCAGGCAGGCGCAAAGTTCCTTCAAATTGCCTCGCAATTCCTGGAAAACTACAAAGCCTTTTGCGGCGTTGCGGGTAGCAAACTATTTGGCAATGACTCAGTTGACATTATCCAAACCGTACTCAACACCACGCAAGAGATTGATCGGCGTAAGAAGTCCTTGAAGCGTTGGGTAGCTTGGTGTGGCGTTCAAAAGAAGGCCGAAACTGCAGGGCTTGGTCAGTTCACGACCGCCTTAGAAGAAGGTGAACTTGTTCCGAGTGAATTACCCAAACGCTTCGAGTTGGCGTACGCTCGGTGGTGGATCAGCATGATCATTGACGAAGATGATGTATTGCGAAAATTCCAAGGATACAGTCACGAAGAAGCGATCAGAGATTTTAAGGCGTTGGATGACCAAGCACGTGAAGCGGCTTCGAATCGCGTCTTGCAAGCGGTTGCCCATGATTTACCTGCCAAGGACGGAGTGCCCAGAAAAAGTGATCTCGGACTGCTGCGGCATCAAATCGGTTTGACGCGTCCCAGCAAGTCCATTCGAGAAGTCATTTCCAATATGCCCGATGCATTTGGTAAATTAGCACCTTGCCTCTTGATGTCGCCGCTGTCTATCGCGCAGTATCTGCCGGTCGGACAAGCTTTGTTTGATGTGGTAGTCTTTGACGAGGCTTCACAGATCACCACATGGGATGCTGTGGGTGCCATCGCCCGCGGCCGGCAAACGATTATTGTCGGCGATCCCAAGCAGTTGCCGCCTACCAACTTCTTTGGCCGGACAGAGGATGATTCGGAAAATGATGAGATCGAAGATCATGACAAAGACTTGGAGAGCATCTTGGACGAAGCCCAGGCTTCGGGACTGCCTGTCTTGCAACTGAATTGGCATTACCGCAGTCGTCACGAATCGCTGATTGCGTTTTCAAATTGGAATTACTACGGCAATGAACTGGTGACCTTTCCAGCAGCGGAAATAGATGACCGAGGTGTTTCCTTTGTTCACAGTCCCAATGCGAAGTACGATCGGGGGAAGAGTCGGACAAATCGCGATGAGGCAGCTGCGATTGTCAAAGATGCCGTCGAGCGAATGTTGGCTGGATTGGAACTTCCCGAAGACCAAAGAATGACGTTCGGTGTCATTACGTTCAATGTTCAGCAGCAGTCGTTGATCCAAGACTTCCTAGACCAGGCCCAAGTGGAAAACCCAGGTCTAGATTGGTATTTCTCGGACGAACGAATCGAGCCAACGGCTGTAAAGAATCTGGAGAACGTGCAGGGTGACGAGCGGGACGTCATGTATTTCTCGATTACCTTTGGACGAGACGTTCCCGGTAAGGCAATCCCATTGAATTTTGGTGCGTTGAACCGCAGCGGTGGCGAGCGACGACTCAATGTGGCGGTAACCCGTGCGCGACAGCAACTGATTGTCTACTCTTCATTCAAGGCGGAAGAGCTGAATGCGGAAGGCACAAAGTCCCGAGGCGTTAAAGATCTCAAAGCGTTCTTGGAATACGCTGAAAAAGGTCCCGAAGCGATATTGGCACGGATCGAAGGAAGCGTTGGTGGATACGATTCTCCGTTTGAGGAGGCGGTGGCAG
>JBDNHU010000533.1:0-3716 GCA_041688615.1 Mariniblastus sp. | reverse complement strand
TCAAGCGACTTGGCTAACGCCCGTCATTCGATATCAGATTACCGAATTGGAATCCAATCGTTACTTCTTAGCATTGGGCACCAAAGCGGCTGCGGGCGACAAACTAATCCGAGCGGTCGTCGAATCCTCTAGCCATTGACGCCAACGAGTGATCGATTGCTTGAAGCTATCTTCGTCGCCCAGTGGGTCGTAGTCATAGGTTTCATGAGTCAATTGCTTTAATGCATAAGCGGCCAGAATTCTCCTAGCCAAATTTTGGCTGCTAAGATCGTCCACCAACTGCGTCATCTGGCTTTTTTTGATCGCCTGAGGGTTGTATCCGGCAAATCGCTGCGAGACCTGTTTCGCTAACAACTGATCCACAAATGCACGTTCAAGCTGCAGTATGGCCGCTGGTTCGGTCTGCAGACACGAGGCAATCGTCTGTATGTGATTCTCCCAATGTTCTTTGAGTCGAGGATCATCCAGGATGCTAACCACCGGTTCCATCCGCCCCAAATAGTAGGACCAAACCCCCGCCAGCGAACGAAGTTCAATCGTTCCCCCCTGCTCTTGAACTTGCGCGCCCTTAGCCATGTCTGACAACTTGGTCAGGCCATAGCTGCTATTCAAAATTTCGCTCAGAAGTAAAACGTCTTCACTGACTTGCCCGGTTCGCAGGTTCTGGATTGCGGTCGCAATCATCTCTGGTACCTCCGACTTGAACTGCTCCACTTGCCCATCAGGCTTGACCACCAACCACTTGTTTGGCACCAATATTTCTTCATGTTGATTGTGTTCGACCACAAATTTTCCAGAGACGCCCAAACAACCCAAGTAGAATCGTGGCGCGGTCGTGTCCGCCGTGAAACCCGCAGGAAGAAATGGACGAACTTCGATCACCATCTCGGAATCCGGGGACAACGGAGTGATAAAGAAATCACCCTTGGGTGTGTTGATTTGAAAGGTTTCGTTTTCTGCGCTACTTCGCAAGACCATAAAGCAACGCCGCACCGCTAGGCGTTGCGATTCATCTACTTGCTGCAGCGAATACTTTGAAATTCCAGAAAACATCACACTCCATTTGTGCTTCAATTTAGTGCTCAGTGTCAACTTGCTTAAGCCGCCTGGCAGCACCATCACCCAATCTTCTGGTTGACCCGAACTATCTTCATCCTCGACCACAACCGTCCCAATTTGTTCCAACCATTGCACCGCAGCGTCGTCGGCTGGCTGCCGATCGATCACCGGCTCACCTTGGGATAGATTACTTTCGCCCGCCAGATCGGCAGCAAGGCCAGGCGTAACAGGCAGACCCGATTCCAGCGACGCCTGGGACAAAGTCGGATCGCTTAATGGTTCGGAAGCCAATTGGTTGGGACCTGGCAAGCCACCCAACGCGTCCATCGTTTGCCCCTGATCGACATGAGGCTGATCCTTCCATTGGGATGATTCGATCGGCGGTAACGGCTGAATCGCAAAAGAGCCCGTCAGTTGAGCTGCCAGGTTTCCAGCTGCCAGAAGATTCATAGTCGAATCTTGACTCGGTCCGATCGTCGAAGCAGGTGGTGGCAAGCCCGGCCAAGCGTCACTGCCACCCAATCCATCGGATGAATTCACCACGGCCAACGAGGCCGCATCTAACGCGCGATTCGGCCACGGCGAATCACTTGCGGTACCAGGCAACGCCGGCATGAAACCAGCCGGCGATAAGGCAGAGGCTGATTCGCTTGCTCCGGAATTCCCTTGACCCCATTGGTTGGGCGTTTGAGTTATAGGTGATTGGGCAGGGTACAAGCTTGTGGCCTCGACAACCTGCGTCACATCCTCTTGTAAAGATTGGCTTGGATCTTCTGCCAAGGCCGGAATCATACTGACCGGAATCTTACGGTCTGCCATTCCTCCGACGCCAGGCCCGACAGTTGCACCCACTTGTAGACTTGGATCCGCGGCTCCTGGCAAAGGTGGCAAGGGTGGCAAGGGGAAACTGGAGGCTGACCCGCCAACCGCTGCCAGCCCGGGCGCGGGACCAGAAGCCGAGTCCGCCAAACCTGTGTTCGCGTTCGACAGTCCTGCGATCGCAGCATCACTTGATCCCAAATTTTGGGATGTCTCTGCGTTTGCTGACGCGTTTAGATCCGACATCCAAGGGCTTACGTCTTGAATGTCGACCGCGTCTTCTTTTCCATCGCCCTGCCCCTGCACGTCCCCCTGCCCAACTTCCAAGCGGTGTTGTTGCGAGACGTCATCGACGACCCCAGCGGTCTGGTCCTGCGTCGGCATATTCCACCAGACACAGCACAATGCAAAAAGAACCAGCAACACAATCGCCCAACGCCAATCCGAGACTTTTCTGTCTTTTGAATCGGCGGGACTCTCGGGGCCAGGCACTAAAATCAGATGACCGTTTTCAGCTGCGTCAGAATCCTGCTCCGCCGCATTAATCTCCGCCGCGTCAATCTCCGCCGCGTCAACAAAGGTCATCGCTTGCGACGCTACGGCTAATTCATCGGATTGATCACCCGATGAACCCAAAACAACGGAGACTGCTTTCTGATCGGCGTTTATTGGCAACAGCATACCGGACGCCGCTTCTAATTCTTGACGGCCAAGGCTGCGGTCATCGTCGATGGAAGATTTGGGGACGACTGCCGCTGCATCGACCGCCTTGCCTTGTGTGTGTCGGGGTTCATCCGCAGAAACCGACCCACTGGCGACTGTCGAGTCTTCTGACCGAACATGCGACTGGTTTCCGTTGTGCCAAGTCGATGCATCGACCGCAGTCAATTCCTGAAGGTCGAATGGAATTTGATAAATTCGCTCTCGCAATCTTGGCGGAACATCGATCGGCTGTTCGACCATCCGGGTTAAGACCTGATGGACAGATGCAACCTCCGCCAACGCGCCGTCATTCTTGACACTCACCTGTTCAAATCGCTTGACCAACGCCGCATCCAGACAACCATCTAGGTATTGGGCAACGTTGTTGACGTCCAACGTGCCTGCCGTTTCGATCGCAGGGCAACCCATTCTCGGTTGCACCATCAGCGATTGGATTCGATCAACAATCGCCTGAGTCGCCGCACTGTCGGACAGCTTTTGTTGCAATTGCTGGCGATTTTCTGCCGACATCGGCGCTTCGTCCAGGTAAGCCAACAACGTTCGTAAAGTCAAACGCATCCTTGCGTCTCCTAAATTATTTTCTGCTTATGAATTCGATTCGCTGCCCAGCCAATCTAAAAGCCACTGCCCTGTGTCTTGCGCCGTGTGATCTGCAAGGTACCGTGTGATCTGCAAGGTACCGTGTGATCTGCAAGGTACCGTGTGATCTGCAAGGTACCGTGTGATCTGCAAGGCGCCGTGTGATCTGCAAGGTACCGTTTGCATGCTGCAATCCTTCAAAGCATCATCACAGAGGGTCGGCTATCAACGTTAGTGCGGTTGTCAAAGCGTAAACGTACAAAATAATTACAAAATCCTACCAGTTGTCAAAATCGTAGACCAACGCACGCTAGCAATCGCTAGATCGACTGCCCCGCTTCCCCACGGTGCCGCTTTAGTTTGAACCAGCGCCGCGCCGGTAGGAATTCGCCAAACGCCAGCACGAAAACAATGCGACCCCACGACCATAGATCTGGATCCTTTGGGGTCGGTCGATTTCAAGATCAAGTGAAGATCGCTTGGCTTAAAATGGAAATGGCAGTTAACGATAATCCGCACCGAGTTCGAATCATTCT
>JBDNHU010000532.1:0-9734 GCA_041688615.1 Mariniblastus sp. | reverse complement strand
TTCGCTGTATCAAGCTGAGCAACATTTGGAACCAAGTGTTTGGTAAAATGTTAGCCGCCATTCCACCCGTCAGCGATGTTATTCGAAATCAAACCCCGAATTTCCAAGCCTCAAACTGCGCATGAACCAGATCGCACCCCGTTAGAGTAAGTGCTAGGCAGCTAAACGTGCAAACGCCAGAGCTTCAGACGCAAGAGCTTCAGACGCCAGAGAAGCGAAGCGATGTTGTTATCCAGGATTTCGAGTCCGAAAGCTATGGAGACTGGAAAGTCCAAGGAGAAGCCTTTGGGCCTGGTCCCGCGATGGGAACTTTGCCTGGACAAATGGAAGTTAGTGGCTTTCAGGGTAAGCGTTTGGTGAATTCATTTTTTGATGGCGACCGCACGACTGGTACGCTGACATCGAAACCGTTTACCATCAAACGCGATTTTATGACGTTTTTGATTGGTGGTGGCGGCTATAAAGAAACCACGTGCATGAATTTGTTGATTGATTCCAAGGTCGTGCGAATCGCGACTGGGCCTAACAGAAATTCGGGTGGCAGTGAAAGGTTGGAACTTGCCTACTGGGACGTCAAGGAATTCTTTGGCAAGCAGGCAACCGTGCAGATAATAGATCAAAATCAAGGCGGCTGGGGACACATCAGCGTCGATGACATTAGGGCAACGGATACTCAAACTGGGATCGACGCCAGTGAATTTGGTAAAGAGCCTAATCTTGATAATTTTGAGACCTATCTGGAAGTCGGCTATAACCAAGTGTATCGTCCACAATTTCATTTTACGTCGTTACGCAACTGGCTGAATGATCCCAATGGAATGGTTTATTATGACGGTGAATATCATCTCTTTTTTCAGCACAATCCCTTAGGAACCGCTTGGGGGAACATGACTTGGGGGCACGCGGTCAGCCCAGACATGCTGCAGTGGAAGCAATTGCCGCATGCGATTTTGCCCTATGCAGATGGGACCATTTTTTCGGGTACAGCGGTGGTCGATCATAACAATAGCCTGGGCGTGCAGCAGGGAGACACCAAAACGTTAGTTGCAGCCTTTACTTTTGCCAAGGGACAGTTTTCTCAGGCGTTAGCGTACAGCACTGATCGAGGCCGCACGTTCAAACTATGGAACGATGGTAAGCCGGTCGTTCCCAACAATGGCTATGATTCAGGGGAACGTGACCCAAAGATTTTTTGGCATGAGGCGTCGCAGAAATGGGTAATGGTGCTGTGGGTGAAGCAGGCTCAGCCGGGGCGTGTTTTGTTCTTCAATTCAGACGACTTGCGGAACTGGACCGAGGTGAGTCAGTTTGATCGGGATTGGGTTTTCGAGTGTATGGATATGGTTGAACTGCCTATCGACGGTGATTCGAATAATAAAAAGTGGCTACTTTACGACGCAAGCTTTGAGTACGAGATCGGCGACTTTGATGGTAAGACTTTTACGACCGACCGAGTGGCCCATCGTGGCGAATATGGCCCTAACTACTACGCCGCCCAGAGCTTTAATGACGGGCCCGACGATCGAAAGGTCTTGATCGGTTGGATGCGAGGAGATAACGCTCCGTTTGTTTCCCATCAGATGCCGTTCAATCAGCAAATGAGCATTCCGGCAACGATGACCTTAAAGACCACGCCCCAGGGCGTTCGTCTTTTTCGCTGGCCCGTTCAAGAGATCTCAGAATTGTACGCCGGGTCTAAGGTCTGGAACGACATCACTTTGCCGCAGGCCAAGGCGGGGTTGAGCGAATTTGAGGCTGAATTGGTCGATCTGTCGATCTCGTTTATAGCAGACGCCCAGACAGAGCTTTCGATCAATGTGCGCGGCCAGGAAATTCGGTATCAGGACGAGGCTTTTGTCTTTCAGAACGTAAAAATCCCAGCGAGTCCGATCAAGGGGGTCGTGTCTTTGCGTTGTTTAGTGGATCGAGCGTCGGTGGAACTGTTCGCCAACGACGGTGCGGCGGTTGGAACGTTCTACGCAAAGCTGGATCCCGCAAACGAATCGGTATCGATCGATTCTGAAGGGGACACCAAAATTAAGTCTTTGGAAGTTCACCGGCTGAAATCGGTTTGGACGAAGTAACGGCAACGGTCGGCAAATCACCCGGTCTCAGGCGGTACTGCCCAATGCCAGGCGGTGCTGTTTAATTTTGGTAGCAGTTGGGCAGGTATTGTGTTTGTTTTGCCGAAAATCGGTCGCTTGGGTAAAACTGCCCATTGCTAGAGTACAATGCAATGCCTAGGCTTCTTTTTCACCGCGAATTGATGTGTCAAAAGCAAGCGAATTCTGGGTGCTTTGCGACCGCTCCTTTGTAACTGAATGATTGAATTAAAGACCGATGTCCCCAAAACGTGCAACCAAAAATCATGCCCAAAGGGCTGCTAGGCAAGATTCCGCGGCAAATACGGCCGCCAAAGCGGGGAATCGAGGAGCGACTGCAGCCGGAAAAGGCACAGCTGGAAAAGGCACAGCTGGAAAAGGCACAGCTGGAAAAGGCGCCGGGCGCCGGTTTTCCAAGACCGCAACGGGAGCTCGTGGTTTTGACGCTGCCAGAAGAGGGGCCAAAGGTATTTCTCCGTCCGGGAGATCGGTCGCCGGGTCGGTCGTTCATAAACGAACAGGCCGGATTCGTTCCAAGACCCCTGTGCCTTCGGGCGATGGATCCAGTATTCGACTGCAGAAATTCTTGGCCTCGGCAGGTGTTGGTTCGCGGCGCGAATGTGAAGTCCTGATCGTTGAAGGTCGAATCGAAGTCGATGACAAGGTGGTGACCGAATTAGGCACACGTATCGATGCGGAGACGAACGAAGTTTGTTTCGATGGCGAACGCGTGCGTTTGGAACGCTTGCAGTACTTCATGCTAAACAAGCCTCCAGGTGTCGTGTGTACGGCGCAGGATCCTTCGGGGAGGACTCGTGTTGTCGATCTGATCAGTTCGCATCAGCGAGTGTACAATGTTGGGCGATTGGACAAATCCAGTGAAGGCTTGATTCTGGTGACCAACGACGGGCCGTTGGCTCAGTATTTGACGCATCCCAGCTTTGGAATCGAAAAGATTTACCACGTTGTGGTCAAAGGCAGTCCCCACACAGATGATCTTAACATCTTGAAGAAAGGTGTTCACCTGATGGAAGGGATCGCTAAAGTTAAAGACGTTCAAGTGCGGAAGCGTCAGACTCATGCAACAGAATTGCAGATTACTTTGGACGAAGGCAAGAATCGCGAGATTCGGCGGATGCTGGCCAAACTGGGCCATAAAGTGGTGCGTTTGGTTCGAGTCGCCATTGGACCGTTGGCGTTGGGGAACTTGCAGCAGGGCGCCCATCGCCGTTTAACCAGCGAAGAAATTGTGACGTTGAAGGATTGGGCGGAACGGGCTGCCAAAGGTCAGACGCTCAAGACCGTCGTGAAACCGATCAAAGAAAGAGACGCCAAGCGTGCGGAGCGGCCGATGACTGATGCCAAGGCTGCCAACCCGATTCACAAAAAGATTGCTGAAGGTCGTCCTGTTCACTTCGAAGATGTGCAAAAGTCCAAAGATATGCGCACCGCCGAGCGAGAAGCCAAAATTCCCAAAGGAAAACGAAAGCAGATCGAAGAACGTGAAGTTACCAAAGGAAGCTTCCGCCCGAATACCTCCGCCGGCCGATCAAAGGCGATCGCTGAACGCGGAAGTGCACAACCAAAAACACCCGGTCGCGGGCGAGCGCCGGTGATTAAGAAGACTTCTTCGTCGCGTTCAAGGAAAGCAGCGCCAGGGCCGGCTGTGAATGCAGACCGAAAGCGCGGCCCGTCTAGCGGGCGCCGCTAGTTACGCCGGGATACCTATTTGGGGATATCTTATTTGGGGCATGTTATTTGGGGCATGTTAGCAGGGTTGGCTTTGCGAACGTTGTCTAGGGTGAAAGGGTTGCCACCTAATAAACATTCGTCATCAGCCAATGATAAACCAGCGGCGCACTTCAACGTTCATGAACGCTCATGAACGTGGCAATTAGCCGGTTTGGCTGCCGCTAATTCTTCGACCGGCGCGGCAATTCCCGCGCTGGCCTGATGATCAATGACCCTGTGAGTGTTGACCCTGTGAGTGTTGACCCTGTGAGTGTTGACCCTGTGAGTGTTGACCCTGTGAGTGTTGGTCGTGTGAGTGTTGGTCGTGTGAGTGTTGGTCGTGTGAGTGTTGGTCGTGTGGTCGATTCGGAATCGCCACCAGTTTAGTGCTCAGTTGAATAGGACGATTCCACTGCCATTGCCGTCGTTGCTTTCCCATTGCCGCCGAATTTCTCTCAGACCGTAAGTGCACAAATCGAACCGGTCACTTAGGCGAAGTAAGACATCGGGCTTGGGGGTTTCCTTGTCGGTTTCGATGGTCGCCGCCAAATGATAAGACCGTTTGCCGTGCGTGCAGAATGCTTCGAACTGCCCATGATCGTGGGCGTGTTCTTCCTGTCGCAACGCTTCCGGGTAAACGCCTGCCCAGAATAATGTAAAGTCACCGATGTGCCGGTAGACTTCCCGTTTGGCATCACCTAAACGATTGGTGGCTTCGGCGATCATTTCGGTCACCGTGGTTACGGGACGACCTGTGATGCCGCGAACGCGATGTACGACATCATTTCGCACGAAGCGGACCAGGAGATCTGTGATGTAGTCCACCATTGGCGGGTCGACCACACCCAATTCAGTCAGAAAAGTATTCTCGGCCAGTCCAGCAAAATACTGTTCGATCCGAGAATTAGGAGTGAAGTCATTCATGACGAATCCTCCGAAAAATAGGCTGTTCTCTATACCTAACTTACTATCGATTCCCTCTTCGTGTGGGCAAAATATCTGCGTGAGTTCAAAATAGATCTTGCCAGAGTTTTCCGTAAGGTATTGCCCTTATTTTAGTCAAGACTGATCCAAAAGGCCAATCGCTGCGGGTTGATTCACTCTGGCCAATTTAGTGGCCTAAAAGACGCCGCTAAGAGTTCAGAATCGCTATTTATGAAGATATTGCGGGGCTAATCTCGTGGCCGGAAGTCCCAAAGGTGTCGTAGTTTTCACGTAAAAAACGGAAATTCAGAGCCCGCCAGTCTCTGGGGACACTTATTCTGCGGCTTGGATCAACGACTCGACGAACGACTTTACCTCAGCCACCACTTCGCTGCGTGAGAGCGAAGGATCTTCAGTCAGTTTGGCAACTCGCCGCATGACTGCCGAGCCCACAATCAGGCCATCGCAAAACGGTTTCAATTGGTCCACTTGGGGTGGTCCGCTGACGCCAAAACCGACGCAAATCGGTGTCAAGGTTTGGGTTCGCAGCCAGGTCAAATTGTCCGCTAATTCTCTGGGTAATTCGGTCCGTTCGCCAGTAACCCCGGCGACGCTGACGTAATAGATGAAACCCGTGGCTTGTTTTGCAATAATGGCAGCACGCGCTTTAGGGGTGGTTGGCGTAATTAAAGGAATTAAATGCAGGCCCGCATCTTGGCATTTGCCTTGAAGCGGATCCCGACTGTTCCAGAGAAAGTCGGGAACAATCAAACCACTGAACCCAGCTTTGACGGATGCTTCGAGAAAGCGATCCAGGCCGTACCGAAGCACGATGGCATAGCTGACCATCGCAACGGTTGGCTGCGTCATTCGATCGGAAATCGAGCACATCATTTCAAAGATCTGATCCACCTTTAGGTGGTTGGCCAACGCCCGCGTGTAGGACGATTGAATCACTGGGCCGTCCGCGATTGGGTCACTGTAAGGGAACCCAATTTCGAAAAGGCCAGGAGACAGTTGATCCAGTTCTAGCAGTAGCTGTCCTGTGAATTCCAAATCCGGATCACCCGCAGTGATGAAGGGCATAATGGCGCGGCGAGTGGATAGGTTTAGTTTCGTGAACGTATCAGATAGGTTTGGCATCGGAATCAATTTATCGAGAAAGCTAAGCGGATGTACGGGACAAATACAGGACTCAAAGGGCAGGGCCAAGTGAATTAGTTTCGTCGCAATGGTTGCACTGAATTTTATTCCATGCCCAGCAATCGCTGAACTTCGGCAGCATCTTTGTCGCCGCGGCCAGACAGGCAAATCAAGATGATGTCATCTTTGGATCGATGCTTTGCTTGTTCGATGGCTTCATGCACCGCATGGGCACTTTCAAGAGCGCACAGAATGCCTTCGCTGCGGGCGAGGTTCAACACCGCCTTCAAAGCATCGTCGTCACTGCACTGCGTGTACGTAATCCGTCCGGCATCTTTCCAAAAACTGTGCTCGGGTCCGACGCCAGGGTAATCCAAGCCTGCCGATGCGCTATGAACATCGCTGGTCTGGCCATCGTTGTCTTGCAAGACATAACTCAAGCTGCCGTGCAAAATGCCCGGTGCACCGTAGGTTAGTGGAGCAGCATGTTCGCCCAGCACCCTGGAACGGCCGCCAGCTTCGACGCCGATCAATGGCACATCGGTATGTTTGACAAACGGATAGAACATTCCCGCTGCATTGGAGCCACCGCCCACGCAGGCAATCACAAGATCGGGCATTCGGCCAAATCGCTCCTTGGATTGTTCGATCGATTCTTGCCCAATCACGGATTGGAAGTCGCGAACAATTTGCGGAAAAGGGTGAGGCCCAACAGCGCTTCCCAAAATGTAATGCGTATCTTTGACCGAGGCCATCCAGTCTCGCATTGCTTCATTGACTGCGTCCCGCAACGTCCGCGAACCGGTCTCTACCGGGCGGATTTCGGTGCCTAAAAATTTCATCGCGCGAACGTTCGGTTGTTGGCGACGAACATCTTCCGCCCCCATGTAAACCACGCACGGCAGGCCTAGTCGAGCGCAAGCGGTCGCCGAAGCTACGCCGTGTTGGCCGGCACCGGTCTCCGCGATAACTCGGCTTTTGCCCATTCGCTTGGTCAGCAGAGCCTGGCCAAGCGTGTTGTTGATTTTGTGAGCACCGGTATGGTTCAGATCTTCACGCTTTAACCAAATTTGAGCACCGCCGGCCTGCTGTGTTAGACGCTCGGCAAAATAAAGCGGAGACGGACGTCCCACCATGTCTCGTAATAGTTCATTCAAAAACCGGTTGAATTCAGGGTCCTGTTTCGCTTCTGCGAACGCCAAACCAAGTTCTTCCAGAGCATAATTGAGCGTTTCTGGAACATATTTGCCTCCAAACGGGCCATACCGGCCTTCGGAATCGGGGCCTGCTGCCAGTTCAGATGATTTTTCTAGTTCACTTGGCATGACTGAGGATCTCGTAACAATGGTTTTCTGTTAAGGCACGTGTTTGCAAGTGCTTCCTGCATAGATCAGCGTTGGATAACCTTAATTCGTGATCAGATGAGCAACTAAAGACGCTGTTGGCAGGTTTTAATAGTAACCTGGGTGACCAACTTTTACGTCAGCAGCCAGATCCATTTACCATAGCTACCCAAGCGAAAATTGACGAGTCCATGCCTGAATTGCCAGAAGTCGAAACGATGTGCCGAGGTATTGCTTCGGTTGTTGGGAAGCAGATTTTGGCGGCGGGTAGGGTTAAGTGTAATCGCAAACCAATTCATGTCGCGCCAGAGCCCGAAAAATGGAAAAAATTCGCCGTAGAGCAAGTGGTCCAAGCGGTTTCTAGGATCGGGAAGCGTGTGGTTTTAGAGTTGGCCAACCGCTTCCGGATTGTCTTTGAACCGCGTATGACCGGTCTTGTCCTGCTGGCGGACCCGCCAAGCCAGGAACATCTGCGGTTTGAAGTGCGACTTTCTGACGCAAAGCCTCCACTGGGTGATGCGGTGAAGGTCATGCCGGGGCAGTACCGCCAAGGCGGACAGCGGGCGGCAAAGCTAACAACCGCTGCCAATCAAACCGCTGCTGAGCAAGGATCGACCCAAGATCAACAAATGTTGACCGCTGCTCAATCGCAGCATTCGACGCGTTTACTTTTTTGGGATCGACGTGGTTTGGGATCGGTTCGTCTTTTCTCGGAGGATGAATTTGCCCAGACATTTCTCTCGGGACAAGTGGGAGTTGACGCCCTGGAAGTTACCGTCAAGCAGTTGGCCAGGATCTTTGCAGACTGTCGCCAGGCGATCAAGCCAGCGCTGTTGCTGCAGAAAAAGTTGGCTGGGGTTGGGAACCTTTATGCCAGTGAATTGCTGTTCAATGCCAAGGTTTCACCGACTTTGATTTGCCAGGAAATTTCGTCCGCCCAGTGGCGCAGAATTCACAAAGAAATGCTGAACGTTTTGTTGCAGGCGATTGCCTACGAAGGTTCAACTTTGGGCGATGGGACGTATCGGAATGCTTTGAACCAGGAAGGCGGCTATCAGAATCACCATAGAGTGTATGCTCGCGAAGGAAAACCGTGCCCACGTTGTCACAAGAAGATTGTTCGCATCGTGCAAACGCAACGAGCCACGTTCTATTGCCCTAAATGCCAGAGATGATCTCTTGTTACGTAGTTGGTTGTCCAAAAGAGCGTTTACGTTAAGGTGCCTGGTCCGAACTTTTAAGGGTTTGAGGTGTTTGAATTTGATTCCAACGCGTTCTTTTTCCAGAGTCATTATTTATTAAAATTTCCCAGATAAGCCGACACCGTGCACGCTAACGAGAATCCTTTTTCGATCCAGAAAATTCACTCGCTACCTTTTGCGTTTGAAGATGGAATGACGTTGGATCGTTTGGCGTCCAATTTTCGAAATCAATGGCAGCGCAATCCAAGGATGTGTCTTTGGGGACAGCATGGAGCGGGTAAAACAACTCTCTTGCGTTCTCTGCAAGCGACATTGGAAGGGCAGGGCGTCCGAGCCCTTTTTCTTTCGGGTGCTAACCACGCTCTGGCGAACAACCGCAGTTCGCCATCGCTTGCTGGTTCCAGTTCTAGCTGGTTTGGGTCCCATGCTCAGCGGAAATTTCAATTGACTGATGGGGAATCTTATGACGTTGTGTTGCTGGACAGTGGTGAATGCCTGCGCGGGATTGCTTGGTGGCGATTCTTGAGTCAATTAAGGCATAAGCCGCTGCTGATGACGTCTCATCGTCCATCGTTGCCAGTGCTTTATCACTGCCAAACTTCCAAGGCAACCTTTGTTGCCATGTGCCAGCAGTTGTTAATCTCCAGCGTGTCTGGGGTGGGGGACAATTGGGCGGCGGCCCAGTTGGAGGCGGTGTTCGAACAAAATTCTGGCGACGTTCGGAAATGTTTTTTCGCGTTGTATGATCAGTGCACTCATTTGCAATGATTTTCACCAGTTTAAAAGATGCTTGACCGAAGCTAATTGTTGGGCAACCTTGATGGCATGCAGCAAGCTATCGTGGTTGGCAGTGCCTTTCCAGGCTCGATCAAACGCCGTTCCATGCGCAACACTGGTACGGACAATAGGTAACCCCAAAGCGATGTTGACCGCTCGTTGCATACCCATCAATTTCAACGCAATGTGGCCTTGGTCGTGGTACATCGCAACGACGCCATCGAATTCACCCGCCGCGGCGCGAACCATCAAGGTATCACAGGGCAGGGCAGAGCTAAGTGGCAGACCTGCGATTCGACCTTCGGCGATTGCCGGTTCAATTAGATCCAGTTCTTCGCGCCCGAACAGCCCGTTTTCGCCCGCGTGAGGGTTCAGCGCCGCAACGGCAAGGGAAATCGGCCGTCCGCCAGCGATTACTTGCGAAAATCCTTCCATCACACAGTTGACTAGGCGGCTGGTTTCTAGGATTCGTTCCTGGGTCAATTGAGAGATCGCATCCTTCATTCCCAAAT
>JBDNHU010000531.1:0-13650 GCA_041688615.1 Mariniblastus sp. | reverse complement strand
GACCATCACATCAACCACGCCTCCCTGAGCGTTTGCACTGTTGCTATTCAGCGTTGCCCCGTTCAAGACTTCAATCTTTCCGATCTCGGAAAAGTATGAGATGTTGTCGCCTTGCCAATCGACATTGCCACCAATCTTGACAGTTCTTTGGTCGACAATCAGAGTGCTTAAGGAATCGGCTACGCCGATCGTGCCGCCGTTGAGTGTTACATTGCCAGCGCCAATGAAACCGCCGCCCGTCCAGTTGGATGTCCCAAATACCAAGTCGTCGGAGCCACCAACATAACCACTGGTAACGTCCGAGTTGTTGCCAAAATTGACGACGTTTCCTGTGTTAAACGTCGCTTCTCCACTAAGGAAATGTGTGTTTGCCAGTGTGTAATTTGAGGATGAGTTAAATAACGCGTTGGAATAAATGTTCAAGTTGCCAGCACCGGAGACGTTTCCTGAAAACGTGGCGTCAGCACCTTGAATCTCAGCGGTGCCGGCTCCGCCAACTTGAAACGAGCCCGTTTGAGCGATTGACGTTCCCGCATTCAGTGCCAGTATGCCTGAGTTAACGTTTACCGCTCCATCGCCAACGTAGGTGTTTCCGCCAAAATTTGTCTGCCCAGTGCTGTTGTGATTGAGAGTCGATCCACTGGCTAAACTAAAATTGTTGCTGGAATATTTGCCCTGAGTGCCCGTGATGTTTAAGGTGGAAGCGTTCTCCACAAACATCGTTCCAAGGCTTGCGTCGCTGTTGCCGATAAAGTCGCCCTGCCAAGTCGTATTCCCAATGATTCGAAATTGCTTGTTGGCTCCAAGGGTAAGCCAGTTAGTAGTGTCGGCTCCACCGATCGTTCCACCGCCAATGTGCACCTGCCCCGATCCGATGAATTCCCCTCCCGTCCAGTTGAGCCCAGAAAGAACGGTCAACAAATTCGTTGTTCCGGTGTTTCTGATGACGCCCTGGCTGAAGTCCAATCCCGTGACGGTGATGGGTTGATTCACCGTCACCGTAGCGCCTGTCCCGATAATTGCATTGTACGTATTGGCCCCAGAGTTATTTGGAAATGTGTTGGGCGTCCATCTGCCGGAGCTGTTCCAGTTACCATTTGTAGTCCCCTGCCAAGTCGTATTTATCTGAGCGTACGAAGTGGATGCGGAAAAAAATACCATTGCCAGGGGAAATATGAGACGGACTGACATTGAGGTGTCCATGGTTGAAGGAGCACAAAAGCAAAAGTAGTTATTTGCTATCGGAAGTTTAATATGCAACATCCTACGAATGCTAGGAACGCAAGCGGCACGAGAAAGCCAGACACTCAGTGACGTTAATCTATGGGTTACTTAAATCACCAGCAAATCTGGCGACGCAAATTTTCATCGACTTAAGTCGAACCCGATCGCGAAGACAGGATTGACACCATTGCTTGACTGCAAACTGCTATAATCTAGAGATGTAGTCGGTAAGGCGTGCCAGAATTTACAGGTCTTCGACTTGTATTGGCTTCGATCCCGGGGAATTTCGAGTACAACATGGGTGCAATTGAACGAGGGTTTTGCGTGGTTGGCCAGCGGCTTCGTAGAGCGAGGTTGGACGCCGGACTAACACAAACTGAACTGGCGGAAAAAGCAGGCTACTGCGATCGCTTGATCCGAAAGGCGGAAAGTGGTGGGAGACTTAATTTTCAAACACTGGCGGATATTGTTTCCGCACTTCGCGAAGGTGGTTCGACGATAGACTTCTCGAACCTGATTGTCGATCCAGGAGCGATTGCCAATGAATTCATTAAGCAAATGAATACGCAGGGGCGGGATATGATCGCCCATTGCGAGCATCTATTTACCGAAAATTTCGTATTCGTGTGCGCCGGCCAAACCGAGAACATCCCTTTCGCAGGAACCTTTGTTGGCCGCGACGGTATGCAGAATTGGTTAGAACTTCTTTATGATTCTGTTTCTAGCATTCCGGTCGAAAATACTTCCGTTTGCTTTTTTCAAAATGGTCATGAAGTAGTCGCTCGTTATCAGAAGCGAATGTCGACCACGCAGGGAACAGCTTGCGAAACTTGGGTCCATTTTCATTTCGTGATCGAGCATGGAAAGATTGCAAATATGCGAAAGGAGTTTGATACATTCGCCGTTGCCCAGTTGATTGCTGACAGGAATTTGAACCTTTGTTATGCTATACAGCGTTCGCGATAAGAATTTGTGCTTCCCATTGGCGCGCACGAATCTGCCCAAAGTCGAAACAGTAAAGACGTTCGAGTTGCGGTCCATACGCTTCCAAACGGTTTGAGCGAACACGGGGCTCGAACCCAAAACCGCATCAGCGACCGAAAACCACAACAGAAGCGACATCAGCACCCCTGTAAGAATTCGGTCGCAAATCCCCAACTAGCAGCTCCAGCCGATCCCTTTTTCTGCACGTCTGAAATATGCCTTATTCGACTGTCAAATCTTGGTCGCAGTCACAGAGCAGAATGCCAAAGTGAGCCCAAACGCGACCGTAATCCGGGAACATCGGTCGCGGTCGATCAGCAGTAAACGCTGTGAATTCAAGCAAAACCCACTGCCATGAACGATCATGGGTCTGCGTGGCAGGATAGTCGCAACGACAGAAAAACTCACTCTGAAATCGACTCAATAATGAATGAGGCAACTTTCCATTTTCACCTTCTTAGGATCGCTACATTTGGATGGCCCACGTTCGGCACACACCGAGTAGAATAGAATTTTTCACACCAGGACTGTTGCTCGATTGGACTTACGATGCGGTTTGCACTCGATCTTGGAATCAGCCAAGAACTAGCAAGCCACCACCAACTTGAAACACTTCATACCCACATGAAACACTTCATACCCACATGAAACACTTCATTTTTCGCACATGCTTTCTAGTGTTGTTGTGCGTGCCGTGGAATTTGCAAGCTGCACAAATCCAGAGGCATGGCCCCGACCTTTCCGGCCCCGACCGTGCCAGCCCCGACCGTGCCAGCCCTGACCTTTCCGGCCCTTACCTTGCTAACGCTACGCGAAACAGTTGGGCAGATCAAAATTCCATCGTTCTTTGGACTCGCACCACCCGGCTGAAGGAATTTGTCGCCACCGGGAAACCTTTCATTGCACTGACCAGCAAAGAAGCCGACCAACTTAGTCATGGCGAAGATGCAGTGGAAATGCTAGGGGCACAATTACCCAGCAAAGCCACGTTGAATCAAATGATCGGCGCGTGCCCCGGACAGGCCGGCCAGGTTCGCCTGTCGTACTATCCCCACGATCATGAAGCGCAACTGAAATCGACTCCATGGAAAACTACAATCGCCGAACACGATTTCACAGCGCAGTGGCGTCTCGAAGGTCTACAGCCAGACACGTTGTATGCAACGGTCGTCGAAGCTAGACCAGACTCGGACCACGAAATCACTGCTTCGATCCAGGGCAGGTTCCGAACCGCTTCTACGGTCGAACAAACCAAACAGATCACCTTTTGCGTTACCACTTGCCATGACTTTATTCGTCGTGACGACGGGATGAAGGGTCACAAAATTTATCTTCCAATGACTCAACTGAATCCCGACTTCGTCGTTCATGCCGGTGACATCGAATACTATGACAAACCAGAACCGTGGGCGATGACCAAAGAATTAATGCGGTTCAAATGGGGTCGAATCTTTGCGTTGCCCAATAATCGACAGTTCTACAATGTTACATCGACCTACTTTCTTAAGGACGATCACGACACGTTAAAAAACGATTGCTGGCCTGGTCAACGCTACGGTAGCGTCAGTTTCGAAGAAGGTGTGCAACTATTTAACGAGGAACAATTCCCCTCCCATTCACCGCGATACAAAACGGTGCAATGGGGAAGAGATCTGCAAATTTGGTTCTTGGAAGGGCGAGACTATCGAAGTCCAAACCATATGCCCGACGGTCCAAACAAAACCGTCCTTGGCCAGACGCAGAAGCAATGGCTGTTCGAAACCCTCGCCCAGTCGAAAGCCAAATTCAAAATCATTTGTAGTCCGACGCCCTTGGTTGGTCCCGATCGTTCAGGTAAAAACGACAACCATACCAATCATTTTTTTCAACATGAGGGCGATCAACTGCGGTCCAAACTTGCCGAAATAGAAAATGTAATTGTGCTTTGTGGCGATCGCCATTGGCAATACGCTTCGGTCGACGAAGAAACCAAGCTGTGGGAATTTGGCTGCGGTCCTGGCAGTGATAAACATCAATTCGGATGGAAAGCCGGAGACCAGCGCCCGGTCCACCGATTCCTTCGAGTTGAAGGTGGGTTCCTTTCAGGTGAATTACGATACAGTGGCCCAAGTCGACACCCAAAACTTACCATCCGCCACCACAAGACATCGGGTGAATCGGTTAGCGAGTTCGGCTTCCCCACTACGCCAAGCGAAAATTTAGGACACACCCCGCAATAGGCGACGTCTACACGTGAAGCAGGTGACTTTTTTACGGCCAGAGGGTTCCTTCTATCGCTCGGGTCATAACCAGCCGGCCCAAGAGCCCACAGCATCAGCGAAGAGAGATGGCCCATCAATTTTCCCCAAGGGCAAAAGCGATGTTCACCAAAAGCAAAGCAAGCTGATCCACAGGCAACAGCCTTTCATAATTTCGTCGAATAAGAAATCCGGGAAACAAGGAGGTCACAAGCCCCATTTTCCGTAGTTCAGCGGTCTAAACCTACAAGAGTTGCTGGGAAGAAACGTTTTCCAATTAGTTGTCGGGCAGATTGGGGATTAAGCGGTAGTCAAGATAGAGAAGCTCAAGCGTTCTATATTGTGGCTTGGGCGGCACTCGTGGGTTAGTCGAGACCTCCTTAATCCCATCCGCTGAACTTCAGTCCAATCCAGGAATATCATGCAAGACACACAGGCACCCGCAGAACGCACGTCTGATCCGTCCCCTGGAATAGCCTTAAGGTTGTGGCGTGGGTTCTGGCGGGTCACACTCGTCGCTTCACTTAGCTACGCATGGTACTGTTTCTATGTCCCCAGAAACGAGATCACTTGGGCAGATGAATATTCGTCGGCTAAGCAACTAGCTGTGCAATCCGGAAAACCAATGATTATCTTCTTCACGGGAAAGTGGTGTGTTCCCTGTCGAATCATGAAACGTACAGTGTGGGCCGACGATAAGGTCGAGGCGCTGGTAAATGCAGAATTCGTCCCGTTACTAATCGACTTGGGTGAACCCGGTGAATCTTCAGAAACGCTGACACAATACAAAGTTTACATTACCCCAACCACGATCATCGCAGATGCTCAAGGGAATGTTCTCGAGCAAGTGCAGGGAGCGATGAGTAAATCCGAGTTCCTGGCATTGCTTGAGAAGCCGAACGTTCGCAAGATTATGCCCTGAATTCGGGTTCAAGTTATCATAAACAGTCAATCGTCCTGGTCACAACCAGCGGTCGACAGCACCCAATTAGATAGCACCCAATTAGATAGCCCACCCGACGTCCGCCATTCTGCCATTTCATTGGTGTCGATTAGCGAAGATTAGTGGTTGGAAAACAGGAACACTAGTCGGCACTAATCGGCACTAATCAGAACGATTCACGGGAAGTCTTGGCAAATCCGTGCAGAAGTATATTCATGCTGCCGATTCCGTTTTTCTGACTAACAGGATAACTATTGAAAACACAATCTTTTGGAACACTCTGCACCACGTTAAAGCTGCCCAACAATGCGCGGCTCATTGGTTGTCTGTGACAACATTCCTAAATAGGAGACGACGACGCGTTGCAATTCTTGTCCACCAAGGCTGATATCGCGGTGAAGAGGCTGCTACAATGGCGTTCTTCTAGACAGATGGTTGCAGCCTTGCGTGAATTAATCTTTATGGCGTCCGCTTGATTCAAGTGCTTGCTTTGAGTTGCGTATTATTACAGAGGCCGATATCACAGCAACCGATTCTCTTTTGATTGAAGATGATTTTTTATGCAGTCCTTGGGCTATCCGAACTCAGCATTACAGCAACTCCAAACTGCGCTTGGCAATATTCGTCAACCAAGGTTGACCGACGAGAGATTCGATGAAGCGCATGAGCGATTTGAGAGTTCAAGCAACCAGCAGACACTGATTCTCGATTGGTTGAAAGACTTCGCGGTCGGACATACAAGCGCCGATCCACTAACTCTTTTGAGCGTCGGCTGCGGGAGCGGAATCCTCGACAATCCGCTCTTGGAAGCCTTGTCTGGCCACGAGCCTCGATTGGGTCGCCCGATTGTTTACACGGGAATTGACCCCAATGCGGTGGCATGCAGTCGCTTCCGCAGTAATTTCAGACAGCTAGAACTGCCAGACGTGCTACTTGACGTGCGACAAGAAACGGTTGAGTCAATGAGTTGCGATCAGAAATTTGACATCATTCACGCTGTGCATTCGCTGTACTATTTTGACGATCCGGCCGCCACGATTAAGCGGTTGCTAGTCCGACTGCGACCCGATGGAAAACTTCTTATTCTTCAGGCACCCAAGGCGGAACTGAATCGGCTGGCCGACTGCTTTTGGTTTCCTAACCAAGACGTTGACATTTGGTTCAGCGAGACGCTAGATACTTATCTGCAGGGAGTCGATTTGGCATACACAAAAACTCGCATTCACGGACGAGTCGACGTGGCCCGCTGTTTCGACGCCCAGTGTACACAGGGGGCAATGATACTGGACTTCATCACGCAGGTGAATTGCCAAGAATTAAAGCCCGCCGCCCGCGAGCAAATACTTGATTATCTGATGGCCGTAGCGGAGCGGGACGGAGACAGAGTCCTGGTGAACCATCCGGTGGATGCATTCGTCGTCGATGCTCCGCCAGCAGATGCAGCCTGGTTGGCTTAGTACCGCATCAAATAAAAACGGGGTCCAACAGAAGATGAAAACGGGCTTAAACGATTCTTACGTGGCGGTTGCTGCATTACGAAACTTTGTGATGGAGCGGTTCCATCCGCTGCTCGTGCAAAGACCTCTCGTTCAAAGACCTCTCGTGCAAAGACCTCTCGTTCAAAGACCTCTCGTTCAAAGACTGCGCCACTCTGGAACGTGCTGAGCTAATTCACCATAAAAGATCAGCCATGTTTTCTGAGTAAATCGCCACACACCGCTACTTTCGTCCATACAGCTATGGAGATAGGAACGCAGCGGTTGCGTTTCAAGCATTTGTTCAAGCGAGATACTATCATCGAACAAGCAGCGTTGGAGATACAGTTCGACGGTGTCACGCTCGTCCAGCCCCACGGTGCCTTCATAGTCAATCGCCCAGTAATTCAGCTGGCTATCGTCGAAACGAGCCTTCAAAAGTTCAATGATTTGTTCACCCTTGCAGTAGGGTAATGAGTCTCCGGCCCACTCCGTCTGCAGATACAAATCGTGAAACTTTAGATAATGAGCCGCTTGGCTGGCATGTGCAATGAAGCCGAGTCCTTGAGGGTCCATGGCCACCAGCATGCGATCTAATGCCAACTCAAGTTCGTCTGGCGGCACGCAATATAGCGCATGGGTCGCCCAAACCACTGGGTAAGGAACGGTTGGAGTGGGCAACTCTTGGGCAGTGCACAGCCACTGCTCTGCTGGCTGGAATGGGGCTCTCAGTTTTTGACCAGCTACGTCGATCGAGAACTGGGATGGGTCAAGCAAAGAGTACTGGACTTTCAGAGTTGGGCAAGCTTCAAGCCCACCCTCTTCAAGCAAAGCGGTTGGAAACTGTCCGCTTCCGCAGGCCACGTCCAGCAGGCGCACTGTTTCACCAAATCGATTCTGTATCTGCGTGAAAACCTGCCCCCACGGCAGTTGCTTGGCCAGTAACTGGTAATCGACGGCCGCCAAGCGATAAAACGCGTCCATGCCGGCTTGTCCCTCCACGCTCCAATGCTGACAACTGCGTTCAAAGGTGCTCGATTGATTGGCCGGCTCTGTCATCAGTTTCGCTCTGTAGATTGTTGGGTAGGAAGAGATTGGACCGCGGCACGGTTTAACTGGAATACAAGATTGGGTTTAGCTGGGTATCGATTACCTCACCGGGTTCGATGCCGGGCATGAAGCGTCGCCAATCGCCATTAACCATATGCGGAGCATCAATGACTCGTGCACCATCGGCAAAGTAAGTGGTGGCCAAAACCATCCGCGCTGTGGTTGTACGGTTGGGGCCGGCTGTGTGGAAGCTGAAGTTATGGTGGAAACTTGCCTCGCCAAGGTCGAAAGCACTACTATCGACCTGAACGCCGCGCTCACGAAACCGTTCCATGATCCGCTGGTCATAACTGGTATCAAATTTACTAAACGGAATGTCTGCGACTTGATCAACCAGGTCCAGTCCGCGGGCGAATCCCAGCGGACCCATGTTATCAGGGATGGCCTGCAGCGGAAGCCAAAGCGTACACACATCCTTGGTTGCGATTGGGAAATGGTGGCCATCATAGTGCCAAGGCGTTCGACCGCAGCCGGGTTGCTTCGACAAGCCGTTATCGTGATAGAGTCGCACCTTCGGCACACCTAGCAGCTCTGAGGCTAGCCTGGCAAGTCGCGAGCTAAAGACAAACTGGCGGACAATTGAGTTGTCCGGCCACATCATTTCCAAGCTCCCAAAGCGGCTGCCTAACTGACTAGCTGTCTGCTCCAACAGTTGCGACATTGCTTCACGGAGTTGCCCCAGTGCACCGGGAGAGATCAGGTTCTTCAGCTTGATGTAGCCATCTCGCTGAAAGGATTCGATTTGGCGTCGGCTCAGAGCGTATGGAGCGTCCAGCTGATTGACTAGTTCCACTGGGTCTGGAAACGCGACAGCGGATGCGGGTGGAAGTTCGACCAATGCAGCTTCCTCATGGCCTGACTCGTTCTCGGCTAAGGACATATACCAGTCCCACCACTGTTGATTGTCTTGGTCCCAAGCCTGTTCAATGTTTGTAGAATTGGCGTGGTCAGCGGAAAGAAATTGGTTGGGTGCCGGGGTGTCTTGATCCATGACTATCCTTAAAGAATATAATGTTGTTGATCACACGGGGGAGAGATGCATGACGGCAAAATAATCATTGCTGTCGGTCCACAACGCATCCATCTTCAAACCAGCCTGCGCCGCCATTGAAACAAATTGGTCGACGCGATACTTGTGCGAGTATTCGGTGAAGATCCTCTCTCCTGGTTGAAAGTGGAATAGTTCGCCTGCAACGCAAACTTTCTGTTCGTCCAAACTTTCGATGAAGATCTCAATCCGCGACTCTTCTTGATTGTAAATCGCCACATGCACAAAACGTTTAACGTCAAAATCTGCATCCAATTCCCTATTGATTCGGTGCAGTAAATTCAGATTGAACTGGGCAGTGACGCCCGCAGCGTCATCATAGGCCGCCTTCAGAACGGCCTCGTCTTTGGCCAAGTCGAAACCGATCAGCAAACCTCCGCTGGGTCCGCATTTCTCAGCAATGCTAATCAGCAATCCAATGGCTTCTTCGGTTTTCAAGTTGCCAATGGTTGACCCAGGGAAATAAATCGTTGTTCGCGGCGAAACGTAGGAAGCTGGCAGTCGGAATGAAGTGGTGAAGTCTGCCACGATGGGATGAATATCCAGATCGCCATAATCCACGCGCAACTGTTGTGCAGTCTGATGCAGATGCTCGCCAGAAATATCGACCGGCAGATAAGCTTGTGCAGAATCCAAATGGTCCAATAACAGTCTTGTTTTCGTACTGCTGCCGCTCCCATATTCGACCAGAACAGCCTCCGAACCGATTCGCTCCGCAATTGCACTGGCGTGTTCCGCCATAATGCCCAACTCGGTGCGAGTTGGGTAGTATTCCTCTAGTTCGCAAATCTGATCGAAGAGTTGGGAGCCTCGTTCATCGTAGAAATACTTGCAATGCAGTTCTTTCTGACTTTTCGCCAGGCCTGATTGAACATCCTGCAAAAACACAGATACCTCGGCACTTGATTCGCAAGTCGTCGGATGTAACGCCGAGGACGACGATTGGGTACTCATAAATAATCTAACTTTAAGAAACAATTCAAATGGACTAAATAATAAACTTAAGCAACCACTGCATAAATGATAGGGGTTTGAATGTACCATGGTCCAAGGCGTTGGACACAACCTGAGCGATGATCAAACATTGGTACGCGAGTTTGCAGCGCCGACTTGGTAAGACAATGCCATTGCGATTGAAGATTCTTCAAACGACGTGATGTAGCGTTATTCTAATGTAGAAGTATTCTGAGCTTGAGGTATCGTCATGTGATGTTGAAGTCATGTGATGTTGAAGTCATGTGATGTTGAAGTCATGTGATGTTGAAGTCGTGTGCAGATCAACTTTGCGACGATTGAATCAAAGCACTACCACCCACTATCATTCGTGCAAACCACTACCAATTGTGCAAACCACTACCAATTGTGCAAAGATTCTTGTGCAAAGATTCCTTTGCAAAAATTCCTTTGCAAAAATTCGCAATTCCGGTGGCTTTCAGGGTGAAGACTACCTGGAATTTTAAGTCCGCACTAAACATCAGATCGATAACACTTTTGTTGGGGGAATGAGCCAACTCTGCGATTTCGTGTCCGAACAAACTAGATCCTCCGACTCTGACCACGGCTGGACTATCCGCAGAAACTTAGGGCAACTTGGCATAGCCGCGATCAATAAGCCGTGAAGCACAGCTGCGAAAGAAACCGCCGATGCGAGAGAAACCGTTGTGTCGATGTCAGGATTTTGGGAATCAACTGGCGTTTAGGCAAGCGGCAGAAGACCACTTACCGCAACACGAACATGCAACACAAACCAAGGCAGACAACATCCACTGGCTAGCGCTGCATGCTGGTATTTGTATCGCCGCAACTCGGCCTTACAAGGCCAACTTCTTGGGCCAACTTCTTGGGCCAACCCGAACGGGACATTTACGCCACATAAAACAGGATTGTAAGAAAGTGGGCAGTGCTACCGGCAATGACAAACATGTGCCAAATCGCATGAAAATGAAATCGCTTGATATTGCAAACTAAGAAAAGAGTTCCAAAAGTGTAGCAAAGTCCGCCGATTAACAACCCCCAAAGCGCGCCCCCAGGGATAAGCTCAAGCACTGGCTTGGCAGCCATGATCGGCATCCACCCAAGGAACACATAAGTCCAGACCGCAACGCCGTTGATGCGATGAGGGAAAAAAATCTTGCAGCAGCAACCACTCAAAGCCAGCGTCCACATCAACACAAACAGCAGCCACCATCCGCCTGTACGCAGGTAGACCAACGCAAAGGGAGTGTAAGTTCCGACAATAAGCAGATAAATAAATCCCTGATCAAGTCTTTCGAACAACCGAATCAGTCCAGGCCGGAAAGGGCTGTGTGACAATGTGGAGAAAGCGTAAACGGCGATCAACGTCATCGAAAAGACACCGCAACCCACAACCCGCCAAGCATCTGCCGAGGAAAAAGCACAGACAACTAGAATGATGCCGCCAACGATGCTCAACGCCAGTCCAACTCCGTGAGTCAGCGCATTAATCAGCTCGTCCCTACGGTAATTCGCCTGAGGAACTGATTCCGTGGGAGTCGTATTTGACTGGGTTTTTGACATCGACGATTTCACGATTTGGATAAAATACTGGAAAGTTCAAGGGCAGGATTCTTAGCTTCGCAATACGACTCCGGCAAGTCTGGGTAGGTGCCATTCCAAGATAGTCCAACCAGCAAGGATTCTAAGTTATCGTCGTTATGGTTGATCAGGGACACCCTCGGTTGGGCCGATTGAATTGAAATCGCCGATACACTTTAGGTTGTCGTTCTAACCAAGCCAGTCTTTCCGGGGTTAAGAACGTAGAATTTTCGCTATTGAAAAATGATCTAACAATCCTAAAAGCGATCATTTCTTGCCCGATTCGGCAAACGGGAGACGTTACTTGGCATCGACACTGGAATACGAAAAGGCTTCGTCGATGCAGCGAAGTCGGCTTTGACCATGACGCGGATTTCCTGCTCCATCAGCCGCAACGCGTTAGCGTCCGGTTCGTCGCTGCTGTCGGATAACCGTGGGCTAACGAACGGCGGCTGATTCAGGAATCGTTCCCACACGGCTTGCATCGCCGCGTTCTGCTTGCCAGTTGTAAAACGGAGCGTTTCGATGCGTTCCTCGGTGAACTGAACCGAAAGATACAGATGAACCCTGGCGATCCGTTGAGGATGATGCCGATGCGTCCGCCGTACCTATTCCTGTCACCAGATTTATTTAGCCGTTTGGGCGATAGCCCCGGTTGTTCGGTTCTTATTCCTGTCACCAGATTTATTTAGCCCCGGTTGTTCGGTGCTTATTCCTGTCACCAGATTTATTTAGCCCCGGTTGTTCGGTTCTTATTCCTGTCACCAGATTTATTTAGCCCCGGTTGTTCTTATTCCTGTCACCAGATTTATTTAGCCCCGGTTGTTCGGTGCGGGAGCGGACGGAACCGGGGCTAAGGTTGGGCAGGTTGGCTTTGATGTCGCTACTGCCCAGTCTGGACATGTTCATTTCAGAGGTGTTGTAGAATGATTGCTTGGCGGTTTTGAGCAGGAATTTCTCATGCGATTCTTCTCCCAAGGCTTGGTCAGTCTTCAGTTTTTAGATATGGTCCAGCACTTTCTGTCTGGTTGATTCCGACACACATTCCAGACGTCGAAGGATCGTGAATGGCAAGATCACTCGACCGTATTGCGATTGTTTGAAGTCGCCACGAAGCAGGTCGGCCAGCGACCAAATGTAGGCAGCGGTTTGAGAGAAGTTAGTCGCCATGGGACTTGCAGTTCCAACCAATGGATTCAGAAAAAAAAATGCCCGCAATTCATCTGCTGCAGTAGCAAGGAAATAGCGAATTTGTGTGAGCGATGATCGCTGGCCCGCGATCCGCTGTCACCTACCCCGACGATTTCACAAGGATACAGAAAGTGGCCAGGATGATTGGCACCAACACCTTTTGGGCTTGGGGTCCGATTGCCATAATACGGGCGCGTCCATGGTGCTGAGTTTTGTGGGTCTCGGGCTTGTACAACCAAACATCCCCGCTGCGGTTAATTTCCATCGGTCGCATCTGGATAATCTCGCCTGGCCTAGCTCCGGTTAGCCGTTCAAGCCTGACCATTGCTGCCGTACCTCTGGCGAGTGTGTTAGGATCTGATTCACGATGGAATCACTGATGGGAAGTATCGGCGTGGTCTCACGTAAATCGGTTCTCCCGTCCAGTAACCCCTCGACGGTACCAATGGCGGATGCCACACTCGGGGGTACCAACTGTTGGGAACACCCCCAGCGAAAGATTCGTTTGATCCACTTGAACTGCCGGTTCAAGTGCGAGCGTGATATCTTGATTTTGACAGCGACATCACCGGGCATCACTTCCTAGGACTTAGACAATTCGATTCGGAAAGCTTCCAGCTTCAGTGGTGAGAACTCACGCTGACAGGTCGCCGTACATTTGGCGAAACGCTTTAATAGTGTACTTCTGATTGTCGAGAGTCCCTGTCGGCTTGCCGTTGCGCCGGTAGTGAAGTTTAGCCCATCGCACATAAGTTAGTAGGACTTGGGTAACGGTAACCGATTCCTGTTCCTGCTGAGCGATTCGTCCGACTGCCAACTATTAGGCAATCAAGCGATCATCGGGGATGTGGCTGGCTTTCGTGCCGTGTGGACCAAGGTAAT
>JBDNHU010000530.1:0-2371 GCA_041688615.1 Mariniblastus sp. | reverse complement strand
TAACCACTGCACCGCTTGCTTCACGGCGTAGGGTTTGATGCACACCGAAGCGACGTCATATTTGGCTGCCAATCGACACCCAGCTTCCAATTCGCTATCGGTCATCGTCGGGTGCAACAGTGAATGATCAATCATCTTTGACAGATCAAGATAAGAATACTTCACTACCAATTCCTCAATCAAAAAAACGCGACCGGACTTCCACCAACCACACTCCAACGGTAATGATCAGCGGAGCTCGTCAGCTTGGAAATTAAAACAAATCGTCAGCGGCTGCTAACGCGATCGCCCCCAAAACACCCGCTTCTTGCCCCAACTGTGTTACCTCGACGCGCAACCAGTCCGTGGGCACCATCCGAACCTGTTCACGAATCACCTGCTGGACAGTCTCGGTGACCAGCTTCCCAATTCCTGCCACACCACCACCCAACACAATCATGTCTGGGTGCAACGTCGTCACCAAATTCGCGGCGACGGTCCCCAGACTGGTTGCGGCTTGAACAATCACGTCGGCAACATGTGTGTCACCCTCCTGGGCAGCCTGTGCCATTTCTTTGGTCGTAATTCGACCCGTATCACCTTCGACCAACTGGTGTAGTAACGGTGCCAGACCACTTAACACCAGACGAACTGCCTCGGCCACCAAGACTGGCCCACTAGCAACCGTTTCCAAGCAACCTCGATTCCCGCAGCCGCATAACCTTCCGTTGGGCACCACCGTACAGTGCCCCAATTCGCCTGCCGCACCCAAGGGGCCCAATCGCAATTTACCATCGATTGCGATGCCGCCACCAACACCGGTCCCTAACGCAAAAAAAAACAAAGGTAAGGTTGGGTTGATTCTTGCCGTACCCGTACTTCAATTCTGCCAAACTTGCGGTGCGAACATCATTTAGCAAGCGCACCTGGCAGCCTAGCGAAGCACGCAGAGAATCCGCCACACGAACCTCCCGCCACTGCGTTGCCAAGTTAGGTAAAAATTTTGTGACGCCGCTTTTTATGTCTGCCAGTCCCGGGACCCCAATCCCGACGCCCGAAATTTCACAGTCACACTGTTTGGCCAATTGGGTAACCGCTTCGGACATCCGTTGCAAAATCCGCTGCGGCCCTTCCTGTGACAACGTAGGAATGGTCACATGCTGAAGAATCTGGCCGTCAGCTGATCCTAAAGCAATCTTGATTCCAGTTCCGCCTAAATCGATCCCTGCATAAATAAGAGACATGTCAATTTGAGTCCTGAAAATTACTTTTTAAGTCCGTGAAACATTCCATTGACGCTTGCAGACCCAACGTCACCCTAACGGGAGTCGCCGACAACTTCCCGCACAACAGGCCGCCTACTTTGGCAGAAAATTCCGCAAGTAAGTGTGACTCTGCTGCAGGGACAAAATTCTATTCTCTAACGATCCCTCGAAGACTCGATCTTCCACTTCAACGCACACCGGGCCACGATAGCCAGCATCACCCAACACCGAGAAGAACCTTCCCCATTGGATTTCGCCCATCCCTGGCAATTTAGGCGTATGGTACTGTAATGGGTGAGCCAAAATACCGACATCATTCAACCGATCCCGGTCCACTCGAACGTCTTTGGCGTGCACATGAAAAATTCGGTCCGCAAACTCTTGCAATGGCGCCAAGTAATCCATTTGCATCCACGCTAAATGCGATGGATCATAATTCAAACCAAATCGCTTGGACGGAAGGTCCGTGAACATTCGCCGCCATATCGCGGGACTGATCGCTAAATTCTTACCCCCTGGCCACTCATCCCCGCTAAATAACATGGGACAATTTTCAATGCCCACGTCGACATTCAGTTCCTGAGCCAGATCAATAATCGGCCCCCAGGTATCCAGAAAGCGAGTCCAATTTTCGTCAACCGACTTTGTCCAATCACGACCGACGAAGGTATTGACTTTACCAATTCCCAAGCCAGCGGCCGCTTGGATTACATTGCCGATTTGGGCAACCGCAGCGGATGCTTCGTCCAAATTGGGAGATAAAGCGTTCGGGTAATATCCCAAAGCACTTATGTTCACACCATGCGATGCACACATCTGTTCAATCGCCAGGCCGCTTGTGTCATCTAACGAAGCGGTATCAATGTGGGTCACGCCCGCATAGCGACGTTCGGCTTTGCCGACAGGCCAACACATCACTTCAACACAGTCATAACCAATGGTGTTGGCGATCGTCAAGACTTGCTCAAAAGTCTGATCGGGTAAGATCGCACTGACAAAACCCAGTTTCATCATGTTCTAATTCTCCAAATGAACCCAACGCTCTTGTTGGTGGCTTGCTAGAATCGCTTCACACAAAAGAATCTCTCGATGCCCGTCGGCGAACGTCGGATAAGTCACACTGGCAG
>JBDNHU010000529.1:0-2318 GCA_041688615.1 Mariniblastus sp. | reverse complement strand
CGTTTTTGCCGAGTCGATAAGGTTGGATCCTTGTGGGCGGCTTTACTAAGAAAGTGTTGTAGGAATCTCGCAAAAATGTTAGCTGATGCAAATGTTTCAACAGTATCAAGCGAAATCCCTGGCTGGTTGCAAACGATTCAAGATCCTTTTGTCTACGGTGGGTTGCTAATTGCCTCCATCGTGGTCGCGATTGTCTTAGGCAATGCTCTAAGCAAAAATTCGCGAATGGAAGATTCTTGGTGGCGTTTCGCACTGGTCATCGGTACGGTCTTGATTTCGCTTTTGGTGATTGGCACCAAATGGCCCCCGAAATACGGTGTCGACCTAAAGGGCGGCACAATTATTATTGGCCAGATTGACAAGGACTCTTTGGCTCAAGCCAATTCCAATGGTGAGTCTGGCAGTAGCTTGAAGTTGGAAGAATTGATCCGCCAATTGAAGATTCGGATCGATCCTACCGGTTTGAAAGAAATCGTGATCAAGAGTCAGGGTAGTGACAAGATCGAAGTCATTATTCCCGACGTCGACACCCCCGAAGCCGAACGTATCTGGCGCAAGATGACGACGATTGGTTTCCTGCAATTCCGCATGGTAGCCACCAATCTACTCGAAGGCGCACGAGCCAAAGAACTGGCAGCCGAACAAGCCGGCGTCGAAGACATCAACATTCGTCGTTCGCGTATCGTATACGATTCCAGCCAAGCGGAAGGTGAACCCAGCATTATTGCTAGGTGGTATGACATCGGACGCGTCGCGGCTTTGGGAGCCGAAAACGCTGAGGGAAAGTCTTTGGCTTACAAAGAAGTGCCCGTGGCAACGGCTTTGGTTCGTAACGCCGCAACCGGCGAAATTGTCCCACCAGCGCTGTACCAGAACGTTGGCAATGGCGAAGTGATGAAGCTTTTGGCGGAAGCCCAAGGCATCAATCAGTTGCAAGTTCTGTTGCTTGAACCTACCGAAAATTTCCGAGTTGACGGGGAACACGTTCAGAATAATCGCCGAGGCCAAAAGGGTTTTGAACCCATCGTCGAATTTACAATGACTCTGGATGGGGCTCGGCGTTTGGCTCGCTTGACCGAATACTTCAAAGCACAGGGCCAAGCCAAGAACTACATGGGCGTGGTGCTCGATGGAAACGTGATGTCAGCTCCTGCGATCAACAGCCCAATTCAAAAGCAGGGTATCATCGAAGGCAACTTTACTAACGAAGAAGTTGACGATCTAGTCACGATTCTAAACGCCGGCCGAATCAAGGTCGCGTTGAAGAAAGACTATATCAGTATGGATTCGATCCAAAGCAGCCTGGGTGAAGAATTAAAGCAAAAAGGCATTTACGCGATTGCAGCAGCGCTGCTGGTAGTCCTAATTTTTATGGCGGTCTATTACTACGAATATGCGGGCTTGATCGCTTGTTTCGTGTTGGTATTGAACATGCTGATGGTGGCCGCATTGATGATGCTGGTCGGCCAAGCGTTGACGCTAACCGGCTTGGCTGGTTTTGTTTTGACGGTCGGTATGAGTGTCGATGCGAATGTGCTGATCTTCGAGCGGATTCGAGAAGAAATCGATAAGGGCACGGCCGTCAGAATGGCGATTCGTAACGGTTTCGATCGAGCAATGTCAACGATTATCGATGCGAACGTTACTACGTTGATCACTGCGGTTGTTCTTTACGTGATTGGACAAGAGCAAATTAAGAGCTTTGCGGTGGTTTTGATCTTGGGTATCTTAACCAGTATGTTTACTGCGATTTTTGTGGCTCGATTGATTTTTGATTGGCTTGAGCGAAAGAAGGTGATCAAATCACTTAAGATGATGAAGATCATGAGTTCGCAGCGAATAAACGTAATGGGTCGCAGCAAGATCGCCGCAGTGTTTAGCATTGGGCTAATTTTGATTGGTTTGGTTGCAATGTTCGCCCGCGGTGGCGGCATCTTTGACTATGACCTTCGAGGCGGTTCAACGGCTCGAACGGTTTTCAATCAGTCAATGCAACAGTTGGAAATCGCAAAGCAGTTGAATGATCTCAAGATTATCGACAGTCAAGGCGAACCGGTCTTGTTTTCAGTGTCGCCGTTAACCTCGACCGATTACACCGACGGAACCTACTTCAAGATCGAATCCACATTAGCGATTCCGGCGGAAGATAAAAAGACTGCCGATTTTAGAGATCTGAAGACGATCCTGAAAGATAAATTTGGTGACCAACTTCGTCGACTTGAGGTTGAAACGTCCGAAGTCACAGTCGCTCCGATCGGCGTTCAAACCGAAACCGCTGCACCAGCAACCGATGGGACAGCGACTCCGGCAATTGATGG
>JBDNHU010000528.1:0-3647 GCA_041688615.1 Mariniblastus sp. | reverse complement strand
GCGATGTTATTCGAAATCAAACCCCGAATTTCCAAGCCTCAAACTGCGCATGAACCAGATCGCACCCACAAAAAACGCATAATCGCCTGACTATGCCACTTTTTTGCAGTTCCACTTCCGCGAACATCTTAACTGTACTTTCGTCCAGGATCAAGTATTTCGAATCCTAGGTTCGCGTCTTCTGCGACATCTAACAACTTGCAGCTGACCTCGACCTTTGACAACTGGGAACCGGCCATTGGGGAAAATCTATTCGAGAAAGTTAGTCAAAAACCCACTCACTAGTTGTGCCACTGCGGCAATCACTTTGAATCGGCTAAGGTGATTTTGCCGATAGGACGCCTGGCACGGTTTTTTGGACGTTTTGCGATCCGTGGCATGGGCTTGTCCGGAAATCGAACTTGGAGATTGTGGATAATGTCATCATTTAACGCGAGGGTAGGTTTTCTAAGGTGCCAACCTTGCAAGCGTCGCTCAAGTTCACACGCTGGTCAATTTGACCGTTACAATAGGACGATCCAACTTCCACAATCTTTTAGGAGAGCAACCATGGTCCGAACGATTCCTTACTTCATCGCAGCAAGTGTCGGCTTGCTGTCGCTTACGTTCTCGGTCAACGCTATGGGACACCACTGGGTGAACGATGACCCTGTGGACAAGCAGCATCAAGGTGAAGATCGACCGCAAATTCCAGACCCTGATGGTAAGCCAGCGGCGCAAGACAAACCGGTGAAGGTTTACATCTTGTTGGGGCAATCCAATATGCTGGGGTTTGGACGAGTGGGACCTGCGGATCAAGTGGGCTCGCTGGAGAACCTGGTCAAGCAGCAGAACAAGTATCCGCATCTTGTTGATGATGGTGGCAATTGGACGACAAGGAACGACGTTCGTTTTGTTCATGTGATGGACAAACGCGGAGTGGCTTTTGAGAACATGGACGATTACGCGGACATGAAGAATCAATGGCTGACCGTGAATGGAAACTTCGGCCCAGAGATTGGCTTTGGGCATATCATGGGGCATCTTCATGAACAGCCAGTTTTGGTTCTTAAGGCGTGCATTGGCAATCGCAGTTTAGGTTGGGACTTATTGCCTCCTGGCAGTCAACGCTTTGAATTTGACGGCAAGACCTATGCGGGTTACCAAGACAATCCAGATTCTTGGATCGAAGGCCAGCCAAAGAAAACAGTGGGTTGGTATGCCGGCCGACAATATGACGCGGACACGGCCCATGCAAAATCTGTCTTGAAGAATCTAGTCAAGTACTATCCTGGTTACGAAGGACAGGGCTATGAAGTTGCAGGTTTCGTTTTTTGGCAGGGGCACAAAGATCAGAACGCCGCGCACGCCAGTCGCTACGAACTGAACTTGGTGAACTTCATCAAGACCTTGCGGAAGGACTTCGACGCCCCCGAGGCAAAGTTTGTTTTGGCAACCATCGGCTTCGAAGGTGAAAAATTAGCTGGCCATGGGTTGACCATTGCCAACGCTCAATTGGCTGTCAGTGGCGATGCGGGCAAGTATCCAGAATTCAAGGGGAACGTGAAGACGATTGATGCGCGACCGTTTTGGCGAGACAAAGCAGATTCGCCTAGCGGGCAAGGTTATCATTACAATCACAACGCCCAAACTTACATGGAAGTTGGCAATCAACTGGGGTGGGCGATGGCCGACTTGTTGCACGAAGATCATTGATAATCGTAAACCAAAAATTCCGGGTAATCTATGCCAGATCTTCCTTCCCGCCAAATTTAGACCCAGGGTCTAGACCTAGCGGGTAAGGCTCAGGTTTCCTCAAGTTGTGTTGGTTTTCTACTTTGAAACGAATACAACACTCGAATAATGAATAGCGTCAAAACGGTGGCAAAGGTAAGGCCAAAGACTAACAGCCATGCCATTGCAACCCATAAGGGGCCACCCGCCAAGGCCAACGGCACCAAGCCCCCCACTGTTGTGGCCGTGGTTAAGAAGATGGGCAGCAATATTTGTCGACCAGCGGAAATGATGGCCTTTCCAAGGTCTTCTTGCGATATCGGTTGGCCGCCGTTTTCCTGTTGCCTTTGCCGAACCATCATGTCAGCAAATTCGACGAACAGAATCGCAGCATTTAAGACAATTCCAAAAAGTGCTAGGACTCCCAACTGTGGCATAAAACCAAATGCGTTGCTGGTGGCCCAAAGTCCCAGCAGAGCTCCGCCCATTGCCAACGGTAAGGTTGCAATGATAATCGCCGTTCGAAAAATGCTATTGAACTGACAAATCAACAAGACGATAACGGCAACGAAAGATAATCCAAAAGAAGCCAGCATTTTCCACTGCGCTTCTTGTGACTCTTCCAACGCACCACCAATTTCAACCTGTAACCCGGCAGGCAAGTCTAATCGCAGTTGGTCCATCGCTTTTGAATTGAAAACTCGAGTGGTGATATCGTTTCCAGATGCGCCTGGCACGATTTGAGATCATGTGTGGCTTTTTCCTGAAATGATTCCGGATCGAAATTGCCGTCATCGGTCCGGCAACTGAAGTATCCCGTGCCTATCTGCCAGACGACATCGCCACCGCCTTCGAGGTGGTATTTGCTGAGTCCACCTTCGCCGGTGTTGTGATAGAACCCGCCCATCTTCGCACCGTGGTTCATGGCGAGGACGGCGTTTTTACTGATCGCGCCGAAGCTCATCGCGGAAATATTGAGAATCGATGCCTCGTAGGGATGTTTGCAATCGGCACCACCGAAACTGACCCGTGGTGGATCGTCCGGAGGATCGACGGGAAAAATCGAATGCGTCAGCCCCTCGTATTCCGGTTTGTAAATGTCCAGCTCGGTGCCGTAGGGATGGGTGGGCGAGAGGTCTCTAGCCCTTTGATAGACGAGGACGCGGTGGTTGCGGGAGAACGGCGTGCCATCCGTGTGGCGCTCGATGAAATACTGCTGGATCTCCGGCGAGATCATTTCAAAAAAATATCGGAAATGACCGAGCACAGGGAAATTTCGCAGGATCGTGTGTGATTTCTGAAGCATGTCGTAGATCCCTAGTAGCACCAGCGGACCGACGATTAGGAACAGCCACCAGGCGGCCGGGAAAAACCAGGCGACCGCCACCACACCGCCGATAAGAACCAGGCCGATTAGAAGAAAGAGATGTCTCATGTAATAGTTTTCGTGATTTTCTGGAGCATTATTTCAATTCTTTGAGATATTTGATGCTGGATGAGCCGAATGCGATCACCTCCGGGACGTGGCCGGTGAACATGAGCTTGGCCATGGAGGTGGCGTAGCCTTTCATTTGATCGAAGGTGACATGCGGCGGCATCGCGAGAGCGTTCTTATCGGTGAAAATATTGATCAGTGCGGGGCCGTCGTGGGCGAAAGCTTCCCGGAGCGCTGGCTCCACCTCACTGGATTTTTCCGCGGTCCAGCCACGGATACCCATCGCCCGGGCGACCATCGCGAAATCAGGATTCTCCATCTCCGTCTCCCAATCGGGATAACCAGCAACGCGCATTTCCAGCTCCACCATTGCCAGCGCGCGGTTGTTGAAGACGATGATTTTCACGGGAGCCTTGTATTGGCTGATCGTCATCAGATCGCCCAGCAACATGGTGAGCCCGCCATCGCCGCACATGGCGATGACCTGCCGCTTTGGCTG
>JBDNHU010000527.1:0-16563 GCA_041688615.1 Mariniblastus sp. | reverse complement strand
CCTGTGAATTTCAGAGACCCTGTGAATTTCAGAGACCCTGTGAATTTCAGAGACCCTGACACTTTCTTAAAGTGCCAGGTCTTTTTTTAGACCCTGGCCACTTGGTTACCGCTAATGCGTCGAATCAATCGCCTGGCTTGCAGAACCGATAGGGTCGCCAATACTCGACTAACGGGAAGCCCTGTCTTCTGAACGATTAAATCCACAAGCGTAGGTTCAACACTGATCGCTTGCAGGATGGCTTGTTCCTGATCGTTAAGTTGCAATTCCGCCGGTTGCCTTATGGTGGTAACGACTTCTGCCGTGGTGTCCGCCCGACCTATTTCTGGCTTCACCACCCGAGTAACCGGTTGGGTCAGCGGGCCCAGTTCTTCTAGGATGTCGTCAATCGATTGGACCAGCTTTGCGCCGTCGCGTATCAGGTCGTTGCAGCCTTGCGATGTTCGGCTGTCGATTCTGCCAGGAATCGCGAAAACTTCCCGGCCTTGTTCCATTGCATGTCTAGCGGTAATCAACGCACCGCTTCGGCTGCTGGCTTCTACAACCAATACACCAAGGCTTAAGCCTGATACGATACGATTTCGCTGGGGAAATGCTCCGGCGTGCGGTGGCCGATGCAAAGGCATTTCTGAAATAACCGCACCGTTCACCGAGATCTCTGCTGCCAAGTCTTTGTGCTCGGGAGGGTACATATTCAGAATCCCACTTCCCAACACAGCGATTGTTCGGCCACCGGCAGACAAGGCCGCTTTGTGTGCGGCAGCATCAGCACCTCGCGCTAATCCAGAGACAATCGTGAACCCGCATTGAGCCAGCCCGCGGCCAAATTGATTCGCTGTCTTGGCTCCATAGTCACTTAGGTGACGCGAACCAACGACACCGATGGCCAAGCGGTCCGTTTCACGCAACTCACCCTTGCAATAAAGGATCGGCGGCGGATCGGCAATCTGTTTCAACTCGGCTGGATATTCCGGATCCTCAAGCGTGAAGATCTTGACTTCATACCGTTCGCAGTCCTCTAATTCCTGCGTCACATCCAAGTGAAGTTTGGCATCCAAAATGGTGCCCGCAAGTTTCGCACCCAGCCCCGAGACGCTGCGAAGCTCTTGTTCGGACGCCATTAACGCGTTACCCGCATCACCAAATCGTTCCAATAACTTCTGATACATTCGCGGCCCAACGCCCGGAATCATATTCAGCAACAGTCGATCTCTAATTAATTGATTCATAAATTCGAGTCACGAATCGGGTCCGACTTTCGGACGGCCAGTGGAATCAGCCAGCAGTCAACGCCCCAACAAATCGGGAGAAATCTAGTCAAGTTTCATTGCGACCCGCAAGGAACAGAAAACGCAGTTCACCAACAACGCTTGTTTCAAAAAGCAATGTCGAATATTCGTCGTGGCCAAATTATATCAGGTTCACTCCAAGTGCGCTGCACTGATCCGCAGTTAGCGGACAAGAAATGCTTGGAATACTAACCGGTGCTCGTCGAACCTAGATTGGATAGCACAAGGTCAAAGTAATCGGACAGTAGGTCCAGTAATCGAAAGTCTACGCCACCGCCATACTTGGGCGATAAACTCAGGATCCACAGTCCAAGCAGAGGCTAGTTAGAAAATCCCCGAAGATCTGATGCACTGACTGATTGAATGGCCAGTCGGTCGGACTCTCATGACTGACCGCAGGTGACGTTATCAAATGGTTGCCGATAAGGCTTTCAGATTGGTGGTCAACAGTACCCAGACGCCAATAAAAGCAAACTCTCATCACACTTAGTTGCTTCTTATTGGCGTCTATTCTTCAATCGAATCATCGTCTACCAGGCAGGAAAATTTGTCGTTGCGAAGGAGTGTAAGATCCAGGACGATCGAATGCCAATGGAGTTTCCACATCGTGACGGGTTGTGAACACTTTGATTGGCAGCAGAATGCTTGAAATCGCGAAGTGTACGCCCGAACGATATGGCTGCATACCAAGAATTGTGCTGGCCTTGCCGTAACGTTCAAGCAGGGCGTCCTCGAACAGAAGGGGTTGGTAACATAAATTTGGGGCAACCCAATAAGCGGTGGTTCCGGCATTTGGCGGTAGATAAGTCGAACCGTTCGAAATACGGTTCAAGAGTCCGGGCGAGCGGTCACTTGGAATGATTGAACCACTGTACATCTCAAACTTTACGTCTTCGATTTTCTTAAAACTCCATTGACGTTGCCAAGATTTAATCGCTGGGTCTTGATCTTCATCTTGAAATTCCGTACCCAATTGCAAATTGTTCGGGGCTTCATCATCAGAATAGTTGAACAGGTTCGAATCGCCATTATTACTTTCATCATCACGATTTAAATAATGACTGACCAGTGAAACACCTGGCTTTAATTCGGCCAATACTGAATTGACTGCCATTTCGGGATTAAGTAGGGGACCGGTAAGTTGGAGTTGGTCCTGAGTCGGTACGTTTTCTTGTGCTTGGCACGAATCATTTGCCAAATGAACACTTAAGGAAGATGCCAAGCACGCAACAGCGGTAACGATCCATGGTTTGGAATTTGAAATCATTTTTGCACTCGTGTCTTGACGGAAAAACGATCAACCAGCCCAGGCTATGTTGATCAAGTTAAGGTGCCAGGCAGAATCTTGATGAGGTAGTTTTGCTCACCAATTTTTTCCTTGGCAAGATAACCCCGCGGCTCGGCAGCATTTAGTCAGCACAGCCCAAGGGTCATGCCCTTAGATGTATCGAAAGTTGTTGTTCGTGATTCCAGTGAGAACCTGCTCACATTCAAATTCAGATTTAACTGATTGGTCCGGATACTCGGCAAAGGTTAACAGACCGTTGCGGACCTGTTTGGAACAAGCACCCACCTGCGGTCTCCACCCGTTCCTTGATTCGCGCCGGCGATTCCCGAGTCTTTATTGATCCGGCGTTTTCTAGCGACTATGGAAAACGCTTCAGCTTATCGCTTAAACAGATTAAGTATCCATCCGACCACGCATAGGTTGCGGCAATAAAACATAGGAAGAAAATAAGACACCGCCAATAGAATCGCTAAAACCATTACAGCCGCCGAAGAAGCAACCGAACCCGAAAACCCGGCAAACGCTTCCATGTCGATAAAGTTCCAAGTCCATTCTTGGGAATGTGAAACCAGCATCAATAGAAATAGCACAGCGGGTGCCCAGGGGGATACTTGCCGCAAATGTCTTCTGATCGTTTTGGACCCGTTCTCGAAATAGGCAGTAGCGGAAGGGTACCAGACGCCCGAAGGCTTTACCGTTGAGGTAGGTCGATCCGTTTCACTTGGGACGGTTAAGTTTCGCTCTGCTGATTTTGGCAGTAGTTGCACGAGTTGTTGAGCTGAGCCCATCGGGCAAATTCGTTGGCAGTAAACGTTCTTTTTTGAAAACAAAAGACTAACAATTGAAAATCCAAATATTAGAATCAGTCCTAGACCATTAAGGCTGGTGAATCCGTGGATCGCCCAGCCCACCAATAACCGCGTGGTAAGCAGTTGATTACTTAGGATCCCAAGGGTTACCAGCGTCACGCTAATGACCAAAATTCGTAGTGGTTTCTTCAATCGGACACCCAGCACTTGGCGTAGGCGACCTTCGATAGCAACCAGAAAGCAGCAACCCACCGCAAAGAGCAGCGCATAGTTTGAAAGCAACTTGGAGGCGATTGCGGTGGGGTAGAATTCCACTGGACTAAGATTCAAATTTTTGTTGACGGCTTTTGCGGTGCCAGTCCAGTTGGGGACTTGCAATAGACGCTTAGACAATCTCCCAATCCCCGTTGCCACATTTTGGCTGGTCATCGTTGCCCCAGAGACACCCTCCATATCTTCGGGGTCATCTTCCAAATCGGCCAGTTGTTCCAGGTTCATGCCTTTGAAAAGATCGTGACAAAAGTAAGTGTCGTCAGTGACATAGGCAATGTAGGGCTGATTATCAAAACTGGATAAAATCGTCAGGCCGAGACAATTTTTGTCGTCATCCAATGCAAGTAATGTGTCGGTCGGGCCACCATATCCGACTAATTCATCAGCGATGCCAGCGGTGCGAGCAACAAATCCAAGGAGATCCGAACCCTGCTGAAGGCGAAACAAGTTGACTTCGGCTTCCAACGGAAGCAATTGATCTGCCGCAGGAAAAAAGGGAATGACATCCGACAATTGAATCTGCCGAGGAAACTTCAGCGATAAAACGCTCGGCACTAATTCATCGCGTGAAGCGTTGTCCATTGTTTGCGAAAATGTCCTCGCAATTCCATCAAGAACCGACAAACTGGTTAATGTTGCGCCACTGACTCCATCCATTTCCGCTTGATCGACAGCGGCTTGAATCTCCTGGGGACGTTTGCCAATTAGCTGTCCGCGAAATGGCCTGTTTGACATCACTGCGGCGATGTGGTCGCTGGTGTCGCCACTACTCACAAGACGGAAGTCAGACAGTTTTTGATTCTGATCAAGTCTTAACAACAAACGACTGCTTCCGCTGAACCCGATGGAATCTTGTCCAGCTGGAAACGTATCTACAAAACGGTCGGGTTGCCCATCAAATGCAATCAGCCAATCGGGTGCAACTTTTTGGATAAGTGTTTTCAGTTTCAGGCAATTAACAGCGTCGTTCGTTTGATTTGACCGATCCACTCGCGCCGTCCAATGTACGATCAAGGCAACACTGGCGACTAGGAGCAGGCGTAAGGGTAGCGGAATTCGACCGTTTGGTTCCAGCATCAATGATCTTTGGGCGTTGCCAGGTTTGGTGGAATAAGTAACGACTGTGGGTTTAAATCTATTCATCGACCATTATGAACTGCACCGCATCAGCACAAACAATTCCCCCAGCGTCTTCGGTTGAAATTTCTACAACAACCGATTGCCCTTCGTGGATGTCGATAGGTTCCAAAGAAAACCAAAGATTATCCTTTGGTGGAATTTTTTGCATGTCGATCGTTGTTGAGTCCACTATTTTTCCATCGATCAGGATGCGAACTGGAACCGTCGTGCCTCGATTTTCATGCGGTTGGTAGGAAAGATTGATTTGTAGCCTGCCGTTCTGCTTGGTCAGGAAGGGAAATGAAACTTTCCGCCCAGAATCGCTTGATGTGTACAAGTACCCGTCATCAATGAAATTTGGGACGCCTGTAGATTTTTCCTAAATGCCGAACGTTTCTCCGGCTTGGTCATCAACGACAGTGCCAGGCATCTTCGTTGATTTGAGTACCATTGGCAGTTCAGGTACATTGTCGGGAATTGCAAAGGAAGCGTTCACATCGGGTCTGCGGGCAGCGCCTGGAAGAATCAACAGTCCTTCCATTTCCTGCCAATAGCTTTCATAAACTTTTCTGGGCGTGCAATTATGCTTGATGCAAACGCTGGCGGCTTTACCCACGACCTCGCCCATCATACCGCAAGTCTTCATCACTCGAACCGTTCCCAACGCTTCGTGCGTCACACTGATACATCGCCCAGCCATGAACAAGTTGTCGATGTTCTTGGAATAAAAACAACGGTACGGCACTGGATATCCAAAATTTCGATCGACGCGTTTGTCATGTTCGGCAATGGAGATGAACGGATTGTCGGGGAACTTCGCTGCGTATTGCTGCTTGGGGTAGTGGAGGTCGATTGACCAGGTGCTAGGTACGCAACCGTCAGGGAATTCTCGTTTGGAAACAATGTCCTGTTCAGTCAAAAGAACATCACCCATCAGGCGACGCGATTCACGGGTTCCTCCTATGTAGGCCAACCACTGCAATTGAGCGTTCAAGTGATTCTTGGCACCGTCGCCATTTTTCATCGCATTGAATGCCCCATATACCGCTCGTAAATTCCAATCGCGAATCGATTCGGCATCCTTAATCGGATCTTTGTCAAATCCACTTTCCCAAAACCACTGTCCATGAAAGTCACGTGGATAGGGGAAGTCCTTCATGGTCAACGGCACCGCCCAAGGGGTTTCGGGGAACGCTTGTGGCGAGTCCAGGTTTCCCCACGCCCACATGTTGCTCATCCCCATTCGGCCTTTGTCTGTCATGTCCCAATCGGCACCGGACAAATAGCCAATGGTTCCATGCCCGGTGCAATCAGAAAACAAACGACCAGTGAATACCTTTGTCCTGGAGTTTAGTGTGTTTAGCGTTGTAACGGATAAGATCCTGTTGTCCAGCGTTTGAACCGCAAAAGCGTGTTCATTCAAAAAGAGATCAATGTTGGGTTCGTTTTGAATGATAGCCAGCTTGATGTCATCGCCGAATTCTTCTAAGGTGCCAGGCGATTTTGTCGCGGAATCCGCAAATTCGTCGATGATTTCGCCAATTCGTGGATAGTTCCCTCGGCGGATCAAGCCCATTGCCCAAACTCTCACCTCGCTTGAACCATTACCACCAAGCACATTACGGTCCTGAATCAACGCGACCTTGCAGCCCGCACGTGCCGCAGAAATTGCAGCCCCCATTCCTGAATAGCCACCACCTATGACAACCAAGTCATACGTGTCTTTGATTTCAGAATTTTCAGGGATGCCAAGTTTGGCTCTTCGCCAGTCACTTAAGATCAATTTATCGTTTTCTGGTGGCAAGTCATTCTTGTTTTTGGTGAAGTAGATTGCATCGCAGCGACCGTCGAATCCGGTAAGATCTTTCAGGCGAATTGTGTTCTTTCCATTCGCCATTTGAGCCTTTCCTGCGTATTGCCAATTCCAATCTTTCCCCTTGTTACCAAGAGTGTTGGGAAGTGCAACGTCATTAATCCACAGCGAAAACCTACCAGGCAGGCTTTGCGGGTCAGGCTGTGAAACGGTGTCACCGTTGGTTAGCCGTTCTGATCGATTTTCGAACTTTGCAACCCAATCTTGAGTCCGAACAAAAACATGGAAAGATCCGACTTCTGACAGTGTTACTTCCGTGGATGCATCGGCAACCGGTCGGCCCAAACCATGGGCCAGCAAATAGGGCGAACCCATTTGTGTGATGAATTGTGTATCAAGAACCCATCCACCACGATTCTGGAAACTCTCGGCTTCTACCAAAAATGAGGACGTCTGTGAAATTTGGCTTGTTGACAAGGATTCTGGTACTAAGGTGGCTGGACCTTTATTTGAAATTTTTCCCTGCGCATAGGCGTACCCAAGGAATAGGTTGATTCCAATCAGCAGCAATGAAAGTTGGAAATGTGATCGCGAGTTCAAAAAGTACTGAGTGAACATTCTTTTAGACATTCTTTTTGATGGACGTTCTAGGCGAAGGTTGATCTTCTTCCCATGATTCTGTTCTGATTGTAGTGTCGTGTGACTACGTAGTTCGCCGGTGCACCTGTTCGCAGTCAGCCGTCTGCCCGTGCGAATGTCGTATCCGCAATGATCGGTTTTTCGGTTTCTATCGATGATTACGTTTGTCCGTTATATGGCTCTCATGCTAATTGAAACGCTGTGTGTTTATGTTCAGTGGGAAAAATGCAAGTCCATTGGTTTTTAGACCGGCGATCGTGAATTCATAACCAACACATTATACGCAAAGTTTCGATAGGTGTGCTTGGCTTGACAAAGGCGGATCGCAAAAGACCGCAACATGGATTTACTAGAGGTGTCTTGTCCAGATTTGCAACATCGAGGACGCAAGCCAGCCTGGGTTTCAATTTCAAGTGATTGTTTATGTCTAATCATGCGAGTATTCCGACGGAAGTAGAGAGGCGAAGTGAAGTTCGTCCCACGAAAGCGTTGCGCCAGATACTTTGCACTCTTGAACAACAGGTGAATTGGACTGCCCAGAAGCGGCAGCAGGTCGAAGAATCGATTCGTTCGCTAGTTGATCAGTTTGAAGAGCCCCCAACATCACAAACAAGTCCGGCGATTCAAACTCTATTTCAACCTTTATCCGCTTCTGAATTCTTTGATGCCAGTCCTATTCTTGATGAATTAGGTGAGGCGATCTTGCTGTTGGATTCATCAGGGCATATCGCATACGCCAATCAATGCGTTTCCTCTGTGATTGGTACCTACTTCGTTGGTCATGATTTTTTTACAGCCCAGCATTGGTCACGACTCTTAGCCGCTGTGGACAATAAGCATGAATTCCTGACTTGGGTAAATCGTATTCGTCACCCAGTAGCAGGTTACCCAGCTTTGGGTACCGTATCCAAAATGCTGTTACGGCTAAATAGCGGGCGAACTTGGGAAGTGAGTTGCCGGCAAAAGGCGTTTCACAATCAAGACACTGGTTGGTTAATCAACGCTAAAGACATAAGTCTGCTGATGGCCGGCCGAGAGGCCGCCAAATACAATTCCTACTACGATCCCTTAACTGGCCTACCCAATCGAGCACAGTTTTTGGAGACGTTGAACTTATTTGTCAAGGATTTTGACGAAGATGGGTTGACTGTCGCGATCTTATGTTTCAATCTTGATGGGTTTAAGTTTGTTAATGATTCGTTGGGACACTTGGCTGGCGATCAACTATTGCAACGCGTGGCCCAGCGAGTGGCGGCGCAGCTAAATAGCGATCAAGTGTTGTATCGATTAGGTGGCGATGAGTTCGCCATTCTGGCCTCGCATATGACAGACTTGCACGATCTTCCGCGACTGGCAGGTAAAATCGAAAAGTCGTTCCTTTTACCGTTTGTCGTAGATGCCAAGGATACCTTTGTTGGATCATCGATTGGTATCGCCGTTTTAACCGAAGGCTGCCAGTCTGCAGCTGATTTGTTGCAACATGCTGATTTGGCAATGTATCAAGTTAAGGATTTGGGTGGGCACGGTCACTCGTACTACAACGAAGACATTCGCGCAGATATCAAGAAACGATATCAATTGCGAAACGATCTGCGAACAGCAATCAAACAAAATGAATTTCAAGTCTATTATCAACCAAAATATGACCTCAAGACTCGGACGCTATGCGGCGCTGAAGCGCTTCTTCGTTGGTATCGAGACGGTCGAGTTTTTTGCCACCCAAATCAGTTTATTCCCGAGGCGGAGAAGTGTGGATTGATCGTTCCGATCAGCCAGTTGGTGTTCGCCCAGGTTGCTAAAGACATCGTACGCTGGCAAGATCAGGGCTTTATGCCAATCTTGACTAGTGTCAATGTAAGTGCATGTCACTTTCAAATAGGTGACCTGCAGGAAGACTTGTTGTCGCATGTGATTGAGAATGGAGTTGCCCCTAATCTCATTGAACTTGAAATTACTGAAAGCAGTTTTCTGCACGACATGAATCGCGCAATCGAAAAAATTCGTACGTTACAGCGAATGGGTTTTTCGATTTCCATTGATGATTTCGGAACCGGCTATTCGTCGCTTGGCTACCTGAAACAATTGCCCGCAGACACCATTAAGATCGATCGTACCTTCGTTGCCGAGATCGAGACATCAGAATTTGATGCGACGTTAGTGGAGTCGGTGATTCGAATCGCTCATACCCAAGGCTTGAAGGTTGTTGCCGAAGGTGCAGAAACCGACGCCAGTGTGGAAATCTTGACTCGATTTGGCTGCGATCAATTGCAAGGCTACTGGTACGGCAAGCCTGTACCGGTCGAAGTCTTTGTGAAGGATTTCTTGCGTCCAGCTTCAGAACACGCCAAAGCAAAATAGATTTTGAGCATCTGATCGCCTCGTCAAAATCATTTGCATGGATTTGGGAATTATGGTTTCGCCTCGGTTAATCTTTTGGACTTAGTCTCAGCCCCGAACTTCATTCACTCAAAAGGTCGCTACAGGTGCCTGGCCTGGAATTGGTATCTGTGGCCCGGAATTGGTATCTGAACTAACTCACTAGGCGGGCACTGGCGAATTCAGCGAACCCCCATAGTGCTAAAAGGTAAGCACCAACCTCCAAACGCGTATTGCCGAATACCATTCGTTCAACTCGGCAGGTCGTCATGTTCTGTCGCTGAATGAGTGTCTGGTCACGTACGATTGCGATCATGATACTTGAATCGCCTTCATTGATTCGATTCATCGGAAGTTCGAGTACAAATTCGGCTCCGTCGGCACGAATCCCCCGGTGTTCATTGGCTTCTATGCGTTCGGTCTGCGTCGGGAATACAATCACGCAATGTTCTCGTGGAAAGTCAGCCAGCAAAGATGAGAAACCTCTGTCTTGAACTTCATTCTGACTGTAGGCTAAATTTGAGACACAGCAGAATTCAAAGTCAGAATGTTGCAGTTAGAATCCAGGGTGATGATACCTTCGGCCGCGTTGTCCAAAATGGCTGGCAGCTTAATATTCGGATGCTGGAAACTTTTTGCTGTGCGTTGCCCTTCCAATTTCGCTAAATGAAGCTCCAGACTCTTGGATTCAAGAATTGATTCGGCTTCCCTGCGGGCGTCGGGTTCACGAAGTAATCATCGATTCAGTATTTCTAGTTCATTTGTAATTGGAATCACGTCAATTAAATTTGGCTGACTCATAATCATCCGGCACAGTCAATATGTTCAACTTGGCTTTGACAAATCTAGGGTCAGCCGAATGTCAATCTAGCGGACAGTCTATGAAGTAGAATCAAAAATGGTTGTGGTTAAGACCTTTAAACATTGGGAATTTACCGATGTTCCACTTCCCCAAAAAAGATGATAACCGTTTATGTTTTCACGGACGATTGGCGAGTCAATGTGAAATCCGTAGCCAGGCCAGTCGAAGAAACGTGTTGGCGTGGGATTGATATCAATTCGTCAAATTGTGCAATGCATTCTTTCAGCAATCCTGCGCAGGCATCTACTAAGGGTCTGTCCAACGGTAAAAAACACTAGTTGATTCTCACCTGGGTGTTTGTATTGGAATGTCGGTAACTGTGCGTCGGGGTAAAGTTTCTTAACTTCGATAGGAATGAAACCTTCAATGCTTTCGACTATTTGAAAGACACTTTTAGGTGCGAAAGGCGATCAGCGCAGTTTCTGGAAAAAACTAGATATAGGTGGCGTCCGAAAATTTTGACCAACGTGGGTACTTGGATGTTCACTTCGTGACTCTGTGCAATCACCATTTTTAGAAGGTCGGCATGATCATAAGTGCCGACAGTGGTGAACGCGTTGTCATTATCCAGTTTTGCCGAAACGATCCTTTTGTCGACAACTTCGTTGCCAAATTTTTCTTCGACTAGGTTCACTAATTCAGTGAATATGATCCCCTTATTTGGTTGCCTAAATTTCTAAATCTCTTGAACTTGGATTGGAATGCTGGCCAGTCGTCTAAGTGAGATCGCGATTGGTGACGCTGAAGACAAATACGGTCTTATCGGGCTGTAAGTTCTATCTGGAGCGGCGCAACTGAGTGCCGCCGATTTTGATGGTCTCATTTCCAGGCTGACAGTAGGATTTTTCTTTTTATTCGCATGCAAAAAATGTACTTGAGATACATTATGCCTGTCACCGCTGTTTAACCAACTCGATCATCGTTACGATCCAAACGATGTCTGTAAATTCAAACAGCATTAAGTATTTCTCCGGTCATTTTTTCCGCCGATGAATTTTGCAGAATGGGTTTGGCACATGAAGGCTTTTGGTTTAGGTGCGGGTTGGTAGATGCCGGTATTGTGGATTGGTAGACACTTGATCATCGTCTGGCACGGTATGGCACGACATTACCTGGAACCTTCTTGTTATTGCCTGGCACCATGATGAGACGGCCTGTCGCAGTTGAATCGTAAACGTAACGGTTGTCTAACATTGCGAGGCGATGACTGGCTTTTGAGTCTCAGTTTGCACGAAAAAGGCCGGCTTGGAAGCAGGCCTTTTGAAGTTGTTTTCACTATCTCGAGCCCATTTACCGAAGCCTATTTTAGCCACTTTTGTGCAATTTGGTCCAAGTTTAACTTGCCACTGGTTTGCGTTGCAGGCGATTCGTCTGCCGTCACCGATTCGGGTTCGGGAATGCTGTTCGCTGGGTTTTTCTGGCCACTCTTGCTGTTTGTTGATCCAGCAGAGAAAAACTTGGCTTCCAATTCCTGAATCTCTTGACGTAATTCAGCTTGTTTGGTGGAATCCAGTTCATCGCTTTGCCATCGTTTCTCAAGGGCCGAAACTAAACCAAACGGCGTAATGTCGACCAGCGACGTCTTTTGATCATCGACGTTCAGACTCTTGGTCATTGCAATGATGCTCATGCTGACAACGACAAGACCTAGCAATCCAATCGATGCGATCGTAATGACCATTCCCCATGGCGTCGCAGCGTTTCCATAGTTGCCCTTTAGTTCAATGACAGGTTCCAACGCCTTCAGGTCTTCGTCTTCGAAACCCATTAAAGACATCTCTTCCAGATCTATCTTGGCGGTAGCAAATTCGAACCGATCCGGCTTTGTGGTCAGGTCGGCGCGACCTTTCAATTTTATATCCCAAGTTCGTTCGGACAAAACAACAACGTCCTCACTATCCTTGTCAAAGTTGACTACCATCGAACCCGAATCCACCGATTCGGCAACCTCAAATTCGGAAGGCTTCAAGTCCAGTATTTCTTCAAGCGAGGGAACTAAGCCAAGGCAAACCGCTTTGACCTCGAGTGTCAGTTTACCCTCTCCGCCTTCGCGCTGATCCAATGTTTGAGTTACCTTTAGATTTTGAAATGGCCGCGGTTCGGCCTTTTTACCCGCGTACGCTAGGGGAGTTTCAGCGGTGCGAATTGGCAATACAACATACCCCGTGGTATCCAGGAAATCCAAGTCCATTTTGATCGAAGGCAAACGATCGACTTCCGTGCTGCGTGGCTTTAGCAACATATAAGCATATGGCGTCATTTTCCAGCCTTCACGATCCTGAAGCGTTCGCGATCGAACGGTTTCGCGTTGGAAGGTCACGCCAAGCACTTCAAAGTGTTCATTCAAGACACTGCGTGCGGCTTCTTCGAATTTATCGCGATAGTCTTCAGTTGGGCGACCAAAGTTGTACGGAGAAAACATGGAGCCTTGATTTTGCAAGAAGCGACCGAATCCACCGGACTCGCGTTCGATTTCAGGAGTATGATTGATTTGAACAAAGACTCCAAACGGTTGGTCAGGGCTGATTTCATCGGTTCCGTCAATGATTGCAGCAAGTTCCAATTCCACGACGAGGTCTTGATAGTACTCATGCAATCGTCGAGCCTCACTGACCTCACTCATGTCGCCAGTGATCTTGAATCCTTCTTCTAGGAAGGCGAATTTTACCGCCGGGTTAGCTGTGCCAACTCGAGTTACGACCACATTGGCAAACAAACTCAAGTGCTTCTTGCTAACCTTGTCGCCCAAGCTACCGATCGCTTCAGCAATCAATTTTGTTTGATTGGTTTGAGCCACTTGTTCATGATTGACTTTGGCCAGGTCGGTCGCTCCCAGCATGGCGTAGAACCACTTTTCGAAAACTTCGACCGAGTAGTCCGTGGTCTTCATCGTATCGATTTGGCCTTGGTAGGCAGCCGCGGAGTTTTTGAACAAGTTGTATGCGATTGTCTTTTGGGTCGAGTAATCGCTGCGAGTCTTGAGAACGCTTTGGTATTCATTATCATCAAAGGTCAAGCAAGCCTTTTGAAGTAACAACCGCCAGTTACCTGGGTGCTTGGTCAGTGCTTGGTCGACCGTTTTTTGTGCCAATTGATATCCACGTAGAACTTCGGCTTGAATGTCTTTCTTACCACGCCGAGTCTTACTTTGCTTTTGAACGTCGGGTTTTCGCCATTGTTCTAGAAGATTGCTACGCATCTTGTCCGATAGAGCCGCCAAGACGTTCGGATCCATTTCAGCCATCGGGCCAAACACTTTTTCAATTTCTTCAAAACGATAGATCTCTGCGCCACTGTGACACGTAGTAAAGGCATTGGCCAGCAGTTCTTGATCGACTTCGATTCCCGGCAACGCTCGTAACCGAACCATCCACTTAGTCAAATCAACCAAGTTCCGCTCTTGCTTGCTACGGGTCAACGGAATGCTTTCGGCCGATTGATTGAAGCCGTATGAAAAGTAGTAGGGGCTGTACCGATTGTCACCGCGACTGGAGTTCATATCGTGGTTGAGCGTCCATACGCGCAAGAATTGTTCGGCCAGTTCTTGGGCCTTCTCCTTGTGTGTTTTGGCCAAGGCCTCGATGTACGGAAACGCTCGTTGATCTTCATCTACCTTCAGAAGCAAGTTTGCGCAAATGATTGAAATTTCAGGTTTCAACGAATCGTCGATGGCGTCAAACCAGGCCCCTTCAGGGATCGTGTCCAAAATCCTTTCAGTGGTAACTGGACGAGGTTGATTACCACCTTGATACGTGTTCTGCTGCATTTGCATTTGGAAATTGTTGTAGAAGAAATTACCATAGTTATCACGTTGCAGTTGCGGGCCAAGACTCTTTGAAGTGTCACGTTCCTGAGTAAACTTTGCTTCACGCAGCCAAGTCGATGCCAACAGGTTTAGTAGGTCTTTCCATTGTTTGGCCTGTTCTGGATTCTGTGCCAGAAGAGAATCGGTCGCCGTTTTCATCATTTCTAGCGTTTGGGCGCGACCATCAACATCAAACGGTTGACTTTGCAGTCCGCGCGAAGCACGCTCGCCTATCACCGCCAACACTTCTTTACTCTTGTCGATGTTATTTTTGAACAGATCATTCAGCCATGCCTGCCCAATCTCTTTCTCAATTCGAGGTGCCAGAGCGACCGCTCGGAGTAACGCTTCGTTCTTGTCTTCGGCAGGGACGTCCTTCGCCTGGATCACTAATTGGATGATATTCCAGGCCTTATTCAGGAACTTTTCATCTTCCTGGGTGGAAGACTTTTGGATGTATAATCGGGCAATGATGTTCATGCCCTCTGCGTCTTGATTTGTCTGGCACTGCTGGGCGGTTGGCAGATAGGTTTCAACTAAATCCAATTGACCCGCATAGATCAGTAGCCAAGCCGCTTGCCGACGAGTTATCCAAGGTTGCAAAGGTTTCGCCGAGTCAGCTTCGCCCTGGACTTGCGGCACTACTTCCACTTCAGAAGACTGGGCCACGATTTCCAGGCTATATTCTTCGTCGTCGTTGACTTGAGTAACCAAGGGAGTCGAATCACGGTCCCAATCAGCATCGGCGTCAGGAGTTTGAGAAACGAGTGCTTGCAGATGTGAATCCAACGCTTCTTTTACCACGCCGTTTTCAATCGTTGTCGATAGCAACATCCCGATTGAGGAAACTTCGCTGCGTGCGAGCTGTTTTGGGGCTAAGGCCAAGACGCCGGTCAAATCGTCTAGCGTGAATGAATTTCGCTCGAAAAATTGTTGGTTGTTCACGGGAGTTCCGACAAGATCGGAACTGTCGGAAAGTTGTTGGAAGTCGCGTCGCACGGCCGATAACTGAGACAACAGAGCATTAAAAATGGTTGTTTGGTTGGCGACCTTCAGTTTCCGTAAAATTTGCCCTGCTTCCTCCCATTTGCCGACCGTCACCAACTGGGAAAATAGCTGGGCCTCTTGTTCGGCTGCCGCTGTCATTTTCCCAAATTCGACCGCGTCGATCGACGCCATTTTTTCGACGCTGTAGGGTTTTGGGGGCGCATCGGATTGGGGCATGGGCATCATGGATGGATTCATAGACGCGGCTGCGGTGGGTGGCTGTAGCTGTGGCTGTGGCGCAGCAGGCCGACCGCCGACGCTGGTTGCCGACGTTGATTGAAGATCAGCCCAAGTGCGTAAGATCATCGATGGCCGCCGGTCAAACTTCAGCTTGCTTAGCGCCGCAAACAATAGTGTTTGACGCTGGGCAGCGATCGCTTCAATCGTGCTGTTGGGTGACGCAGTAACCGATAGTGAACTGGCCGTTAAGGCTGCATTGGCAGAAATACTTCCACCAAGTCCGGTGCTGGTTGCGGGACTAAGTCTAACGGCCGGAGCAAAGGGGGAAGGCGAAATTAATTTCCCAGGGACCGTCAACCTTTGGATCTTGATCATCGGAGCGGTCTGTTGCGCGACCAGGGCCATTGACCCTTGGCAAAAGAAACAGAAGGCGACAGTGAACCAGAGATAAGTACGGTTTGACTTCATATTCATTTATCTTTAACGGTTGGTCTGCTTTAACGATCAGAACAATAAATTTCAGTGAACCGAATACCGGCACGACAAGCACACTGATGTCTCTAAAATTCAGTTTTACTACTTCGGCTGCACAACTTTAAATGAACCGTTTTGAATGCGCCGTTTTGAATGCACAACTTTGAATGCAAATCACATCCAAGTGTTTACCTGGCGATGGTTATTCGTCAGGACTCAATTCTCACCTACCCCAACGTTCGTTTCCACTTCCGGGATTCTTGGGCGAAGCGGGAACTGGTGGCCTGGTAATTTTTCCTACCACATCCAATTTCAAACTGACTTACTATTATGTAACGGGCTAAGTACTGCCAAGACGGTAAATGTTCAAAGTCAACCCAGAAATACTCAGATTATTATGGGCAAACCAGGTTTAAACCGGATCTAGCGGATGGTGGGCGACCCGCTGTTCCGCTGGATTGGACAGTCTCTGTTGGTGGCGACATTCGAAAAGAAAACTTCGGATTGAATACCAATCTCGTATCAGGGCGGTGGACAAAATACGCCAACCGCCCTTCTACGTTTACAAATATTAACCACTCAAAACATT
>JBDNHU010000526.1:0-5110 GCA_041688615.1 Mariniblastus sp. | reverse complement strand
GGTAAATTTGATGGCGTTGCTGATCAAGTTGATGAGAATCTGTTTCAAACGCTTCGAATCGCTATTAATCTGTTGCGGAATTTGTCCGTCCAGTTCCACAGAAAATTCGATCAATTTCTCGGCGGCTCTCACATTCATCAACGAACGCACATCGGCAAGTAGCCGATCCATTCGAAATGGCTTGGGAACAAGTTCAATTTTCCCCGCTTCGATCTTCGAAATGTCCAGAATGTCGTTAATGATCGCCAGCAAGAATTTTCCGTTGTTGCGTATAATGGAAACGCAGTTTAGGTCATCCGGATCTTTCAAGTGCCGTGCCAAGATATCGGCGTAGCCAATGATTGCACTCATGGGTGTACGAATTTCGTGACTCATATTCGCCAGAAACTCGGACTTGGATTCGCTGGCTGCCTGGGCCCGCTGTTCGCTGGCCCGCAACGCATCGGCGGCGAAATGCTCTCCCGTATTGTCCCAGTTCAAACCATAAACGCGTTTGACATTTCCAATTTCATCTCGTTCGACTTCGCCAACGCCAACGACCCAGCGAATCTCTCCGTCAGGACGGATGATGCGGAACTCATGATCGAAAGACTGATCTCCTTGAGTCGTTTTCTCCCACTTTTTCTTCAACAAATCGACATCGTCCGGGTGAATATGTTGGAAAAAAGTTTCCGATGAAGCGCGTTCGTCGGGCGGAACCCCCATCAATCTATACAGTTGGGGCGTCCAATAGCTCTCATCTTTCCGCCATTCCCAGGCCGCCATCTTTGCGGCATTAAGCGCCATTGATAGTCGTTCTTCATTGGCCTTGATTCGTCGTTCAATCGCGACACGCTCGCTAATATCAACGCCAGAATAGATCAGAAACTCGACGTTTCCTTCGCCATCAAGAACCGGCGCGATCATGAAGTCAATCATTAACGGCGTGCCACATTTGGAGAACAAACCGACATCGTAACGCACTCGTTCTCCAGTAAATGCTCTTTTCACCGCGTCCCTCGTCAGATCCGCAACGGCATTCTCGTACGTCCACCAACCGCATTGGGCAAAGGGTTTTCCGATCACGTCACCGCGTGTCAATCCGGCAATTTCCATCGAGCGGTCGTCGACTTCCAAGAGCTTTCCATCGCGTCCGATAACGCCCACCAAACCCAGTTGATTATTGATGACTCGCCGCAAATGAGCCTCGCGATTGGCCAGTTCGATCTCCCATTGCTTGCTGGTGGTAATATCGGCGATCACGCCAAAAAAATCTTCCAACTTGCCTTTTTCTCCATGGCGGGTTTGACCACGTGCACGCACATGCCGAATCTCACCCGAAGGCAGATGAATTGGATATTCGACATCATAATTTTCGCCAAGTTTCGTTGCCCGCTTAATTGCGTCCGACACTCGGCTACGCGCGGATTCATCGATCCGTTGGATAAAATCTGATAAAGCAGGAGTCTCAGTTTCATGAAATCCAAACATTCGATTCAACATTGGATTCGTTACCGCGGTGTCGTTTTCGACGTCCCAACTCCAGGGGGCCATCCCTCCGGCTTCCAAAGAAATATCCAATTGTGTTTTAGCATCGGCCAGTTTAATCTCCAAGTTTTTTCTCTCGGTAATGTCACTGGCGACGCCGGTAAGCATCAATGGATTGCCCTCGGCATCGCGTTTGACCGATGCACGACCAAGCGTCCAAATCATGCGTCCATCGCTGGGGCGAAGGATGCGACATTCAATTTCAAACGAATCCGATTTGCCCGCGAGAACTTTCTCGATTTGTACACCGACGTGACCTTGATCGTCAGGGTGGACTAGGTGCGTGAAATCGTCCAGACTGCCGTCAAGTTCATTTGGCGAAATGCCAAATAACTCATATAACTGGTCCGACCAAGAGATGCTATCGGAGGCGATGTTCCAATCCCAAGTCACCAACTGTCCCGCTTCGAGTGCCAAATTCAAGTGATTGAGAGTCGCATCGGCCAATGCTTCGGCTCTCTTGCGATCGCTGATATCCATCCCAGATTGAATCAATCGCGTGATGTTTCCGGTTTCGTCGCGAACCGGTACCAGCATGAAATCAATCGTGATTCGGGTGTCGCCGGCCATGCGAACAACCACATCGTAGCGAACCGTTTCTCCGGTTGCCGCCGCCGCAATCGCCTCCTGCAGTTGCTGGCTGATTTCATGATCATAGTTCCACCAATAACAATCCCAGAACTTCTTGCCGATGACTTCTTCGCGGCTCACCCCACCGACCGCCAGTGCCGTTTGGTTCGCTTCGAGCAACGTTCCGTCGACATCGAGAACGCCGACAAAGCCGAGCATATTGTCGATCACGCGACGAAGATGGCTCTCACGCTTGGCGATCTCAACTGACCAGTGTTTCTGCTCCGTGACATCGACCGCCAAGACATGACAACCAAGGACCTCTCCAGATTCATTGATCTCCGGAACGTATGTTACCTGCTTGAACTCGGTCTTGTTGTTGACTAAGTTGGCCAACTCCAATTCATAACTGAGAGCTTCGCCTGCAAGGGCTTTGTTTAGATGTGGAGCAATTGACGCGTAGGCTTCCCGACCGACAACATCGACAATCCGATGGCCAATGATACTTTCAGCGGCGAGCCCAAAGTGGTTTTCGTAGGCCGCGTTGGCAAACCGATAGCGACCCTGGACATCAACAAACGCGATCAATGGCGGCAATGCATCGGCAATGGTTCGCATTTGCCGTTCACTCGCAATCAAAGCCAACTCCGTTTGCTTCGTTTTTGTCACGTCGCGGCGAGTTCCAACCAACAGAGACGGCCGACCATGCTGGTCATAAATCATTTCCGCATCGTCGCACAACCAAACGTTACCTTTGCCTTCGACTGTGATGCGGTAAGTACACAGATAGTGGGGTTCTTCTGGCGTGCAAGCGGAAATTGTCGCTTCGAATTCTAGGCGATCTTTGACTTCAATTCGATTCTTAAGTTCTTCAAGGGTGCCCGCCGGTTCAAGCCCCAATGATTCCAATAGTGATCCTTTCCGCTTTGCCAATCCGGTTTTCAAATCAATTTCGAACGCGTCCATACTGGCAGCAACCAAAGCTCGTTGCAACCGCTCTTCGCTTTCGCACAATTCGGAAACGTCGGTGAACGTAACGACGATGCCATCGGTTTCGCCCGTGTCGGAAAGGTAAGGCAAGACGCGACGAATATACGACGTCCCATCGTGCGTTCGAATCGTATCTTCAATCGGTTCGTCCACGATCAGTTCGCATACGGTTGGCAAGGGCGGAATATCGTGGGACAGCGGCATCAACCCAGCCAGCGGTTGTCCGATGTCAGTGTCGGTGATACTGTAAATTTCAACCGAAGCCGGAGTAAAACTCCGAATCTTCCAGTCGTCGTCTAGAAATATCGTGGCGATACGGGTGCTGCGAAACAGGTTCTCTAGATCGTTTTTTGATTTTGCTATCTTAACCACGGCAGATTGCAGTTCTCTTTTAGAAGTCTCCAGTTCCTCATTGGCTGATAGTAGTTCCTGGTTCATCGATAAGAGTTCTTCATTCGACGACTTCAGTTCCTTGTTGGCTGTTTCCATGTCCTGCATCGAACGCTCGAAGTCTTCACGAGTCATCAACTCCAGTTCGCGTTCCAGATGCTTAATGATCGCATCGGAATCCTGGAATGCCCCCAGGCTAGTCGCCAAGCTCGAAACAGTGCCATTAGAATCGTCAGTGTCCTGGCGAGACAGCCGCAGACCGTTCGACTCGGCCCTTTTCTTTGCAGAGCTATCCTCAATACCAACTCGTACCGACTCACTCTTTTTCTTGGTCGCTTCGGTTGCCGCCGCCGCACTCGTTTTTTGGGTTGTTTTCTTTTTTGCCATCAAGCTTCACTCTTCAGATGTCTCGGAAATTCACAAGTTTCTATTGTCCTGCAAAGGCCAGCTTGTTTCAACAACCGCAAACCCAACAATCAACACGGTTGATCTACATTTTTGCGGTTTGCCGTTGAGCGTATCAAACATCAGCCGTTCAACTTAACTAGCGATTTCCCCATTTTGTCGCCATTAAATAAGTTAATAAACGCTTGGGGCGCATTTTCGATTCCTTCGGTAACCGTCTCTTCCCAGAGGACTTTGCCAGACTCAATCCATTGACTCATCTGACGAAGAAACTCGTCTTGCTTGTCCAGGTGATCACGAACGATGAAACCTTCCATTCGGATTTGTTTGCCGATCAACTTCATCAGATTGTTTGGCCCCGGTTTGGGTTCCTGGTCATTGTAGGAGGAAATCATTCCGCAGCAGGTGATGTGTCCATTCGTATTAAGATTGTCGATCGCCGCCTTTAAGTGATCGCCACCAACATTATCGAAATACACATCGATACCTTGCGGACAGAGTTCCTTCAGCTTTGCCGAAATATCATCAACTTCTTTGTAGTTAATCACTTCATCGACACCGACTTTGTCTTTAAGCCATTTGATTTTCTTGGCCGAACCGGCACTACCGACAACAAAGCAGTTCTTGGCTTTGGCAATTTGACAGACAACTGATCCGACTGCGCCGGATGCGGCTGATACAAAGACGGCTTCCTTGTCTCTCAACTCCGCGATTTTCAGCAGACCAACGTACGCCGTCAGCCCTGTCATTCCCAACACGCCCAGATAAGCTTGTGGCGAGACGGTCGTCACGTCGATTTTTGTCGTGTCGCTGCCGTCGCTTAGCCAACAGGTTCGCCAGCCCTGATTGCCTAAAACCCAGTCTCCAATCGCGTAGTCAGCATTTTGTGATTGAACGACTTTACCAACACAGCCGCCTTGCATCGGGGCGTTCAGCTCAAAGGGTTCCGCATAGCTTTCACCGGCACGCATTCTGCCTCGCATATAGGGGTCAACCGACAGCCATCTATTTTGGACCAGGAATTGTCCGGCACTTGGTTCTTTAACCTCGACTTCCACACACTTAAAGTTGGATTTGGTCGGAGTACCCTCTGGTCTGGAGATTAAATGAATTTCATGTTGGATTGTCTGAGTCGTATCGGTGAACATCTTTTTTCCGTGACTGTTAGTGAATTGAACAAACTTAGACGTCAATCTGTCGCGTTGAATCAACAGTCGTAGAGTCCATT
>JBDNHU010000075.1:0-7825 GCA_041688615.1 Mariniblastus sp. | reverse complement strand
TCGACGGGAGCATTAACTACGCTTCTTGGCAAAATTCCGTTCCACTGTTGAAATCACTGACGGTAAGTAATCCAACGACGGATGCGATCGAAAACGTCATTCTCGAAGCGAAGGCCAGTCCAAAATTTCTTCGACCCAAGCCACTCCAATGTGGCACTCGTCATGTCACGCCAATGCCTTGGGAGATGTTCAAACGGAAACGCCGCGCGAAGTAACCTTAAGCGTTCAGACATTAGACAACAGCGCATTGCCCGCTGATACGACGGTTTTGGTGATGCGAAAATTGGGCTATCATGAGGAGCGACTGACTGTCGAAAGCGAAGGCAAATCCAGCGGCGTGGTCAAGTTGCCTGCGATTGGCGGACGCATGTTAAAGATGGCCGTGATAGCGAATGGGTATCAAGTGACTCGGATTCGCACCCTTCCGGAACTTGCCCCCGACTTGAATCAATTCTACCGCTTGGATACGTATGATTCGACAAATCTAGCCATGGTAATCATTTCAGAAAAATAGGATTTGCCTTTAAATCTGATCGAAAGTTCACAGGGACACTCGTTGTTAATGGGTGGCGATGAAGCTACCTGCGGTGAAGTAGAGGGGACCATGCGTTCTCAGCGAAGGCCCTTTGAGGTACATTGATGCTTGCTCAGTCCCACCATGCTCCGCCATTCCCACTGGAGTTACCCATGTGCAATCGATCCAGCCTCTTTGTCTGCTGGCTGATTCTGTCTGTTTTCGCCAATTTAGATTGCATCTGTCAGCTATCATCGGCGACCCAACCGGACGGTCCCTCGCAGCCAGTGTTTCAGGCTGGTGCGGCCACGATCGATATTACTCCCACCACCGAACGATCGATCGTTGCGGGTGGGTTTCTCGAAGGGCAAGCGACCCAAATCAATGATCGGTTGTACGTTCGCTGCATCCTTCTCGATGACGGGGTGACCAAGATCGCGTTGACGGTCGTCGACACCTGCATGATGACTCAATCGCTCATCGACGAAGCCAAAAGACTTGCGAATCAACAATGCGGAATCCCCGTTGACAAAATGATGGTCTCGGCAACCCACACTCACTCGGCACCCGCCGCCATGGCATGCTTAGGAACTCGGCTGGACAAGGACTACGCCGACTGGTTGCCGGCAAAAATTGCCGAAGCGATCGTGGCAGCCCACCACCAGCTTGCGCCAGCACGCATTGGTTGGAATTCGATAGATGATTGGCAGCACACACACAACCGTCGTTGGATTCGCAAGCCGGAAAACAAAATTGCCGATCCCTTCGGACAAGCAACCGGTTTGGCACACATGCACCCGGGTTATCTCAGCACAGAAGTCATCGGCCCATCAGGCCCTGTCGACCCAGAACTCTCCTTGATTTCAGTACAAAATCTCGAGGGAAAGCCGATTGCGGTGTTCGCTAATTACTCGCAACACTACTTCGGCGCCCAAGCGATCTCATCGGACTACTACGGCCTATTTTGCAAACACGTTGCAGAACTGCTGGATGAACCGGGCGAGGGGAATGGTCCCTTTGTTTGTGCCATGTCGCAAGGGACGAGCGGTGACCTGATGTGGATGGATTACGGTTCACCTGCAAAATCCATTTCGATGGCTGAATACGCGGAATCGGTTGCTCGCAACGCAGAGAAAGCTTTGAGCACGATGTCCTATCGAGACCATGTTCCGCTTGCCATGTCCGAAAGGACACTGCGGCTAAACTATCGCGTCCCGAACGCAGACCGTCTTGAATGGGCTCGGCCTATCGCATCGACCATCGAAAACAACCTTGCCAAAAGTGTACAAGAAGTTTACGCCAAAGAAGCTTTGATCCTACACGATCGCCAATCCACCGAACTCAAATTGCAAGTGATCCAGATTGGTGAGCTAACGATCGCCACCTTGCCGAATGAAGTCTATGCACTGACGGGTCTCAAGCTCAAAGGACGTTCTCCCTCTCCATGGCATTTCAACATCGAATTGGCCAACGGGTCCGAAGGCTACATTCCACCGCCTGAGCAGCATACGCTTGGAGGCTACACGACCTGGCCAGCCCGAACGGCTGGGTTGGAAGTGGATGCCGAGCCCAAGATTGTGGATACCTTGCTTGATGCACTTGAGCAGACCACTCAGCGTAAACGCAGAATCATGGACGATCAGCATGGTGCCTATGCAAATGCCATCCTGCAAGCCGGCCCAATCTCTTACTGGCGGCTCAACGATGCGGATGGCACTGTTGCTCGCAACGCCGTCACCGGTGGCGAACCGGCGCAGCTTACTCCCGGTTTCGCCTGGTACTTGCCAGGTGTTGGCAGCGGCTCAGGCATCGGGTTACGAGAAGAACTGACCACCTCCCCCTTCTCTGGCCCGAATCAAATCAATCGCGCCGTACACATTGCCGGGGGAGAATTACAAGGCAGCTTCGCACCCAAGGATGGTGACTACTCGATTGTGTTTTGGTTCTGGCTGGGAGAACGAAGCGGAGCAGAAGAACGAAGCGGTACTCTTTGTGTATCTCCCTACGGAGACACTCTCATTGCCAAGCAATCGATCGACCATCAAGTGAGACTGGAACTCAATGGCGTGGCGACTGAAATGGAATGGCCTGCGGACGATTGGCACCAGGTCTGGATTGTTCACCAAAAAGGAAATGCGGCTGTCTATGTCGATGAATCGGTAACACCCGTGATTCAGACGAAAGCAAATTCATTGGTCTGCACCCAGCAGGTCCGTCTTGGAAAAGGTCTCCAAGGAAAGCTTGACGAGTTGGCCGTGTTTGATCGAGCGCTAACTGAAGTTGAGCGGGATTCGTTGTGGTCCAAATCGGAGGTTGCAGAGGAGAGACAACGTCAAGCCCTTCAACGTCAACGTGTGAGTGACGCTGCACATGTACAACAGAAGTCACCTACTTTTGCCGACGACTATGAAACCTCGATCAAGCGGCTCCAGCCGATCGTTTTCGAATCGTTGATCTCTACTCCGAAGGACATGACGGTACAAGGGAACGTCTCGTTTTCAAAGGAATCGTTCGCCAATTTTCAAACGGGTCGCATCGAGCTAAACTGTCCCGAGATCCAAGATACTTATAGTGTGTCGCTATGGTTTCGTAATCAGCTATCGAATGATTCGCGACCGGTGACCGCTTATCTCTTTTCACGAGGCCCCAATGGCGATCAGCAAGCTCCTGGTGATCACATCGGTATAGGTGGCACGTACAACAGCCAGCAACTTGGCAAGGTGATTGCATTCAATGGAAATGCCCGCGATCAAATTGCCGCCTGCTCAAGCACGATCCCAGCCCAAACTTGGAATCATCTTGTCGCTGTTCGCAGTAAGAATCAGGTTCGTATCTTTATCAATGGCGAGCCAAAGCCTGAAGTTGAGGCCGAATTGGACGATACGACACAAGGAAACACTGAGTTTTTCCTAGGCGCAAGAAGCGATCAATTTGCACCTTTGCAAGGGCAACTTGCCTTTTTTGCATTGTTTGATCGAGCGTTGACGAACGAAGAAGCCAAAGCACTGCACAGTGCATCAGGACAACCGGCCGGAACATTCAAGGCACCTGCCATTCCATTGGCGAACCCCGCCAGCAAGCCATTGTCGCCCGGAAAGTCGTTGGCCAAAATCCATGTGCCCGCTGGTTTTCGTGTCGAACTTGTGGCCTCGGAACCTCAAGTCATCGATCCTGTGGCATTTGACTGGGATGCCGCTGGCAAGCTGTGGGTGGTTGAGATGTCGGACTACCCCATGGGTATGGACGGGCAAGGAAAACCTGGAGGAAGAGTTCGGGTTCTGGAAGATAAGGATGGGGATGGTCGATACGAACACAGCACCTTGTTTGCGGACGAATTGAATTTCCCGAACGGTATCATTACCTGGCGAGATGGAGTGATCGTTACCGCAGCACCCCAAATTCTCTTTCTGAGTGACTCCGATGGAGATGGAAAAGCTGACAAACGAGAGGTGCTATTCGAAGGTTTCAATCAGGGGAATCAACAACTGCGAATGAACGGCCTGCGGTGGGGACTCGACAATTGGATTTACTGCGCCAACGGCGGTCATCACGCGAATCATGGCTTGGGTACCAAAGTGCTTTCACATCGCAACCAACAATTGTATGAGATTGGGAGCCGTGACTTTCGTTTTCAACCAGACTCGGGTGCATTGATTGTGGAGTCAGGGCCTTCTCAATTTGGCCGCAACCGCGATGCTTGGGGTCATTGGTTTGGAACGCAAAACGCAAAGCCCCTTTGGAATTATGTGATAGCGGATCGATACTTGGCTCGCAATCCGTGTGTTCCATCCGCTAGTCCGATTCAATTTGTTTTGCCACCCAACAGTCCGCCTGTTTACCCGGCAAGTCGAGCGGAAAAGCGGTTTCATAGTTTTGGGGAGTCTGGGCATTTCACTTCGGCTTGTGGCGGTATGATCTACGGCGATCAGAAGCTATTGGGTGCAAGCGACCGGTTGCACGCTTTTACGTGCGAGCCGTTTCACAATCTTGTTCAACACAACATCGTGTCGGACGTTGGCGTGAGCTTTACATCGACACGTCCGATAGGCGAAGGGAATTACGATTTTTTTGCCAGCGAGGATCGTTGGTGCCGACCCGTCATGGCCAGGACGGGGCCCGATGGGGCATTGTGGATTGCCGATATGTATCGCTACATGATCGAGCATCCCGATTGGCTTCCGCCAGAGGGAAAGCAAGAACTGTTGCCTCACTATCGCCTCGGTGATGATCGAGGACGCATCTATCGAATCGTTCCGACCCGAGAATTACCAAGCAAGGTCCAAGCCCATTGGTTTCCAACGGACAGCATCGAATCGATTGTCAATGCGTTGGATTCGGCCAACGACTGGCAACGCGACAAAGCTCAGCAATTACTGATCAACATCAACGACAAGAACGCCGTCCCGTTTTTGGAGCGGCTCGTTCGATCCAGCGGGCGCGCAGAAACTCGATTGCAAGCCTTGGCCACGTTAGATGGGCTTGGCTCGTTGAAAAATCCGTTGATCAAGCTGGCATTGCATGACCCGCATCCTCGCGTTCGAGAAAACGCGATTCGCATGATCGAAAGCTCCACCGACATAGAAATCCAAACCGAAGCATTGCAACTGGTTAGCGATCCGGACGACAAAGTATGCTTGCAACTCGCGCTGACGTTGGGTGAATGGTCCAGCATCCAAGCCGGGACAGCGTTGATCAAACTTGCTCAACGATATTACGAAGAACCGTTCGTACGAAGTGCCGTGATGAGTTCAGCATTGACGCATGCGTCTGTTTTCGCGGAAGGCATTTCCAAGTCGTCGCCAGAGGTCGCGTCGGCTTTTCGCGAATCCATCGTGCGACAGTCGATTGGACGCAAAGACTATGAGGCTCTCAATGTTCTGCTTTCAAATGCTTTGACGGATGTTCCTGACGCGGGGCCAGGAGCACTGGATGAGTTGTTGCTAACGCTTCAACGCGCGGGCTCAAGCCTCAATGAGTTGGCCGAGGCTGACGAAACGGGGGCTTTGGTCGCTCCCATGAAACGTTTGGAGTTGTTCCTTCAGCAAACGGTTAAGGAAGTCGACCTGTCAACCATGGATGCAAGCGAGCGGATCGATGCGGCAAGGCTATTGTGCCGTACCCAAGAGTACCGCAGTGTTGGAATCGAAAGTCTGTCGCAATGGCTCACTCCTCAGATTGCTCCGGAAATGCAACATCGCGTTTTGGAGACCTACTCTCAATGCGGCGATGATCGCGTGACCGAGGTGTTGGCCATGGCTTGGCCTTCGTTGTCTCCCGAACTAAGGATTCGAGCTTTGGATGTTTGGTTATCGCGTACGGCCTGGGCTAATGATTTGCTAAATCGTATTGAGCAAGGTCTCGTGAAGGCTGGGAGTTTGGAATTAGGGCAACGCGATCGTCTCTTGAGGTATCCAGACGCGGCGATCGCCGGGCGTTCTCAGCGATTGCTGCTAGGGTCCCAAGCATCAACGCGTAAGGAAATCGTCGATCATTATCGTCAAGCCTTGAAATTACAATCAGAAGTTGGTCGAGGCAAAACTGTTTACACACGAGCGTGCGCGAGTTGCCACCGACGCGAGAACGATGGGCACGAGGTAGGACCGAACCTAGCGACCGTCACCAATCACACTTCGGAAAAACTGTTGATCAATATCCTCGATCCGAATGCTGATATTCAACCTGGGTATCAAGCTTACAGTGTTTTGTTGGAAGATGGGGAAGTGCTCTCGGGACTGCTAGCCGGGGAAACCGCCAACAGCATAACGATCAAACTAGTCAATGGGTCAACACGAACCATTTCTCGATTGGAAATTGAGCAGCTTCGCAATTCTAATGTGTCCTTCATGCCCGAGGGGCTTGAAGCAACATTGACCCAACAAGACCTATCGGACCTGATCGCATTCTTGCAAAGCCCCGTGGTGGATGGGAAGCCATAATCAGAAAGGGTGAATTGTATCTTTACTCTCCCCCTGGGAGAGTCGCGAGTCTTGCGAGCGGAGAGGGACCGCACACGTTAAGAATCTTCGACCGGCCCTCCCCGGGCCTGCTCGTTGTATACCACATCTCCGTTTGCGAGTGCGTTTCTGTTCGGTCCCATGCCAGCTTGCCTGGCATGAGCCATAGTTTTGTCGGTTAGCATGCGCCCTAAATGGCTCATTCGTTCTATTTCCGCACTCGCTCGCCGCCTTAGGCGGCGAGCGAGTGCGGAAATAGAGGCTTTGGGGAGGATCGCGACCTAATTTCAAAACTTGTTCACCCATGAGGTGAGCTCATGGGGGTCTGGCGAAAGATGTGAGGTACAACGAGCCGGGCCTGAGAGCCCGACCCTCCCGTAAAAACGGGAGGGCAGCGTGAATATCAAGTTCTACCGAATCAATTTTGCCTACCAGCTTATACCGATGACCACCGCTCGTAAAAAATGCTTCGCGAGACTTTCCAAGATCTGAAAGAGATTCAACTGCACTGCGCCGCAGGCAACCGAAAACAGTTGTGGAGTAGCGGACCCTTTGGTCATTTTTAACGGACCAAGTCAGCGAACACCGCCCGAATGCTCCCCGATTTATCCTGTCGAATCTTTCTCGCAACTCGATTAGCCACTCCAATGCCTGGCACTGGTGTGTGCCACGCCTATTCGAATCTTTCTCGTAAATCGATTAGCCACTTCAATGCCTGCCACTGGAGTGTGCCAATGCCTGGCACTGGAGTGTGGTGTCGCACTGGAGTGTGGTGTCTTGAGCGAATCGGTGATCGATTTGCGGGCCGTTGTGGAAGAAGAGTTCATGTTACGGCCCTGTGTCGACCACAAAACGATACCGCCGCCCGAGGATCAAATCCTCAGGGTGGCGGGGCTAAGACGTCGTCGCACCAAAGATTCGACGGTCCAAAATCGACAAATACCTCCGAAACACTAGGGCCAGGGTTTGGCGGCGAGCGAATTCGATACGTGATCTCACGAGACGATGGCAAGACTTGGAACGAGCATTTCGAGTACTACAATCCTGGGCGCGCGATCAATGGACGAACTTGTCCTCGCACGGTGCAACTGAATGCAGAAACGATCGGCGTTGTCTTCTATAATGTTGATGTCAGCCAGGAAGGCGGTCCCGGTTCGTTCTTTCTGGCAATCCCCTTGGCGGAATTGGCGAACTAGGTTCGTCAGCTGCTCAGGACAGAATCTCCCGAATTACGTTGCCATGGACGTCCGTGAGACGGAAGTCGCGGCCACCATGGCGGTACGTCAACTCTTCGTGATTTACGCCGAGCAAGTGCAGGACGGTCGCCCACAGATCATATACCGTCGAGACGTTCTCG
>JBDNHU010000525.1:0-3493 GCA_041688615.1 Mariniblastus sp. | reverse complement strand
GACCATAGTACTTCAGATAGCATGTCGACGTATCAAAACGGGTATTGATACTTATATCCGACGGTGATTTAACGCGAAACTCGTAATACGGCTTTGCCGCGTTCTCGAGATAGTACTTTGCAACTAAGGGGATACGAACCTCGCCTAGATCACACCAATCCTCAAATCTTGCCGTTGATGTTTTGGAAGAGATTTTTTGAGAGGTCACTTGCTGGGTAGCCACTTGAACTTCGGTGATCTCGCCGCCGGAAGATATCGCTACGATTCCGGATATCCATCCAGTTTTCTCAACCTCACCTGGGGAGGCCTCCTCTTTCTGCACCCATTCGTTTCTAGTATCGTCACTTGTAATCTGCTTTAGCCCATTTATTTCGTTAGCTCGCATCATGAAGAACATTGTCGTCGCCACAAAATAGGGATCGATGTCGCGGCCTGCAAACCACGGTGCTTCGCCGCGCGAAAACGAATGGTCTCGCAATTCTTCAAGGTTATACTGCTTGTCTTGTACGCGAATACGTGCAATATAGTTTGGGTTCGCCATAAGAACACTTTTCGTATTGCCATTCTGATCGTACTCAACGACCACTGTGTGATCGCGTTGATCCCCCGACGCTTCAAGAAAACGAACCACCTCGTTACCCGATTCATCGGCTTGGTGTATCTCGAAGCGATAGCGGTAGCTGTCCACGTTTGAAAGCCACTCGGACTTGAGGGTCGCGAACGGGTTATCCGATTGCAATTCAACCGTTCGCCCAAAAGAGTTGCTCGTTGCGCAGATCCCAGCGATCAATAGGAGGATCGTAGTGCCCGTACTGCCGAAAATAATTTTCCACACCTTTTTCACCGTACTTTCTTAGAATCGCACAATTAAAAATTGGCGCATCCTGAGCGTTAACCCAAAATGCACCAACAAATATCAGTCTTCGTACTTAATCACGTATTGGCTATATGGACTTGCATTCGCAGTGCCAAAACTATACTACTTGGCGGCACGCACAACCCGGATCCGTACATGGGTCGGGAAGTGTCGCACACGCGGCGGGAAGTCTCGTGACCGGATTGCTACGTTGGGTACAAGCCAGGTCATTGAAACAAATGCCCTGTGGAGGTCCGGGATCTCGGGCATTAACCAGTTGCACCGAACTGGAGACCACCATTGATAAAAAAACAAGCCCAAGGATCAACGAAAAACTTCTAAAAAAAACTTTTCATTCCATAACTCCTAAAAAATGGATACTTTCCGCCGATTCGCAAAGTCACTGGGTAACTATAAAACCACGAATCGTTCCCCGCACCACAAACTGCTCGCCACCCTCGAGGTAGTAGACCGGGCTGCTGGTGAATTCCTTCTGCCCACGCAGATGCTCGCCGACTTTGAAGCCAACTGCCAATTCGCGACGACTGTTGGCGGGTATCTCCAACGGAATGTTCTCTAAAGTCACGCACGTACAACTTGTCCCGCCTCCGATAACGCGGATCGGTTTGGGCAGTCAGTTGTGCAACGTGACAGTGGTTTGGTAACTTTGGCCTGGCACCAATTCCGGGACTTCTGCAACCTGCAACACGACTTCATTGGCTGCTGAACCGGCCAGATAGAATTGCTGACCTTGCGCGGTTGACAACATGAAGAGGCCAAGCAACAAGCCCAACGCGACGCCGAATTGAGTACCGATATCCGGCAGTCGCACCCAAGGTCGGTGGCGGGTGATTGGCGAACACGTTTTTGCGACAAATAAAAACAGCAGCACGGCAAACAAGTTGTACGCCGGCAATGACCAGGTCGGAATTTTGAAGCTCGCTAATTGCCAATCGCCAAAACACTGGCAACTTTGACCCGTAAGCAGAAAACCAGTACTGGCGACAAGCAGGATGACATAAAACGCCAGCCCGATGTAGGCCGCATGGCGTCTGTTGGAAATTAGCAGCAAACAGGCAGCCGCCCACGCTTCAAAGACAATCGCCGCCAAGGTGACCCAAACGCCGCCGATCGCAATGTCTTCCCACAACGGGTTATTCAAAATCCATTGGAGCTTGGCAAAAGCGGCTAACAGCAAAACTCCGGCGGCAATAATGAACCACGCTGGAACACCAATTCGCTCAATTCGAGCTGTAGGGCTTTGAGAATCGCCCGAAGAAAGATGCCTGTCAGCACCTACGCCCAAAGGATGCCTATCACTTAACAGCACAAAATCACCCGTGCTGGAGTCCCCGTGCTGGAGTCCCCGTGCTGGAGTCCCCGTGCTGGAGTCCCCGATTTCGAATTATGGTCTGCGGATGACATTACATCCCCCCCAAAAAATGCCGGCCTCGAGTTCTTGCCTTGAAAAGTTTCTGATCCTGTACAAAAAGTTAACGAGTCAGAAGTCAGAATGCAAACCAAAAAAAGAAAAAGCATAAATTTGTTGAAAATTGTTGCCATCGACAGAAAGGATCAAATAGGCAAGCGAAGATGGTGCTATGACAGAGCTGAGCAGTTAGCAAGCTAGGCCATTTCCCCTTGAATTCCACTCAATTGGGAAAACGTTGTGTTCCCGATTCTGATTATTTCTCGAAGGGGAAAAAATTTGCAGCAATTGACTGATGAAGCCTTGGTGCCTGACTTCAAAACAACCTTGAAAGAACGCACATCAGGAACTCTTAAAACACGCTTCTGAAATATTGGTTACAATAAGGAACGAAGTATCGTCACGGGAATCGCGACCAAACATTCGGAGAGCTTGAAAATGAAATCGCTGACTCGAATTATTGTGTTCGTTCTGGCTTTGGTCGTTTGGTGCCGGTCGCAATCGATGGTGGCTGGCCAGGTGGTTGTTTTTCTTCCTGAGTACTCGCAATTCCGGGTGAACTCCAGTTTCTTCGTGCCCGACGGCGGAAGCCTGTATCAAGGTGGCGTTTCACGATTTTCCCAAGGTGCGACCAATCGCGGCGTGCCGGGTTTAAGTAATATCCCCGGTGCAGGTCGTTTGTTCGGCAATCGATCGATCGGTGGTTCGACCTCTTCGTTTGGCGTCGTGACGACCGCTCGGTTGCACAGTATGCGAGACATTGGCGAGGGCATCTTGGCGGGGACTCATGACCAATACGGGAATCTGATCCCAGCGCCCAGGATCAATCAATCTTTTTCTCGCGATATCGGTTCAAGTAATAGCGTTGGCCAAAGTAATGCAGTTCCTACCAATTCTAGTTTCGAGGGTGCAGGGCAGGGCGGACGTTCGTCGAACCGGCGGGTAACGGTTGGGCAATCCTCGGCAGACGACCTTCAACGGCGAGCTCAATTTTTGAAGAAGAATCTTGGCCGAAATAATTGATGGGTGATGCGTTTTGGTAAGTCTTCATTTCTCGTCCTGTAACGCTTGCTCAGTAACGTGGTACTACGTGGCCGTTTTTGGTTTGAGCAGTCAGGTTCCCGGAAAACAAGTGGAGAACGATGACAAGTAACTGGTGATGGAGCATTTCTTCGCAGTGTTTGAGTGTTTGAGTGTTTGAGTGTTTG
>JBDNHU010000074.1:0-7335 GCA_041688615.1 Mariniblastus sp. | reverse complement strand
CTGAAGGTTAATTCGCTGAACATTGAGGCCCAGCTTGAACATGCCGGACGCCATATCAACTTGGTCGCTAACCCTGACTTCTAAAACGAGATGGATTTGTTTGAATCAACGGTCTATACGGCTCAACATGAGCAGGCAAGCGCCGTCAACGAACAGTCTGACAAATTCAAGGAACCGTCTGTCTTGGACAGGCGCGCACAAATCATCCAACCAAAGCCCGTCAACCGTGTGAGAACCGCGTACTCGCATCAGCAAGCGTCATCACGAGAAAATTTTCGGCCGTCAAACGTCTGGCCAAGGATTTTCTGGGCCAAGAGCACTTGGTCTAGTCTTCGCGGTGCTGCCAAAAACGGATCACTTCAGTGCACAGCTTTCGCGGGATGTGCGGTTTCGCTCGGAAAAACTAATGAAGGTAAATGCTATGAAAAATATTAAAAGCGAAAGCCCAGATATTCGCCTTGTGACCGTATGCACGGTCTTCAACCCGGTCATTGCGGAGTTGATTAAAAACACTCTGCTGGACCACGAGATCGAATGTGAGATCAACGGAGAACTTCAGGCGGGATTTACAGGTACCCTTGGGATCGATGTAGTCGTTCGCGAGACAGATGCCAAGGAAGCTCGCGAAATTGTTCAAATTCATCATCCTCAGTAGACTCGCAGGGCAAATACTAGATTTTTTTTTTGATCAAACGCTGCCTCAAGGAAGTGGCTCTTGGAAGTGGCTCTTGGACAGTTGCCAACATGTGCCGTTGGTCAGGATGAAGGGGACGCGCTATGAAGGGCACGCGCTGCTTGGTCAGCTAATCTCAAAATCAGCGACAACAGGAAGATGGTCAGACGCTTGGCGAGCGAGAACCGTGCGACCGGAAAAACTGTCTTGCAATTCTAAATCGCCGCGATAGTAAATGGAGTCAAGACTGCGTACAGGTAGAAATGCCGGAAACGTTTTGGTTCTCTTGACCGCGCATTGAAAGCCGCAGGGAAACATCTGTTTTCGTCCGTGCGATGACCAAACGTCATTGAAGTCACCACCGATAATGATTGGCGTGTCATGGTGAAGGTGCGCTATCTCCTGACATGCCAGAATTTTCTTAATCTGAGTCGTTCGTTCAAATCCTGCAAGTCCAAGGTGCGTGTTGCACAGAACCAATGATCGAGTACGTTCTCCGATTCCGACGTGCGCCCGGGTTATCAAAGCTTGTCGACGCTTCTTCATCCAGAACGTGAGGTCCAGATTGACTTGTGGGTCGAGCCGAAACCGGCTTAAAATCGCGTTTCCGTAATGACCCTGTTTTAACTGAACATTCTTCTGGAAAACGGCGTGCGAGTAGTCCAATTTTTCGGCAATCAATTCGACTTGTCGATCGTGACCAGATCGCGGAACGTCGTCATCAACTTCTTGAAGAAACGCAACGTCGGGTCGGTACTGTCCGATGACCTCAATGATTCTGTCAAGGTCGTATCGCCGGTCGACTCCACCAATGCACTTGTGAATATTGTAAGTCAGAATACGAATTCGTGCTTTGATTGATCGAGTCATCAACTGGTTGCCTTGCGTCGAAGATCCGAATGGTTTATTGGTGGTACTGATCAAGACGTTCGAACAGGTTTTTCTTTAGAAAGTCATTTAACTTTACTGATTGTCTTGAGACTTGGACAGGTGAGTCACGTCATCTCTCGAAATGTTCCTCGACCACGTGTTAGAAACGCACCTTGCATGCCAATGTTGATTCACATTTTTTGATCAAGCTGGCAGGAATTTAGAGAGGCATTCAGATCCGAGTCACCCATTGACGCCAAGAATGAAATGGCACTTGATTTAAAAAGGAATCGCGACTGTGACGCAAGCCAAGGATCTTCCCCGAAAGCATAAATGTCAGAGATAGGGAGTCAGCACACGTGCAAATCCGTCTCGCAAACGAACAATCATCGGTCGGTTATCGACATCCGCTAGACTGCATTGGCGCGAACTTTGAATTTTTGTTTCCACGATTTTCGTTAGCGTGCTTGCCAAATGCGGGTCGTAGCACTCAACGTTAAACTCGAAATTCAACCGCAAACTGCGTGGATCCCAATTCATCGAACCCAGGAGCGACCATTGTTCGTCAACAATCATCAGCTTGCTATGGTCAAACGGAGCGTCTGACAACCAGACATGACATCCATGTTCAAGCAGTTGCCAAAGCTGAGCCGTCGAAGCCCATTGAACCAATGAAAGATTTGTTTGCTCTGGAATTACGATTGTGACTTTTACACCTCGTAGCACGGCAACGTTCAATGCCGCAATCAAGGCGGCCTCAGGTAACAAATAAGGCGTTGCGATCAGGATCGACGATTTTGCGTTGGCAATTGCACCCAGCAATACAAATCGCAGCTTGCCATGGTCTTCGTCCGGCCCATCCGAAATCCCACGAGCCAACGAGGATCCAGTTGGATAAATTTCCGGAAACCAGATCTCACTTTCTAATCGTTCACCGGTTGTCCAGAACCAGTCCCTTGCGAACGTCTGTTGAATTTGCGCGACAACGGGGCCGGTTAGCTGAAAATGAATATCGCGTATTGGATGTTTGGTTTTTCGATCAAGGCAATGTTCTTGTCGAATGTTCATGCCACCTGTGAAACCAAGCTTACCGTCAACGACCAGGATTTTGCGGTGGTTACGAAGATTTGAGTAGTAGAACAACCACGGGACACTCACCGGCATAAATCTTGCCGCGGGAATGAAGGCGGCTTTGGCCTTTCGAAACGCTGATGGCCATGAGTACCACGCTCCAACATCATCGATCAACAAGCGAACTTCTACGCCTCTGGTTACGGCATTCTTAAGCGACTCCATGAAAAGTTCACCGGCATGGTCGCCAGCAAAGATATAGGTGCACAAATTGACCGAATGTTGGGCCGCATCGATCGCTTCCAGCATTTGCGGGTAGGCTTCTTCGCCGTTTTGCAACGCGGTAATCTGATTACCGGAAAGCAATGGACGGCCAACCACACGAGTGACCAAATCAGCTAAGCCTCCGAGATGGCTGACGTATGGGTCGGCAAGGTGCTTTTCCCGGCACTTAAGCTCAAGCGACGCCGTAATTTTCGCATCTGATTCGATCGACGGTCCACCATGTTTCAACCGCTGGTGGGCCCGTCGGTGAATTCGATTGATGCCAAACATCAAGTAAAGGGCTGCACCTGCGATCGGAGCAAGCCAGATCACGCCAAACCAACCGACCAGCGACCGACCGTCACGTTTGTACATAACCGCATGTGATGAAGCGATCATGCTGATCGAAATCCACGCGAACATGTAGACGAGCGTTAGCCAATACCAAAAAATGAAATTCTCCTCAACAACTGTCGATTCCGCGCGTGCCAGCAAATTCGTACGCTTGGTTGATCTGCACATGGGTCGTTAAACTAGCTGCAAATCAACCTGCTAAATGATGCAACTACTAATATCATACCGCGAATCCTGAAGATAATGTCGTTGTCTGGCAAGATAAAATTGATAGGCAAAAAGACGGGCAATCATTGCCCTGAAAAAGGCCACTTGTTCGAAGCAAGCAAGGACAGAGAACGCTGCGCCACTTCGCCAATAAGTTCGCCAACGCTGGATTGACTCGGCTTACAGCTTGGCTTGCACAGAAACGAAACGACCCGATCTGACTGTACTGAGAACGTTAATTTGTTTTGATTGCATGGGTAATCCGGGTCCTGGCACCAGAATTCATTCTGCGAGGGTTATTCGGACGATCTCATGTTTTAGGTCGAATGACGAAAAGCCTAAACATCATGGGGCTAAGGATCACAATTGGCGTATTGGATAAATGCACCTAGCGCCAGAACTTCCAAGGACCCAACGGTGACCGAATGAAAACGCACCAGAAATTGACGATGCTTTTGATCGTGATTTGCTATCCAGCCGTTCTCGGGAAAACCACTTCCGCACAAGACAACCGGGCTCAAAACAGTACGTCTAAATCAAATTTCACTCGAAAGGCTGTTGGAAGCATCCAAGAACATTCAATGGCCGGCGAGCAAATGCGTGCCCAACTTCAGACCGTGACTGAGGACCAGCCAAAGGCCCAATCCGATCTTAACATCCTTAGAAATAGTCAGCCCAAAATTGGACATGAATACGTAGCCCCGGCGAATCTGCCACCGTCAGTCGAGTCGACTTCTGTCTCTGATCAGGCCAGTGCCTACACAGGCCAGTTGTTAACGGTTGAAGACTTGATCACGATTGCAGAATCCAACAACCCGACGCTTCAGCAAGCCAGTCAGCATATCAATGCGACAATGGGAAAGGCGATTCAGGCCGGTCTTTATCCCAATCCGACTTTCCGATATTCGGCTGAACAAATCGGCGTTCGAGATACCGCTGGTGAATTTCATGGCGGACTGATTAGTCAGCGAATTGTGCGTGGTGGAAAACTGCAACTCAGTCGCGCGAAGTTTCTTGAACGAGTCAAAATCGCGGAAGCCAATGCACTGGCTCAACAGTTCCGAGTTTGTAATGACGTGCGGATCACATTCTATTCTTCCCTTGCACTTCAACATCGGATTGGGATTCAACGAGAATTGGTCAAATCCGCTGAAGATTCGGCGGTCACCAAACGTGAAGCCTTCAACATGGGCCAAGCCAACGCCGCTGACATTCGGCGATCCAACGTTTTCCTCCAGAAAGCCAGGTTGGAATTATTGACCGTTGAGAACATGCAGCGGCAGAGTATCCGAAACCTATCAGCGCTGATTGGCAGCGATATCGAAGGTGCCAACCTTGCTGGAGAGTTAGAGAGCCAACCAGTCTCAACTGATTTCCAAACGCTACTGGCAGAACTTTGGGCGAACAGTCCCGAGTTGATTGCCGCGCGAGCGAAGGCTCAATCCGACAGTTACACGGTCAGGCGTGAACAAGCCGAACGCATTATAGACATAACGATTGAAGGCGGCGCAGGGTACAACTTCGAAGCAGATCAAACGGTCGCTTCCGCAGGAGTAAGTTTTCCAATCCAAATCTTTGATCGAAATCAAGGAACCATTCAACAAGCGAAAGCTGATTGGGTTCGTCAATGTGCAGAGATCGAACGGGTTCAGGGAAAGTTGCGGCGCGACTTGGCGACAGAATACGAACACTATTTGACGTCGGCACAACACGTCGAGCAGTACCAACGGCTCATTCTTCCAGAATTGAAAGAGACCTATCGACTGTTATTGGAAAGTTACAAAGCCAATCGCACGGATTGGAATGAAGTACTTCTTGCCCAGTCCGACTACTTCAAGTCACGAAACGAGTACTACGACTGGCTCGCAAAGTTTCGCAAGTCGGAAGTCATGATCGACGGCATGATGTTAAGTGGCGGATTGATGGCTGCCCAAGGAACAACACCCGGTGGCCATATCGACTCGGTCGCTAAACCACGATAAGGCAACCGACGTCGCCCAAGCACCTCAAGAATAAAATCCCAGTTCGGAATTTGATATGAGTCACGACCGCGATCGACGCAAGTTTTTGAAGGCCAGTGCTGCCCTAGCCGCAGGAATAGTTGGCGCTGGTTCACGCGAAGCTCTGGCTGAAATCACGCAAGAGCCTTCGCTGGAAACACCTGAGATGGAAATGCCACAAGAACATCAGCACGAACCGCACGAGCCAGTGGTTGCAAAGCTGCAAGACCAGTTCGACGGCTTCTCGCGATTCAAGCCTTCTCGCGGCAGCGATCCCGATAGCGACTTCTACTGCGGAAAACTGGTTCCGGGTCTACGTTCTCTCGACGCGGCCCCCGTGGAAATCACTGCTCCTGATTTGGAAAAGCTTCCTTGGAAGATGGTCGATGGAGCAAAAGAGTTTCATATTCGCGCCCAGGCTGTCGCCCGTGAGTTTCTGCCGGGTTACCTAATGAACGTCTATGGTTACAACGGCAGCCTGCCCGGCCCGCTGATGGAGATCAATCAAGGCGATCGCATTCGTGTCATCGTCACCAACGACCTGCCTGAAGCAACCAATTTCCACATGCACGGATTTGAGCTGCCAGTGCAATACGACGGTGCGGCGGAAATGACGCAGAATCCGATTCAGCCGGGCGGGTCATTTAAGTATGAATTCGACGTTCACGAACAAGGCACTTTTTTTTACCACTCTCACGTCGGGATGCAAGAAGCGATGGGGATGGTTGGCCCAATCGTGGTTCATCCAAAGAAAGCATTCGCGCCCGTTGTCGACCGGGACTTCGTCTTGCTTTTTCAGAACTTTTTTATCAAACCTAATCAAACGATTTCTGATTCCTGGAAAATGGATTGGAACTGGCACACAATCAACGGCCGCAGCGGGCCGTTCACAACACCGTGCGTCGTTAAGCACGGCGAGCGAGTACGAGTCCGATTAATTAACTTCAGTCCCATGCAGCATCACCCAGTTCACATGCACGGACATACGTTTTGGGTGACGGCGCATGAAGGAGCCCGCACGCCAAAGTCAGCTTGGGTTCCCCGAAACACCGAATTGGTCGGCGTAGCGCAAGCGAGTGAGTTTGAATTCGTAGCGAACAATCCCGGTGACTGGCAATTCCACTGTCACATGATTCACCACATGATGAATCACATGACGCAGCATTTCGGCCCACGGATTCGCGAAACTTCCAGTGTCGATGCCTATCTTGCCAACCTTGATTCGCGCCCTGCCGTTGAAGTGACTGCAATCGCACGAGGTGAAAAGGTTCCCGGCTATCCTCAGAAAATGCTCAGCATGGACATGGAAACGATGAGGCGCGTTTGGCAACCTCGCGAAATGCAGGGTATGCGTGCATCCGCCGCAATGTCGATGCACGGATTAATGACTTCGATGCGAGTCTTGCCCGCCGATCTTTTCGACCGTGTCATAAACAGCAACCAAAAAATCGAAAAGGGCTCCATCTTCGCCGAAATCGTCAAACGCTTCGGCAATCCAGCGGACTACAAGCAGGCTCCTGAGATGGCCACGGGAGGCATGAGAATGAACGACATGCAAGACATGCAGCATGGTGATGGTAAAACGCATCACGAATAACGCTCAGGTCTGAAACTCAAACCGGCCTCTTCTGGTCATCGGTTCATTGCTTGGCAGATTCTGCCGGTGCGTTGCTCCTTAGGTTTCTCTTTTGACACAAGGTTCGCCCATCCCTGCGCAGTGATTTGTCGGTCTGATGTTCAAATATCACTGCATTCGATGTTCGATCTCCCAATGATCCGAATCAAGCCCAACCGACCAAGCAATGGACTGCTCTTTGGGTCAGACGCAACTTGTTCCTGCTGAGCAAACCATCACCCTGGTGGATTCTGACCATTTTCAGCTTCAGAGCCAAATTG
>JBDNHU010000007.1:0-3213 GCA_041688615.1 Mariniblastus sp. | reverse complement strand
CTATTCGATTTAATGATTGCAGGAAGGTCAGTAATGACTGCAACATCTAGCACAATCCGACGCGGTTTTACTTTAGTGGAATTGTTGGTGGTCATTAGTATCATCGCTATTATCACCAGCGCTTTGGCCTTTGCGGTGGCGGGTGCCCAAGAGCGAGCCCGAGTTTATCGGACCGAGAGTCAATTGCGACGAATCGAAGCGATAATCCAACGCGAACTGCTGGAGACATTGGAAGCTCCCTTAGCCGTCAGAACGCCGCCGATGGGCAATGTACCCTACGGTCTGGGTGCGCATGTGGACACGATTAATGGTCCTACTAGTTCGAACAATAATTTCATGTCCCAAGGCGAGGGTGCTTTTTTGCGGGCGCGGCGTTTCAAGAACGAAGCCAAGCGAGTGGCCCTGATGAGTCGCTTTCCGTACCGTGCGGAATTGGTCGAATACGTGGAGCCAGAAAGCTTGGCTCGACCTTACATTCAGGCTTCTGGCGTTCCTTTTGGCGTTCCTTTTGTTGGGTATCGTGCCAACTCGGGCGTAACGGGTGTGCAACGTTTTCATGGCATGCCAACGAATTTGGTGGCGGTCAGAGGTGCGACCCAGGTGCGGGTGATTGACGGAGATTCCCCAAAGCTGGATTCAAACCACAAAGAGACCAACTCAAGCGAATTGTTGTATGCGGTGTTAGGTCGGATTTGGGTGGATGGTGAACCGGCTACGTCTTTGCTGCGGCAGTCCGAGATTGCGGATACTGACAATGACGGTTTGAAAGAAGTCGTCGATGCTTGGGGTGATCCGATTTACTTTCGCATTCAGGTGACGATGCCGGTAACAGATGCCAGCGGAAATGTGGGCCTGTTCAATTTGCCGATCGACGAAATGTCGGCTTGGATGAACAGGTTTGATGTGGTCAACGTCGCCACCGGGGCTCTCAGCACTTACACGCTAGGAGACATTACTCCGGAGTCTTTCAATCCCGAAAGAGTGCGAGTGGTGGCGTCGGCTCGGAACGTTGATGGTGGCTTCGATTACCAGAATGTCATTACACCTATTGACCCATAGAACGTTGGTTCTAGAAGCGACCGACAAGTTTTGGTTCTCTCAAGCCAGCGCATCAAATTTTAAGAGATCTTGCGTTGATGCCAATGCCGTGCAAAAGTGAGATGTGAACGTGAACATTAGAAAAATACAAAACGTCTGCTGCAAGCCTAACGGACAACCGTCGGATCGTTATGGCGTAACGATTGTCGAATTGTTAGTGGTGATTGCGATTATCGTTTCAGTGATGGCGGTTGCCGTGCCCGTGGTGCGTTTGACAACGGGCGACAACCGCATTTCCTTGGCGACGCAAAGCGTCCGTTCGTTCGTCGAATCGATCGCTGCTGAGGCCCAGTATGAGGGGCGTTCGCACTTGATTTTTGAACGCAACGCGAACTCGCCGGGCCTTTGCTATCGTTTGTTTAAGGGACGCAGTCGGCCGAACTATCGCGGCGAAGATGAAACCAGCTATGCGATCAAAGCTCCAGATGAAACGGTGACGATCAGCACAGTGGCTGGCAGCGTTGATATGCGGTTCAATGTGTTTTACCTGTACAACGCAGATTCGGCCAAGGCGCAGCCATTTGAGTATTTATCGTTCCGAGATCGGCCTGAAAAGTATTTGATCTATCAAGGGTTTGCTCAGGATTCGGGAAGCACTGGCGGAATCGTCCGTCCCATCGTCAAGCTGTATTGTCGCTTGGATCCACGGTCGGCTTCTTCAAGTATTCCATTTTCACGCGATTCCTTGACTGAGTTGCGAACGGGAAGTGAATTTGCGGCTCCGATGAACAGGAACGGTTGGGCTGCGGCCAGGGCCGCGTTGGCCCTTCGTGCTTCAGATAACTCGCAAGCGAATTTTTGGCCTGCCGATCCAGTGTTCTTTCCACCCGTAGGAACCGCGGTGGCGGGTGATATTCCGAACTGGAACGCTACCAGTCAGCGATTCACTTCCAAGATTTCGCAGTTCTACATCTCTCAGCCTCCGATGATTGACGAATTGAATTTCTTAGAACTACCCAAGGGGGTTGCGATTCAATTAAATGGTTCGGGTTTCGGGCAGATTGACGGCGTTGAGGACGGGTTTGCACCGTTTCTTCAGTTTGCCTTTCGGGATGACTACGCAATGTATTGCGATCCAAGTATTGCTAACGCCATTGGTACCTTTGCCAGCACGGATCCGACCCAGGATCTGCCCAAAGTTCGTGATAGTTTAAGCCCGATCCGTGCGGCTTACTTTCCTCGGATTGAATTTGATGCCAGTGGCAAAGTGTATCGTGCGTTTGGAATGAGTCCTGGGATGACGGCCTTGAATTCGTCGTTGTCACCGCCCGATGGAAAATTGTCACGGTTGGCACCTTTTCAACCGTTGACGTCACTGTGTTTGTTTGTGGGTGAAGACGACGTGAACCAGCGGTCGGCGACTCCTTTGTTGCCAGCGGACCATTGGATCGTGGTTAGCAGCCAAACTGGGAACGCCAAGGTGGTGAAAGCCGAAGACGGAGTCTCGGTCGGTATTTCTCGCGAAATTGCCGCCGCCAGTGTAACGGAGCGATAAGTACTATGAATACGAATGCGAAAAACAACTTGACGCTTACATCTTTGACGGTGGCGACCCACATGAATCAACACAACGTATCGCCGGTGACTTCGGATGTCCGATCGGGATCTAGGCGACGACCGTTTAGATCGTTAGTAACCGGATTTCACTTGCGTCGTGGTTTGACGTTGATTGAAGTCTTGTCAGCCATTGCGGTTGCGACGATTGGTGTTTTCGGGGTGTTGGTCTTAGTGCCGTTGGCTTCTCGATTAAGTCAGATTGGTTTTTCGAACGAAGCGGCCCGGCAAAACTCCAGCAACGTTATCGAGAAGGCCAAAAGTTTCGGTGCATTGAATTATAGTCGTTGGTTGCGTTACGACTCGGTCAACGACCGGTATGAACGGGTTTTCGCCAGCCAACTGGGCTTGTCTCCTACGGGGAATCAAGCCATTGGATTGTGCTTGGATCCGATGTTGATTTCAGCTCCGAATTTCGACCCAGGCAATTTGGCGACCGCACCGTTTAATACAAGCGTGGTGAACATATTTCCATACACTCCCTCGGCCGCAAATGGACCGGGAACAGCTGCTTCTTTGGATCGAGTGACGATTAGCCGAGACCGTAATGGAATTGTTCCG
>JBDNHU010000524.1:0-9497 GCA_041688615.1 Mariniblastus sp. | reverse complement strand
CCCACGTTAAGCCCGTCCCACGTTAAGCCCGTCCCACGTTAAGCCCGACGCACGTTAAGCCCGACGCACTTTAAGGCGAGTCACTGCATTGAACAGCGGTTGTACGCAAGAACGATTTCCCGGCGCATTGGCAACGTTTTTTCCGGACGTTTCCACCAAATGTTGAACAACAACGTTATTGAGAGAACACCTTGTGAATCAAGTGCGTGAATCAGGTCTACGATTCGATCGGTTCTATGGTCGACGACATCGCACCGGCGCAAGCGGCGATCAATTGATCTTTACCAAACGCGTGTACCTGTTCGCGTTTCAATTCCGCGTGTTCCATAGTGGTTGTAAGGCAGACAGCGACACCTTCTGCGTCAACTCGAGAGGCGATTTCGAAACTTCGCTCCAAAGTGTGTCCGAATAGAATCTGCATCATTTCCATGACATAGTTGTAGGAGTGATCATCGTCGTCCCACAGTAAAACATTATAACGCGGTTGCCGCTTTCGCTTTTCTTCTTTCTTCGGTGCCGATTTCAATTCCAGATTCGGCTCTGCGGTCATCAATTGATCTTTTTGATCCATCACAAATCTCCAACAGATGATGCTTACGGTACCTACATCATTTCCCAAACCACCAGCGATCCTCAATTGCCGCTGACACCCGCATTCACTCGCTGCGACTACTTCGCAACCTGCACGTTCCTAAAAAACCAGGTAAGTCACGAATTGTGCTGGCAAATCCGTTACAGGTCCCGACTTCTGGCTCAAAGCGAACGCTTTTGCATACCTGATTATTTTAGCGATCAATCTGCCATTTGAAAGTTTTTTTTGCTTAACTTTTACAGAAGCTCAATTTTTTCGATTTACTGTCGTTGCCAATCGCCCGAATTATCTAGTCGTCTACAAAGTCGGGCTTTCTGCCGTTACACTGTCACTCTGGTACCGTAAGATCTTGAATATGGATCCTAACCCCAGAAATCTATAAAATGTCGGATATGCAGTCGCTGGTAGATAGTATTACCCAGCAACAAGACCAATACCTCAACCGCCTTTTCAAACTGCTGCGAATCCCCAGCGTCAGTACCGACCCCGCGTTCTCGCAAGATGTCTACAAGGCAGGCAAATGGGTGGCAGACCAATTCCAAGAGATGGGGTTATCGGTCCAGATGGTGAAGACCAAGTCTCACCCGATCGTGCTGGCCCAAACCCCTACCGTCGAAGGTGCTCCCACCGTTTTGGTTTACGGGCACTACGACGTTCAGCCGGCTGATCCTTTGGAACAGTGGATCTCGCCTCCCTTCGAACCAACGGTCCGTGATGGCAATATTTACGCCCGTGGCGCCACCGACGACAAAGGCCAAATGCTGACACATGTCTTCAGCACCGAAGCTTGGATGAAACATCGTGGAGGCGTTCCTATCAATATCAAGTTTCTGATTGAAGGCGAAGAGGAATGCGGCTCAACTGCTTTGTCCCAGTTCTTAAAAGGTGACTACAACGATCAAATCGGCTGCACCTCAGAAGAGAAACTGGCTTGCGATGTGGTTGTGATTAGCGATAGTTCGCAATTCGGTGCGGGCATTCCAGCGATTACTTATGGACTGCGCGGGATCGTTGCCTTTGAATTGACCGTAGTTGGTCCTAAACAAGATTTACACTCAGGGACTTTCGGCGGCGCGGTTGCAAATCCGGTCAATGCGCTGATGCGAGTTATGGCTTCGTTCCAAGACGATGTTGGCAAGATTACCATCGATGGCTTCTATGATGACGTGCAAGAGATGGAACCGGTCGAGCGGGAGCAATGGAAGCAATTGCCATTCTCCGAAGCGGAATTCATGGACAAAATCGGCATCACTGAAACGTTTGGCGAACCCGGTTACTCGACGATTGAACGGCGTTGGAGCCGCCCGACCTTGGACATTAATGGCATCAGCGGCGGCTACCAAGGTGAGGGGGGAAAGACAATCGTTCCTTCCAAAGCCGTGGCCAAATTCACTTGCCGCCTAGTCCCTAATCAGGATCCAGCGAAAATTGCAAAATCAATTCAAGCTCACGTTGCAGCTAGAATCTCGACCGCTTTTAAGTGGAACCTACACATTGGTCACGGGGCGCCTGGCGTCGTTGTTCCATTGGACAGCCCGTTCATGTCCGCCGCATCCACCGCGATTGAACAGGCCTTCGGAAAAACACCCGTACTGATTCGAGCCGGCGGATCGATTCCAATTGTGTCTAACTTCAAACAAAAATTGGGGGTGGACACCCTATTATTGGGCTGGGGGCAAAATGACGACAACACGCATAGCCCGAACGAGAAGTTTTCGGTTGACGATTTTCAAAAAGGTATCATTGCCAGTGCTTATCTTTGGCAAGCGATTTCAGAAATCAACAAGTAGGTGTTCCTGATTGCGAACCCTTCGTAATTTACGGTAGCTTAATTTTATCACTTTAAAGAGACAGTCTGACGCACGATGTTAGATCGAAAATTCATCCTAGCCCACGTTGAACAAGTTAAGCAAAACTGCGTCGATCGCGGTGTCAAATGTGAAGTTGATAAGCTTGTCGAATTGGAAGTCCGGCGAAAATCTGCCGATACCGAAGTTCAAGAGCTGAACCGGCAAGCCAACGCTGTAGCAGGCACGATCGGTAAGATTAAGGATCCGCAAGAGCGTCAGGATGCCATTGCCAAGGGCCGCTCACTTCGCGATGAAAAAGATTCCGCTCAAAAGAAAGTGGATGCCCTGGAAGCCGAGATCTTTGAAATCCAGAGAACGATACCCAACATGGCGCATCCGGACGCACCTCGAGGCGCGGACGATCAAGCCAACTTGGAAATTGCTCGCGGAAAATTTCAACCGCGCACTTTTGATTTTCCAGTCAAAGACCATCTTGACCTTGGAACCGAAAATGGCTGGATCGATTTTGAAGGCGGAGCAAGGACGACAGGGCAGGGCTTCTATTTCTTAGTTGGCGACCTGGTCATGCTGGACTTAGCAATTCAGCAATTGGCGGTCAACACGTTAGTCAAACTTGGCTTCACCCCAGCGATTACTCCAGATCTTGCAAAAGTCGAGATCCTGGAAGGCATCGGGTTTATGCCAAGAGGCCCCGAGACCCAAGTTTATAGCGTCGAGAATACCGATCTGTGCTTGATTGGCACCGCCGAAATTACACTCGGTGGTTGGCATTCAGGGCAGGTTCTCAATGCAGAAGATCTTCCGCTGAAACTGTGCGGGATTAGCCATTGCTACCGTACCGAAGCAGGGGCCGCAGGTCGCGCCTCGCGGGGATTGTATCGGGTTCACCAATTCACAAAAGTTGAAATGTTCGCCTTCTGCCTGCCAAGTCAAAGCGATTCGCTGCATGAAGAATTGCGGCAAATCGAGTGCGATTTATTTGACATGTTAGAGGTGCCCTACCGGATCGTGGATACCGCAACCGGCGACCTAGGAGGCCCTGCTTATCGAAAGTATGACCTGGAAGCTTGGATGCCCGGTCGTGGCGAAACTGGAGAATGGGGCGAGGTGACCAGCACCTCAAACTGCACCGATTATCAAGCCAGACGTTTGAATGTTAGATACAAACAAAAGGATGTGAAGGGAACCCACTTCGTTCACACGCTCAATGGAACGGCTTTTGCACTGAGTCGCGCCCTCATCGCGGTCCTAGAAAATCACCAACAAGCCGATGGATCAGTTTTGATTCCAGCCGCACTTCAGCCGTACATGGGAAAAGAGAAAATGGCGTAACGGCAACTACCACACGGTTGATCTTAGTAAAAGGCTGCAGACAATTTCAGGGGACTTTACGGGCCCCGTGACACCGAGTGGCCAGAGCCGAACTGGCCATTGCTTAACTGGTTGGCTAGGCGTTACCGGCTCCGAAACCCTTGGGTAGATTTTAGCGGTCTTCCCAAGGTTCGTCCCGTCCGTCGTCCGAATCGTCACCGAAAAGAAAGCTGTTGGTCACCATCAATTCCAACAGTTCGTCAATCTTGTGCTCGTCCGGTCGATAATGAAACCTGCGTTCGTTGTCCGCGTTTAGAACCCAATCCTCTGTCACTCGGTGCAATTGGCGGTTCACATTTTGTAATGTCGAATTGATTTTGGAGACGTCCACCATCGCTAGTTTTCCTGGATAAATTGAGACAGTGCACGAACCTGTTGGCCCGTTGGAAGCGAACTTTCAGCGATTTCCACCAAACGGATCCCGGGAAAGCTTTAGCTTACGGCTAATTTTCTTTCAAAGTGTCGGTAAAGTCCTTCACCAAATTGGACGATATCACTTTCCAGTGGGAACGATTGTGTTAGCTTTAAGGCTGCCCGCCCTAAGACAATTCAATCCGAACTTCAACCAATTTTTCCGGCCACGTGGTTTAGGGTACCTTTTCAAATCAGGATGGTCTGGTAAGATTTGGGACTTGAATCTTGAGTTGAAAGAGCGGTCTAGACAGGAAACACTGTCTACCAACCTTGGTTGGAAAGTGATTAGATTTCAAGTCAAGGCTTTCACTTACCAATGCCCGAGGGCAAGTGTTTAAGGCGTCGTGGCCGAATGGCTAGGCACCGGATTGCAAATCCGTTTATCCCAGTTCGATTCTGGGCGGCGCCTCTTCTTCCGATTTCGCTTCGGACTCTCTTTAGAAACCAATCGGTTTCTCCGCGATAGCTACTTAGTTTTCTTCAGGGCAACTGTGTCGATCATCGGGGCCAGCAGCTTGCGCCTGGTACTTTTCAAGGTACCAGTAATTTTCAGGGTACCAGTGATTTTCAGGGTACCAGTGATTTTCAGGGTACCAGTGATTTTCAGGGTACCAGTGATTTTCAGGGTACCAGTGATTTTCAGGGTACGGGCCCCCTCAAAGCCCGCTTGTTTATTCACTGAACCTGCCGCGCCCAGGCCTCTTAAGCGTATAGAATTCTTACACCATTTTTGAGCGCATCCTATGAAATCAGATTCTTCTACCTTGGTTTCCGTCGTTACTACAACCTCCAACGAAATAGAAATCCTGAATCAAATCTCCAGTACTCTATTGGAAGCGAAACTTGCGGCATGCATCCAAATAAGCGGCCCGATTACCAGCCACTATGTGTGGGAAGGACAGTCGCAGACAGGAACAGAATGGCAAGCCAACATCAAGACCATCAGCCTATTAACACCGCAGGTTGTTCGCACAATCAAGAGGCTTCACAATTATGACTTGCCTGAAATAATAACGACAGAGGTCCAAGCGTCCCACGAATACTCACAGTGGGTCGAACACCAAGTCAATTCGTAACCTAGTCCAACTACAAAGACCTGGTTCAGTCGGCCTTTAATTCCGCCAACTTTGTTTGACCATCGAAATAGATTGCACCTAACGGCGTTTGATCTAGGTAACGACGCATCAGTAAATAGCTGGCCGTTGCCAGGCCCCAAAACACAGACACATTTGCACAATAGACTGCAAAGTAGATCATGCGACTAAAGAATGCGAAAAGCAATCCGGGAAAAGTGTTACCCGTGAACGCAGCTCCTGCTTGACCAGTCCCGTTCCCCAAACCCGCGCCATTGAGTTCGGCCCATCGTTGAGCATCAAAAATATTCACACCCCAACTAATCGACCACTGAAAACAGTTTTCAATATTCGCTGCCACCGCAAGCAAAATCCAATTAATAACCGTCCCCACAAAAAGTGCAACCGCTGTCACAAACAGCAACTCGAAGGGACGCTGCATCACGTAAGCATAGCCGCGACTGATTGATTCAAACGAATCTCGACCTTCAAAAGCAATCGCAGGGAACATCAACGGCCAAGACACCAACAGTCCAAGTAGAACAATCGCCATCGGGATCGCAAACAACCCTGCAACCAACGCCAGCCCGCTGCCCACCGAGGCTGCGAAATCAAAGGCACACAAAGCACCAACCAAAGCGATAGGCAACGCTAGCGCGGCGGATGTCAGAATCGGAATTGCCACACTAAAAAAAGCATCGCCGAAACGTCGATTGATATACAGACGATGATCACCAAAACGGGCATTCGCGTTAACGATCTTTACGCCAACGACCCGGCAAATAAATGTCGCGATCCAACTCCATATCAAAAGCGTCGCAAAACAAGCGGACGCAACGACAAACAAACTCCATCCCTTGGATGCCACCATCAGTCGCCATGGCGCAAGGTAATAATTTGCAACCGACCACGGCCCACCAGTCTGTGGAAATAACGTCAATGGCAAAGCAATCTTCACCGGCGAAGCGACGCTGGACTGAGCACCCACCCAAGCACTCGTTTCGCCACCCATATTCGGATTCCACTCAAAGCCGTTTTGTTTTACCAAATCAGTTTCGACCCACATGCCAACCGCCGACCAGAGGAACGAACTAATCAGCACACCCAAGCCAGCGGCAGCCACCGTTGAAGGACTTAACGCCGCATAACAAGCGCTAATCATCCTTGAAAAAATGATATTGATTTCGAACAACAAATCCGCGGGTCGCGAATACGCTTTGCCAGAAGGTTTCTTGTCCCCAGAAGACTTTATATCCAAAGCGTCACCCGCATTTGCCGAAACGGAACTGTCGATCGATTCACCGTCTAAGTTCATTGAGACATCTTTAATTCAAGGCATGAAAACCAGCACGCTTGGAAACATTTTCAGCGACTAAGGTCATCCCAATTCACCACCGATTGGAATTGAGCAAATGAATAAATCCGCGAAGAACTCGACTTGCCACTGGGCAGAATGATTGCCTGTCCAAGAGATCTGAACTAATCGTCGTCTTGAAAAAATTTATGCCTGGCAGCATCTTCTTCAGTCGGATCCCCTTCAAATGGCAAACCATAGTTTTCGGTCAGCCAATTCGACAAATCTACTTCCTTGCAGCGTCGGGAACAAAAAGGCATCCAATTAAGATTTGTCACCGTGAAAACGGTTCGGCAATACGAGCACGTTGCCTTGGCTGGGATTTCCGGAGTCGGTTTGTTCATGTTCATTGCCTGTTTCAGAAATTGCCTGTTTCAGAAATTGCCTGTTTCAGAAAAGGAAAGAGGTTCACCACAGTGGCGAAAATGGCAGTGCCTTCTTACTGAATTTACCATCCAAAATCGACGCCCTCGTATTCCCTAGTGTAATAATTTGATCACCCGACGCCAACCAAGCTAGACTTCCGAAACCAAGATTCAAAGTCGGCCCAAATGCCAACTCAGAAAGCAATTTGCTTTATAAGAAGGTCCACTTCTGGGTGCAAACTAAGTTAATCGCCCTTGGACGGATTTTTCTTTGGCCCCGACTTGGGCTTACTTTCAGAACTGGACGCCTTGGAATCACTGGATTTCGATTCTCCGGATTTCGATTCACTGGATTTCGATTCTCCGGATTTGGATTCTGTCGACTTGGATTCGCCAGCCTTCGAGTCCTTTGCTGCTGCCGATTTATAACTGTCACTTCGATAGTCCGTTTGATAGAAACCAGAGCCCTTGAACATTACGGCGGCACCGATCCCAAACAATCGTCGCAATTTCTTCTTCTTACAGGCAGGGCATTTCGTAAGAACCTCGGCGGTGATGTTTTGAAATTCTTCGAACTTATGACCACACGCTTCACATAGGTAGTCGTAGGTTGGCATGCTTCAGTCTTTCTCTTACAAACCCAATGGACAGTAAAACCCAGTCAATCAAAACAACAAAAACCTGGAACCGCGTCCCCAATACAGGGTCAGTGCCCAAGCAGTTGGTTCAAGCGCCGATCTCGCAAACTAATTCGCTTTTCCGGCCGACACGATTACTTGAGCTGGACGAAGCACTCGGTCGTGCATTTTATATCCGCTACGTACTTCTTGGACGATCCGACCCGACGCTAAATCACTTGGAACCATCTGAATCGCTTCATGAAAGTTCGGATCAAACTCTTGATCATCGGTCTGCAAGCGATGACAACCGTGCCGTTTCAGCACGTCTTCGAATTGCTGAACTACCATCTTAACACCAATGATCAAGCCTGTTGGATCCTCAGCGGAATCAACTGCTCCCGTCGCTCGATTCAAATTATCCACAACTTCTAACAAGTCATTGATCACAATCTGAGCTGCAAATTTCGCTTGCTCTTCCATGTCGCGACGAGTCCGGCGGCGAACATTTTCAATTTCGGCTTGCGATCTCACCCATCGGTCGGTTGATTCAGCCAGTTCGCGTTGCAGTCGTTGTTCTACCGATTCGGTTGCACCCACCTGATCTTGGAAACCCTCAAAATCGATCGGCTGATCCAATCCGTTTTCGATTTGGCTATCGCCTTCATTTATATCCATTGCTTCGTTTGCCTCGATTTGTTGTTCATCAATCTGTTCGGTTGTTTTCTCATCCATTTGCAATCTCGACTACTTCAATAACCATGCTTTGGATCGAATGCAAAACCGCATCAATCTAGGGAAACCCATTTGAGTGCACCACGATCACACTCGAATAAGTTCGCGAAACATTTAACCAAAACAAATTGGTATCTGACTCTCTAAAACTTTCGAATTTCAAAGGACGCCATTATTTTTTCAGGTCGAAGTTCTTTGAAAAACCGTTATCAATTCCAGGCCGACTAATCTTGACTGCCGCTTGGGAAATAGGACTTCAATTTATCCAAGAAACTTTTTCGTTGGGGCGAAACATCCGCATGTTCCAACTCGGCCAAAGTCCTTAACACCTCTTCTTGTTTAGCACTGATCTTCTTCGGTGTTTCGATAAATGTCTGAACCAGCAAATCGCCGCGTGATCCACCTTGGGGATCCGGCATGCCTTTGCCTTTTAGCGTGAACACGTCGCCCGATTGTGTGCCACGTTTGATGTGTAATACGTCATGGCCGCCTAAAATCGGAACCTTTACGTCTGCGCCCAATACAGCCTGGGTATAGGCAATGGGTAACTGCAAAATCAAGTTTCGCCCGTCGCGATGGAACAGTTCATGACGTTTCACTTTGATAAAGCAGTAACAATCACCGCTAGGCCCGCCATCAGGACTGGCTTCGCCCTCGCCCGACAACCGAACTCGCATTCCGTCATCGACACCCGCTGGGATGGAAACTTCCAGCTCAATCGGCTTACTGTCTACGCCTCGCCCTCGGCAGTCATGACACGGGTCGCTGATAACAACACCCGCCCCACGACATTGCGGGCAAGTTGTCTGGACACGTAAAATTCCGGCAGACTGCAATACCTGCCCGCGTCCACCGCAAACTTTACATTGATCGGGGGATGTCCCCTCCTTCGCACCAGAACCACTACAAGTTCCGCAACGTTCATTTCTAGTAAACTTAAGAACCTTATCAACACCCGCCGCAGATTCCTCCAAGGTCAAGGTGACATCTGCGCGTACGTCGTTGCCTTTTCGGGTACGTTTTCCACCCCCTCTACGTCCACCGAAGAAGTCACCAAACATCCCACCCCCAAAGATCTCTCCAAATGCTTCGAAGATATCCTCGGTTGAATTGAATCCTTGACCCGCGCCCTGAACTCCAGCATGCCCGTATTGGTCGTACCTGG
>JBDNHU010000073.1:0-20140 GCA_041688615.1 Mariniblastus sp. | reverse complement strand
TGCCCTTGGTCCGTCAACCGCTGTCCGAAGAGAGGAAATCGGTCCAGGTGCGCTATCGGTTGAATTCTCGGTGCCCAACCCGGATTGCTCGTAAGGGAATCCGGAGCGAGGAAACCGCAGGTTAGGAATTGGCGGTGCAGCATTCGAACGGGGATTTGCGGGACGACCCCCCAAATTTGGATGAATCGTATTGGGTTTGGCCGACGAAGTGAAGAAATTTGAAGTTTGTCGTTTCTGAATTTTGCGGTTTACGGTCCTTCTGGATGAAGCGAATCGCGGTTGTGACGGGGCACAAATTACCTTGTCACCGTTGACCTTGTCACCGTTTACTTAGTCACCGTTTACTTAGTCACCGTTTACTTAGTCGCTGTGGTTGAGTTCGGTCACGGTTGAGTTCGGTCACGGTGGGTAAGCAGCGAGCTTGCCGGTAGAGGCGGCGGCTAACGTAGAATTAGATGGGTCGATTGCTGGCTTTGCACAACAGGGGTTAGGTTGGATCGACTAAGGTAGTCAACCTTCAAAACATAGGCGACTGAGCGGCGCGAAGAAACGTTCAAAAAATTGTTGGGGCAGGCTGATTGCCGGTGATTGGGTTGACGATGGACTCGTTTATTCTTTTCTAATGGCCTAGCACTTAATTTTGATTAACTAGTTAAGAGATTATAGCGAGAAGTATTGATGTCGACTGCGAATGTAGATTTAGAATTGATGGTCAAGAGTGCCAAAGACCGTTTGGACCAGCACACTTATGAAACCGTACAATGGCATTTTCATGATTCAACCGGCAGCCCATTTTGGCTTGGACAGAAGGCCGAGCTGTCCTTTGATCCCTTGACCGAAATTAAGGGCTTTGATGACCTGAAGAAGTTCCCGCTTTTCGAAGACGATTGGTTGCGAGGCGGTCCGATCGAACGTTGGCGGCCCAAGGGGTTGGATGGAAGGCCTACTTACGTTTTTGAAACGGGCGGCACGACGGGTATTCCGAAGAGTCGAATGGTGATCGACGATTTTCGCATCGACTACGAATTGTTCAGTGAAACGCTGCCGGACAAGTACTTTCCCAAGGGTTCAAATTGGTTGATGTTGGGTCCAAGTGGGCCTCGGCGACTTCGTCTGGCAGTGGAACACATGGCTCAGTTCCGCGACGGTATTTGCTTCTGTATTGATTTGGATCCTCGATGGGTTGTCAAGTTGATCAAGAAGGGTTGGATGGAGCATCTGGAAGAGTACAAGAAGCATTGTATTGACCAAGCGATCACGATCTTAAGTGCCAACCACAACATCAAGTGTATGTTTGCGACACCGAAACTGCTTGAATCTTTGTGTACGGGGTTGGAAGAGCAAGGGAAGTCGTTTGCTGATACGGGAATCACCGGTATTTTTTCGGGTGGCACTGAATTTACCCCGCAGTGGACTCGATTTTGCATCGAGGAATTCTTTGGAGGCCCGCCCGAAGAGAGTGGTATCTTCATGACGCCGACTTACGGCAACACATTGATGGGCTTGGCTTGTAGCAAGCCAATCACTGCGGCTGACGGGTATAAGATTAGTTACTTCGCCCCGCAACCGCGTGCCGTGACCGAGGTGGTCGATTTTGATGACCATACGACGGCTGTCGCCTTTGGAGAAACGGGTCGCGTGAAATTGACAACGCTGACCAAGGAATTCTTTATCCCGGGCTTTTTAGAAAGGGACGAAGGCGAACGAGAAGCACCGTTTGAAATGTACCCATGGGAAGGAGTAAGCGGCGTGCGTCCTTACCATAAGATCGCGTCTTCGACGACGGTTGGAGTGTACTAGCGGTTCGATCGCCCATCGATCAAAGGCCCGGGATGCAACCAGCGGAGTCTGTGTGTTCAGGCTTTGTTACTGCGTTGGACAATAGGTTTTTCAGTGAAGTCATGTGGTAAATCGTCGGGTGCATTCTTTTGCGATGATCGTTCGGTTTTCACTCTGGATAGTTGTTCTTGACTGTGGAACAATTTTCTCTCGCGAAATTGATTAGTTTCGTTTAAGTTTTACATCATTTTAGGAGTTGATTCGTCGTGCTACGAATTCCAGTATTGCGTTGGGGCAAGCCTTATCAATCGCTTGAAACTCAGAAGATTGTTCACTTCCGCACCGGTGCACCGATAGCCGAAGTGGATCAAGCCAACGGGGGTTTGGTCGCTCGAGATATGCGGAAAGCCGACGTGGCCCGTCGTATATTGCGGGACATTCCGGTGGAAGACCTGGTTGCCCGGGTGAAAAAAGCCGGCGAGTTGTTTGAATCGGCGACTTTGCCTTTGGGGGACGGTGTTCAATCGCCTGATGATTTTGTACATCAGCAATCGGCGACGACTGGTTTGCCTGAACACATGTGCCGTTCGAACATGAAGAAGAACAGTTTTGTGATGCTGCAGATCGACACGATCCTAGACGCATTGACCCGTGGTTTGGATCTCTCGATCCTGTCTCGAGGGTATGGTGTTGAGAATCGAGGGGTCATTGTCAGTTACCAAAGTCAAACCCCAGTACTGGGGGCGGTTTTGCCTTCGAATTCGCCGGGCGTCCACACGTTGTGGATCCCGGTGGTTGCGTTGCAGATGGGATTGGTCCTGAAGCCTGGTGGGCAAGAACCTTGGACGGCGTACCGAGTAGCGTCTGCATTCACCGAGGCGGGTATCCCGAAAGAAGTCATTTCACTTTACCCGGGTGGGCATGACGTGGGCGGAACGATTTTGTCCACCTGCAATCGTTCGATGATTTTCGGGGGCGAGAAGACGATTCAGCAGTATGCTGGGAATCCTAAGGTTCAAGTGCATGGCCCGGGATATTCGAAAATCATGTTGGGTGACGACTTGGTTGACGATTGGGAGAAGTATTTGGACTTGATGGTTGAAAGTGTTTACATCAACGGTGGGCGCAGTTGTATCAACGCTTCCAGCATCTGGGCTTCGCGGCACACCGAAGAAATCGCTCAAGCCATGGCCGAGCGTCTGGGCCCGATCGAGGTGAAGGATCCGGGTGATCCGGAGGCCGGCTTGGCTGCGTTTACAGTGGACGGAGTGGGCAAAGCGGTTTACCAGATGCTGCAAAGTGACTTGAAGGAAGGCGGTGTCACCGACTGCACTGCGCAGTATGGCGAGCGTCTGGTTGAACACGAACGTTGCAGTTACATTCGCCCCATGGTTGCCCACGCGGCGAGTCCAAGTTGCGCAATTGCGACTAAGGAATTCATGTTCCCCTTCGCATCGGTTGTAAAGTGCCCTCAGGACAAGATGATTAGCAGTATCGGCTACACTTTGGTTGGTACGGCCATTACCAAAGACCGAAACTGGATTGACCATTTAAGTGACGCGACTAACATCGACCGTCTGAACATTGGACCATTCCCGACGAATCGACTGAATTGGTTGCAACCGCACGAAGGGAATCTAATCGAGTTCTTATTCCGTTCGCGTGCGTATCAAGTCCCTGAAGATCAATTCGCTGAAATGGTATAAGACTGTTGACGTTACACATGATAAATTTTTTTCGCCGGAGTGGAACAACGGTGGAAGGCAATAATCTGGAATGAGTGATTTGATAATCGATCTTGAAGGAGCGGTCGCGCCATCGGAACTGGATCATCAGCCGAGGACTCGAATTGTTTACGGCTGTGGAACGGTAGAACGATTGGGTGGATTGGCCGCCGCAATGGGGGCCAAGCGAGTGCTTGTGGTCAGCGACCCTGGGGTTGTTGCGGCCGGGCACACCGGCCGAGGCGTGAAATCGCTTCAAGAGGCCGGCTTAGAAGTATTGCTGTTCGATGGGGCGCGTGAAAATCCGACTACCGACGATGTGAATCGCGGCCTACAGGTTGCGTCGCCCTTTGGGCCGGATTTGATCGTCGGATTGGGTGGTGGCAGTTCGATGGACTGTGCCAAGGGAATCAACTTCCTGCTGACCAACGGCGGGGAGATGAAAGACTATTGGGGTGTCGACAAAGCTACGAAGCCGATGCTGCCCCTAATCACGGTGCCGACCACTTCAGGGACGGGCAGTGAAATGCAGTCTTTCGCTTTGATTAGCGATGCGGTGAGTCATGTGAAGATGGCCTGCGGAGACAAAAAGACGGCGTCGAAGATTGCCATCTTGGATCCCGAATTGACGTTAACTCAGCCAGCACAGGTAACGGCATTGACCGCAATGGATGCGTTGTCTCATGCGATCGAAACCTTTGTCTGTACGAAGCGGAATTTGGTATCCCAGATGTACAGTCGAGAAGCTTTCCGGCTGTTGAGTGGGAACATCCAGGCTGTTCTTCAGCGGCCAAACGATTTGGCGGCCCGAGCAGCAATGCAATTAGGCGCGGGTTTGGCTGGATTGGCAATTGAAAATTCTATGCTGGGCGCTGCCCATGCTTTGGCGAATCCTTTGACGGCTAGTTTTGGGACCGCCCACGGCCAGGCAGTTGGCCTGATGCTGCCGCATGTTGTGCGATTTAATGCGGAACATTTCGAAGCGGAGTATGATCAATTGATGCGAAGTTTCGAAGGAGACTTAGGTTTTTCGCCAGGGGAATCGGCTTCGCGGCAACTGGCTTCCTGGCTGACTGAAACCTTGCGGAAAGCGAACTTGTCATCCAAGCTTTCTCAACTGGGCATTGCGGGTACTGCCGTGGGCGACCTAGCCACCGCGGCCGCTAAGCAATGGACCGGTTCGTTCAATCCTCGTCCTGTAGACGCCCAATCGTTGGGCAAGCTGTACCGGGACGCGTTATAATGTTTGGATTCGTCAGCCAAGCCAAGATGCGGTCGATTTCGGGTAGAAGCGAAGCGACTCATGTTTAGGAGGTATTGGCGTGGATCAGATAGGCGGTGGGCGCTGGACCGGACAACTAAGTTGAACTTCCGACGCGGGCTTACTTTGATTCCATAAACGTTGTTTTAGAAGACTTGGATTTCGAAGTAACCACTATGTTAAGTATTTGACTAAGAGTCTTTGACGGGTTTGGAATTCCCAGGCGGTTTCATGCTCCAAACCCTCGGTAAAGTTATGAGGACCGCTGGCACGTTACTACTCCTGGGAAACGGTTGTTGGTCCGGGGAAACTATTGTTGGACACTGAAGAATAGTTGGCTGTCCTGAGATCATCACGGTTCAGCCTGATCCATCGGTTTGTAACTCGTGAGGCTTGGGTTCAGGCGTGAGGCTTGGGTACAGTCGTGAGGTTTGGGTTCCCTGGATACAGATGTGGTGGAAGTTGCATTCCTGAGTCGGTGTGTTTCTCAAGTGCCAACGGGCAAAGATTTTTCGACATTTGGTTGGATTGCTAAATTTACGGATTGTCATTTAACAAGTCGTCTTGATGGTTCACTGCCAATGAAATGGTGTGGACTGCTTTAGAAGAGAGAAAAATGAAACTTCCCAATTCATCTTTGGTTATCGGTATACTATCGGCGATAAGTGGCATCTACTTTGCGACCGCCTTGAAGCCAGCACCAGCCAATTCCCAAACGGCAAATTCTGTTCGTGTCTTGACCGCAATCCAGAAGGTGAGTTCACCTGATAAATCATCGTTGGTTATTGCTGACGGCAAATCGGTTCAGGAATCTAAAGAACCGGTGGTTGGAAAAGCGGCTTGGGCATTTTTTCGTGGCGACTGGAGTGGAACGGGGTTTGTTTCGGACTCTAAGTTGCCCGAATCCTTGGATGTCGTTTGGGAATATGAAGTTCCCAAGTCATCGTTTGAAGCTTCGCCGGTATGTGTCGAGGGGAAGGTAGTGGCGGCGGATTTGGATGGTGGACTTTGGTGTTTGGACCTGAAGTCTGGCAAGAAGATATGGGAAGTGAAGACCAAGTTTGGCTTTATCGCATCGCCTTCTATCCATGCTGGAAAAGTTTACATCGGAGATATTGACGGTGTTTTTCGATGTTATGAATTGGAAACCGGCAAACAGAAGTGGGATTTTCAAGCAAAAGGGGAAATCGATTCGGCTGCAAATTTCTATGAAGGCAACGTGTTGTTTGGTTCGCAAGATGCCACTTTATATTGTTTGACTCTGGAAGAGGGTAAACCAGTTTGGACGCATAGCATTGATGATCAAATTCGCAGTTCAATTGTGATCACCGGTAACAAGACTTTTGTGGCTGGCTGCGATGCCCAACTTCATGTGATCGATGTGCAACAGGGCACCGGCATTGAAAAAGTAGAATTGGAATCTCAGACGAGTTCGACGCCCTGTTGCGTCGGAAATCAAGTTTACTTCGGAATGGAAAACGGACAATTTGTTTGTGTGGACATCGAGCAGAAGAAAATTCTTTGGGACTGGATCGATGCAGAGAAAAGTGGCGGGATTCGTGGAAGCGGCTCGGTTGCAGGTTCTCGAGTGGTGTTTGGGACTCGCGGCAGTCAACTAAATTGTCTGGACCGGCAGACTGGAAAAGTCATTTGGCAATTAAACACCAAACGCAAAATTGACGGTTCGACTGTGATTGTTGGGAATCGCGTTTACGTTGGGGATGGCGATGGACAACTGTTGTGTGTCGATCTAGAAACCGGGGAAATTCGACAGAAAATTGAACTTTCGGGCGTTGTCTTGGGGTCGCCGTGCGTGGTCGGCAACCAGCTGATTGTTGCGACCGACGAGGGTATCGTCTGTTGTTTAGGTAAGAAATAGGTCTGGCAGCGGGGTTCGTGCCTGGCATGCAGAGTGTATTTGAATTGAAGTAGAGCGTATTTGAATTGAAGTAGAGCGTATTTGAATTGAAGTAGTCGGGGTTTCGCCCCCTTGAATCGATGAGTAACCGAAGATTATGTCCTCGACATCTGAAAAAACTGAAGTTGGTAGTTATTTTATTTCAAACTACCCACCTTTTTCGCAATGGAAAAAGGAATTGGTCCCTGAGGTCGAGCAGGCGATGGCGCGGTCGCCGGAGGATGTGCCGCTGGGTCTGTACTTGCATATTCCGTTCTGTCGCAAACGTTGCAAGTTTTGTTACTTCAAGGTTTTCACGGACAACAAAGCCAGCGATATTGAACAGTACGTTCAGGCATTGGCAAAAGAGATTGAATTGGTTTCGCGCTTGCCAGTGATGGGGCAGCGTCCTTTTCGATTTGTTTATTTTGGTGGTGGAACGCCTTCGTTTCTTAGCCCTCGTCAGCTGACGGCTTTGGTGGAACGGTTGCGTGAGAACATCAATTGGGATTTGGCGGAAGAGGTGACCTTCGAATGCGAACCGGGAACTTTGCGTGAAGCGAAGTTGCAAACCTTGAAAGATCTTGGGGTCACTCGGTTGAGCTTGGGAGTTGAGAATTTTTCGAATGAAATTTTGGAATCCAACGGTCGAGCTCACTTGGCGCCAGAAGTATTTCGGGCTTGGGATTGGATCAAGAAGATTGGATTTCAAAATGTGAACATTGATCTAATTTCAGGCATGGTGGGTGAGACTTGGGAGAATTGGAAAGACAATATTCGTCAAGCTCTGAAATTTGAACCGGATAGTGTCACCATCTACCAAATGGAATTGCCGTTCAATACGGTGTATTCTAAGGATATTTTGGGAAACAAAGTTGAGACCCTGGTTGCTGATTGGCCGTTGAAACGAGCCTGGGTGGACTATGCGTTTGATGAATTTTTGGCTGCAGGTTATCACATAAGCAGTGCGTATACCGTGGTCAGGGATCCGAAGATGGTGAACTTTAGCTACCGCGATAACTTGTGGCAGGGATCCGACCTTTTGGCCACGGGCATTGCAAGTTTCGGACATGTTGGTGGTGTTCATTATCAGAACAAGGCCGAGTGGGCTGATTATATTGGAGATTTGACAACCGAAGGGAAGTTGCCGATCGGGCGAGCGATGGTGCCAACGGAACATCAAAAGTTGGTTCGCGAAATGATTTTGCAATTAAAGCGTGGTTATCTGAACTCGGAATACTTTCAAGAAAAATTTGGAATCAACATCGTTTCCAATTGGAAGCAAGTGTGGCAGAATCACGTGGATCAAGGGATGTTGGTAATTGACAACGGTCAAATTCGCTTGACTCGACAAGGTCTTTTGCAAGTTGACCAGCTATTGTCGTCATTCTTTGAGTCACAGTTTCAAGGCGTTCGCTACACATGATGCCTCAGATGCGTTCGTTCATGATGGGTGAATTCAAGGCCGAATTCCCCGATAATCTTTTGTATGCAAAGAACCACATGTGGGCCATGTCTATGGGCGATCGGATGCGATTTGGTTTTGCCGCCTACGCCGTCCGCCTGCTGCAAGACGTGTACTTTCTTGATTGGGATTTAGAAGTTGGCGTGGATGTTCGGGTCCAACAAGAGATTGGTTCGATTGAAAGTAAAAAAGCGGAAAGTTCACTGTATTCTCCTATCGCCGGCAACATTGTAGCGATCAACCAACAGTTGCTAGAGGATCCGTCGTCGATCAACGTCGACAAATATGAAAGTGGATGGTTGATGGAAATTGCAGGCGATGGCGATGCCCTGCTAACGGTCGGTCAATATGTGGATCTGCTGGATTCGGTCTGGCAAGAGACGCAGCGAGCGATCAAGGGCCAAATGAACTAGGTCGAGTGGGGATTGGTTGAGCAAGGTTGGACTTTTGCAGGGCTGACCAAGTTCACTGACCAAGTTCACTGACCAAGTTCACTGACCAAAGTTCACTGACCAAGTTCACTGGGAAAGTTCACTGGTTGGACTGGGTTCTTGATCAGCGGGTCATTTGGCCAGTTGGACTGCGGTAAAACCCTGTTAGATGTGTCGCGAGTTTGTCATTAGGACGGGGTGTTGAAATCTCGTCTTTGAACTAAACTTGTGCTGGCGTGAGGTGGCAGTGCCGAGCGTATTTGAGTGCTGATGGTATCTTTATTTTTGAATGACTAGAAACCGGACCCAAAATCACCAAGCCGATGGACTTTGCAATCAACGCAAGAGAAAAACGCTTTTTCGATTAACCACGTAGAAGACTTGTGAGGAATTCATGGCTCGCTTAACTGTAGTCGTTTCGCAGGCTCAAGGTAGAAATCCTGAAAAGCGTCAGCTGGAAGAGGACATCATCACCGAATTGATGATGCAACGGGGCCTTGAAGTCATCGTGGTTCCTCATTTCTACGATCTGGAAGTGAGTTCCACGGCGATATTAGCGCTGCGTGGACTCTCATCAAACGCAGTTATCTTATCTTGGATGTTTCCGCGGGCGGCTCACTGGTTATTGGACCGGAATGACATCCGCGGCAAAATGGGAACCGTCTTGCTGACCCTTGAGGATGAACCTGACGAGGATGAGGAAGCGGCGGCAATCGAGAAGGAACAGCGTGCACGAGTCATTGATTCCCGAGCACTGCCTAATCGGTATCTCTATCACATTGACTTTCGTACTTCGAACAAGGTCGCCGATTATTTGGCAGAGATTCGCAGGATTCAAAGTGAGTTGTCAGTTTCGGTGGTTTCGTTAGGCCTAGGCAAGATCAATGGCAAGATCAATGGCAAGATCAATGGTTCAACGCCTGGTAAAGATTCGGCTAACCGAGTCAACGGAAGTGTAAATGGGGTAAACGGGCATTCGCATGCCGAACCTTCGCTGGGATTGGGCGGAGCAGTGGTTGGTAATAAAGCAGAGCCACCCGCAGGCGTTTCGGCGGAGGCAATGCGTCGGATGGCTGCACCCACCAACACTACCGCGTTAGGGTTTTCCGGTGTGGTTGAGGTGCCTGCCGAACCGGCGCAGGCATTCACTTTCGACGACTTGTTCAATAGCAATCAAACGGAAAACGTAGCTGATCAAGATGCTGATCAAGTGAACGTGCAGCGTTTAACTGAATCGGCGGCAAAACGCCGTTGGTATCCGGTGATTGATTACAGTCGTTGCACCAACTGCATGGAGTGCATCGATTTTTGTTTGTTCGGCGTCTACGGTGTTGATACTATTGACACGATCTTAGTCGAACAGCCGGACAACTGCCGAAAGGGATGTCCGGCCTGTAGTCGTGTCTGTCCAGAGAACGCGATTATTTTTCCGCAGCATAAGACGCCGGCGATTGCGGGCTCGCAAGACGATGTCGGCGGGTTCAAGATTGATTTGTCCAAATTGTTCGGCGCCCCCGACGAAAACAAAACTCCCGAAGAAGTGGCCGCTCGTGAACGCGACGAACAATTGATGTTGACCGGACGCCAGCCCGTGGGTCTAAGCGTCGGAGTCAAACGGAAGAGTCGCGATTTGAATGCACCCAAAGATCAATTGGATCAATTGATTGACCAATTAGATTCCATGGATCTGTGAATCACGTTCCCGTGACAATCGGTCCAATGCTTCTGGTGAGACATTTCCGGCTGGTGCCGACAGGAACATGATCAGCCCTAGGCCAATAAAGACCCCGCAACCAACCGAACCCGCGACCACGTTGGATCGACTTAGACTGACGGGATTAGTGCCAACATTTGGCTTTTCCAAACTGGTCAACAAATTTACCGTATTGGCTCCGTTTAAGACGGCGGCTGCCTGTGATAATTCGGTTTGTGCGTCGCGAAACGCCTGAGTCGCGGCTCGCTGTTCTTCAAGCATATTTTGATAGGGTGCGCGGACGTCGGCAAGTCGAGTCAATCGATTAAGGACGTGGTCACGCTGACTGTTTAATGAATCAACCCGAATGCTTACAAATTTGGTTTGAGCCTTTGCGCCATTGATTGCGACTTCTAACTCGGTTCGAATTTGACTTTCGATCGACTGCACTTCATTCTGCAACTGTTTGACTTGAGTGCTGGTTTCGTAGTACTTACCCAGCACAGTGGACAAGTTTAATTTTGTGCGAACCAGTCCCAGTTTCAATTCACGCAGCGATTGGAACTGGTCCAGCAATTCATTGGGCATACCCAGAAGGTTCCCAGGATTTGCCAGTGCATCGTTGAAGAAGGCGATTTGTTGCTTAATTTGTTGCTGCTGATTTTCGGAAGTCAGCAGTTCCTTTTCGACCTGTAGCAACGCCGAACGCAGGGCGCTGTCGCCAGCTTGTACTGTCTCTAATGCGCGAAGTTCCAGCAGGTCCGCACCCAAACTTTGTTCTAGTTTGATGACTCGATCGGTTGTTTCATTCAGACGTTGTTTGGAACTTTCGACCGATGCCATCAATTCGCCTTGGATACTCTTGGCGCGATGGCTTCGCACGGTTCGCATTTGTTTGGACGCACCTTGCGAAATCAGTTCCAGCAAAGTGAAGGCTCGTTCTCTGGACGTTGCGCGGACGTTCAAATGGATGACTTCCGTCTTGCCGAGTTCCGAACCGTTTGGCGCTGAAATCCAAACTTGGTTACGAAAGCTTTCAATCGCTTCATCCGAAGGATACTCCCCACCCAAATTCAGCCAATTGTCCGGACCTACGGTCGCCAAAGCTGAACGCAAGACTTCGGGATTTTTCACGATCTCTTGAATCGTCTCCTGAGCGGACTTCAAAGCGTCCATTGAATCGAAGCGACCTGGCTTCAAAAATTTTCCTGAGATTTCATCCCGGACGATGAACGGTTGACTTGCTTGGTAGACTTTGGGCGAAGTCAATGCAAATGCGATACCGCCCAACGTGCAGAATAAGACGCTTCCAATCAGGACCCTTCGATATTGTCCAAGGATTGAAATTGCCGACAAACTTTGCTGCTTTAAGCTCGCTGTTTCCATTTTCTCATACCATTTAGACTGATCAAATTTTGACGCATGTTGTCAAAACTGCGGATTTTGACTAGCGCGATTGCCGGAAAGATAGGTCACTGGCAATACATGGTTCATCTATCGGCCTGCAAGTGAATAGAAAGACAGCTTGGAACTTCTGTCTTTGGCAATGTTTGGGATTGTGCCGATTGTGCGGCAGAACCCGATGTTGACCAATCGAAAATGCGGCTGACTCGATTCACCAATCCGTTCGAGAGTGGCTTCAAAAGGGATCTGTTTGTTTGATAGAATGTGCTCACCATTGGCCAGTCGTCACGCAGACGAGGCGAATCGATCGTAAGCCCGAAAAATTTAGGAAACCCAGTGATGCCCAAACTTGCCGCTTTTCCAAAAGCCTATATGAATGCATTGTGTAAAGATGGAAGTGTCACGATCGCGCAATGGGTGGCAATGGCGGCAAAACTAAATGTTCACGGTTTAGAATGGTACGCTGACTTCCTGGAAATGGCTGATCAGGCAAACTGGATTAAGTTTCGAAGCCTGGTCGAAGACCACGGTATGGTGATCCCAATGATGTGGTGTTCGCTAGATTTTACTCATCCTGACCTGGCGTTTCGACAACTAGAAATACAGAAGCAGAAGGGTTGGATCGATATGACCGTGGCATTAGGTGGAAGCTATTGTCGCGTCTTGAGTGGTCAGCGGAGACCCGAGCTTTCGATCTCCCAAGGACTGGGTTTTGCGATTGAATCGATCCAGGCTTGTTTAGGTTACGCGGCCGATCGCGGAATCACGTTGATTATCGAGAATCACTACAAGGATGATTTTTGGAGCTACCCCGAGTTTGCTCAGAAGATGGACGTGTTTTGCCAATTGGTGGCAGGCATCGACCACCCTAATTTTGGCGTGAATTATGATCCTAGTAATGCGTTCTTGGCCGGGGACGATCCCATTGAATTATTGAAGCGAGTTTCCGATCGAGTCGTCACGATGCACGCGAGCGACCGGTACTTGAGCGAAGGAACATTGGAGGATCTTCGGCGTGAAGAAGATAATGCGTTGGGATACGCCAAACGGCTAAGGCATGGTGAAATCGGAAAAGGGCTAAATAATTATGATGCTATTTTTACGGAACTAAAACGAGTGGGTTTCGACGGCTGGATCAGCATCGAAGATGGGGTTGATGGCATGGAACAACTGCAGCGGAGTGTGGATTTTCTTAACGCCAAGATTTCCAGCTATTGGCCGGCATACACCCCTAAACGCTAATTTGGGGGGACGATAAGTTTGCTTCGACTGCTGTGGGAACGTAATTCTGGCACTGGCGAAAGAACGCGAGGCTGCAGCTTATTTGCCCGAATCTGCATGAGGATATCGAGTTTAGTTTATGACGATTCGTTAGTTCGCTGATGGTGGTGAATTGGTTTAGTGGCTAAATTTCCGATTTTGCTTCTTCTCTAAAATTGGCTCTTCAGATAGGATGTGCCACACGCATCTGACAATCTCCAAATTGAGAGTGTTCGTCTGGAAGATCAAGTCTTCTGGCTGAATTCGTGTCCCAGATAGGAATGATTGGGGACTTTGTTTGTCAGTATGAGCGGAGACTTAGGTTCCATGTGAGTCACAGAAACTTTGTTCTGTGGTTCGTAGGGATCTGAATTCTCCTGTCCGCGGATGTGGGTCAAATTAGGATTTGGCACGAAAACAGCCGCGAGACAAATTGTGATTTTGTAATAATCGCAAGCGACAGGACTTCTACAGATTCTCGCGTAATTTCTCTTGGCATATGCCTTTAGCGAGAATGTTGCGGGCAAGGTGAACGAAGCGGCGTCGCATTTTTATTAGCAATTGCGTACGCCTTTGAAGCATTATCGCTTCCCACTGGCTTCGCTCGCGCCGCCTACGATACCCTGCTCTTCTCTCTTGAATTGTTTCAATGAGTGCGACTGGTCGTACGTTTGTGGCGTTACCCACGAATGAAAGTCTTCAATGTCTGACTCAGAATTGGCCAAAGCTCAACACGAAACCAGTAACCTTGTGGATACCTCGGAAGTAGTCAGTAAACCTGACTCTTGGGTCGCGGTTGAAGAATGTGAACTAGAAACCATTGACAGTGTTGCTGTTGTTGACAGTGTTGTTGTTGCTGACAGTGCTGATGTTGCTGACAGTGTTGTTGCTGACAGTGTTGACAGTGTTGACAGTGTTGACAGTGTTGATGAGCCAACAGCAGCTAATCAGAATCAAGACGCAGTTGTTGATTGTGCAGACGAAGTTGCCAGTGAACTTGGCGAAGATGCCGACTCTTCAGTGGTGAATTCGGTTTTGGAGAACGTGGTCTATGCCGATGATGGGGGACAAATTGCTCTGCAAGTCGAGGCCAAGCCAAAGAAAAAGAAGAAAGCTAAATTAGCTCAAGAGACGAATATTAATTCGCAAGCCGTTGCTGCTGGGTCGGTAAGTTCAAAGGATAGTGCGGCTGATTCGGCCGCGACTGAGCCAAGTACAACAAGCACGAAAGACAAGGCGAAGTCGGGTGAAATCTGTTTTGCTGATTTGGCACTGAGTGATTTGGTTCAACAGGCGGTCGCCCTGGTCGGTTACGAAATTCCCACCGCGATTCAGGTGAAGATCATCCCGCATGTGCTGGAAGGACGTGACGTTCTTGCCCAGTCTCAGACCGGAACCGGAAAGACTGCGGCGTTTGCACTGCCGATTTTATCGAAGATCACAACGACCAATCGCCGTTCGCCTCAGGTTTTGGTGCTGGCCCCGACTCGTGAACTTGCCATCCAAGTTGCGAGTTCGTTCCAGACTTACGGCCAAAAATTGCCGAATTTTAACATTGCCACCATTTATGGCGGGCAAGACTACGAGATTCAATTTCGCCAGTTGCACCGCGGGGCGCAGGTTGTGGTGGGTACCCCTGGACGCGTGATTGACCATATTAATCGCGGCAGCCTCGATGTTTCCGGACTGACGACGTTGGTCCTGGATGAAGCCGACGAAATGCTAAACATGGGCTTCCTAGAAGATGTTCAGTTTGTGCTTGATAAGGCCCCTCAGTCCCGCCAGATTGCATTGTTTTCGGCTACATTGCCTGGCCCGATTCGAAATATTGCCGAACGTTATTTGAATGACCCCGTTCAGATTACGATTAAACAGAAAACGATGACTGCTGAATCGATTCGTCAACGGGCGGTATTCTTGGGCAATCACGAGAAGATTGACGCGTTGTGTCGGTTTTTGGAAGCCGAAGAATCCGATGGCGTCATTGTCTTTATGAAGACCAAAGATTCAACCGTTGTTGTTGCCGAACAGTTGTCCCGTGCCGGACTTCGGGCGATTGCACTCAATGGTGACATGCCGCAGAAGGTTCGTGAGCGAACCATCGAGCAATTGAAAGCTGGGAAGTTGGACATTTTGGTCGCTACTGACGTGGCCGCTCGTGGGTTGGATGTTCCCCGAATTAGTCACGTTTTCAACTTTGATTTGCCTCACGATAGCGAATCTTACATCCACAGGATTGGCAGAACCGGTCGTGCAGGACGTAGCGGTGAAGCAATTATCTTTTTAACTTCCTCCCAGCGAGGCAAGTTGCGTTTGATTGAGCGAGCGACCAAACAGCCGATCGAGATTGTTCAACCACCGAATGCTCACCAAATCAATGCACTTCGGATTGCCAAGTTTAAAGAAAAATTGACTCAGGTGATCGCCAGCGAAGACTTGTCATTGTTCCAAAAGATGGTGGTTGATTATGCAGTCGAGACGGAAACGGCAACCGAAGCGGTCGCTGCAGCTCTGGCCCATATTGGGCAGCAAGGACGTCAGTTCTTGATGAAGGATCGGCCGAATCGTCAACGCGAAGAGAACGCGGGTGGAAATCGACAATCGAATGATCGATTTGAACGCGGTTCGGATAATAGCGGTGCTCGTGAACGTCGTCAGGGTGGCGCGCCAAGACCAGGGATGTTCCGCTATCGAATTGAAGTAGGTTGGAATGATGGCGTGAAGCCGGGCAACATTGTCGGCGCTGTCGCCAACGAAGCTGGAATCTCGGGCCAAGATATTGGGCCGATCAATATTTTTGATTCCCATAGTACGATCGATTTGCCCGAAGGCATGCCTGGCGACGTGTTTGAAACGCTTCAGGAGACCCGTATCAACGGTCGTCCGTTGCGATTACGAGCGGCGAATCCAGGTGACGGCGAACCACAGCGGTCATTTAGCAGGGCCCCTCGAACTGGCGGACCCGGTAGGGATTTCGGCGGAAAAGGGCCCCGGAAGGAATCCCCACGAGGAGAATCTCGCGGCCCAAACGCATCCAAGGGTGGCAAATTCGCCAAGGGCCCAAGAAAAGCGAAGCCGGCCTTTGGCAAGCCAGCCATAGCCAAAGCGAAGCCAGCAAATCCTTCACATCAAGCTTCAGTCGGCGACAGCAACTCGGGTGATCAGGTTAACCTTGCCAAGTCGGCAACAGCGAAGTCGCCGGCGAAAATGCCAAAGAAAACTTTCGCCAAAGGAAAGTAGATTGATGGGAGCAATGAATTGACATTGGTAAAAAAAGCGAGGGGGCGGGACCTCGTTCTTTTTACTCAGTCGGTTGAGTCATTGGCGCCCCATGACCTTCTTCGAGTGTGCGGTACTGGTTGGATTCAAACGGGCCATACGCTTCTTGTATTCCGGAAGGCCAAGTGACGACAACTTGTGCGACTTTAGCTTGGTCCTTTAGACCGAATTGCACCCTGTGGTCGTTGCTGGCCAAGTAGCTGTAATGTGGATTCACGAAACGATAGTGGGTCTTTCCATCGATGATCAGTTTGACTTTCGCACCGTTTGCGATTGCCCCGGTTTGGTGCCGAAGATCGAAGCCAATCCAGTGATTGTCTTTGTTGTTATTGACAAGCACTTGGGCTGGGCTGTCTTTATTGATAACGACGATATCGATCGCACCATCATTGTTAATGTCTCCGAAAATTGCTGCGCGGCTCGTCGCAACTGCGGAAACGTCTCCGCAATCTTGCGACCAGACCCGTTCAAATTTTCCATCCACCGTGCCAAGCATTATGAGGTTTTCCTGCGCGAACGCGTCGCCTTGCACGGGTTTATCTTGAAAGACAACGCGACCATTTGCCAAGAACATGTCTAGGTTACCGTCGTTATCAAAATCGTGGATGCCAACTCCAAATCTGGTGTACGGGCGTGATTCAAAGGCCAGCCCGCGCTTGGCAGTTTTGTCGTTAAAGTAGCCACCTTGGTTTTCGAAAAACGAGTCAGATTGTCCATCTAAATTGACAACCGCTAAATCGGGAAGCCCGTCAAAATTGAGATCGGCGATGCATGTGCCCATGCCTGCTTTCGCCTTTCCATCACGATCTACGGCACAGCCCATCAACATTGCACGATTTTCAAATTTGCCATCGCCTTTGTTTATCCACATCAGATTTTCGGTCATGTCATTGGCGACGAAAATGTCCATCTTTCCATCGTTGTTGAAATCTGCGGGAACGATCCCCAATCCATTGCCTCTAGTGGAGCGAATGCCCGTCTCTAAAGAGGCATCTTTGAATGTGCCGTCTCCGTTATTGATATACAGGATGTCGTTCGTTGGTCGGTTGTAGCTGTTGGGGCTGCAGTAGTCAGCAACCCCGTCAGAACGCACGCAACGTAAATCTCGTTCAAGCGACCATGCGACATAATTGCAAACGTAAAGATCCAAGAATTCATCGCCATTGGCATTGATGAACGCGGCTGATGTGCCCCACTGGCTGTCTCCGACTCCAGCAGACTGAGTGACGGACGCAAATTTTCCGTCGCCCAGATTCTTCAATAGCGTGTTTGGGCCGACATTGGTTACGTACAAATCCAGCAAGCCATCATTGTCGAAGTCTCCAGCGGCGACTCCCATTCCATACCCTGAATCCTCGGTGCCTGAGCCGTTACTGACATCAATAAATTTCCCTGTACCGTCGTTCTCCAGCAGTCGATTTCCGATTCTATTTTCGGGACCTAAACTGCCACCTTGGACAAGATAAAGATCTAGATCGCCATCATTGTCAAAATCAAACAGAGCCCCACCACCACCGAAGATTTCGGGAAACAAACAATCCTTAGTGTGACCACTTTCATAGATGTGATTGACGCCATTGTCAGCCGCCATGTCAATGAAACGCAGTTGTTTGGCAATTGCCGACGCGTCTGCGCCTAGTTTCGCCTCCTGCTTGCCGTCACCGCAGCCAATAGCAGTAACCAATGTTAGAAGTGTTAACCATCGTTTAGAAGAGAACTCTAGGTGTCGCATTATGCACTTTCAAGAGAAACGGTTGGCTGGCTTGGTGTCAGTGACAAAGCCAAAACCATATAGTTTGTTGCGCCAGTTCCAATCAGGTGCCAAGCATAGAATTGCTCTGATTAGAAGCAGCCCTATATGATTGAAATGTTATCGGTCGGCGAAAATTACGACTTAAGCGGCTTTGGGTTCATCTTTTGGTTGGACAACATTTTCTAGGTTTTCGCTCGGGAATTCCGCGGTCTTGATTTTGTTCTCAAGTTGCTTAATTGCCTCCTTCCAGAAGGCGGAAGGTCCTACTTTAATATTGATTTTGCTAAGACAAGATTTGGCATCGTCCAGCATTGACTGTCCCGCGAAAACTCGTCCTTGTGCCAGCATGATATAGGTGTCATTTTGATACGCTTCGGAAAGTTCGTTAATGCGATCTTGCGTTTTTTCCCATTGCTGTTGCTCTAACAGCAAGTAGATCCTTCGAACGTGAGGGATGCCTGGTTCGGTTAAACGTTCACAGGCTTTATCGTACCACTGTATCGCAGCATCTTTATTATCTTCTAGCAATGACAATTGCGCCATCGCATCGAACGCTTCCCATCGGTCGGGCCAAGTTTCGATGACTTTGCTTAGTACTTTCGCGGTTTCTGAATTCATCTCGCTCGCACTGTCAGCGGCCTGAGTGACCAAAAGTTCCGCAAGGAACATGTGCAGTTCATAGATGTTGGGTTGCAATTCCACTGCACGTCTAGCAGCGGTGATGGCCTCTTTATTTTCGCCTAAGGCTGCCAGGCCTCGGGCCAACATATGAGCGTCCCGATAATCAGACTTGTCTTCGGCGATGACTTCTTGATTAAGTCTTGTTGAAGTTTTATAGTCGCCAGCTCTAAAGTAACGTCCCGCACGAATTCGTTTGGCAGCAAGCCCAGTTTGAAATTGCGAGATTTCTGCAACCCATGGATCAACCCAAGCTGGCTTGGTGACTTCTTCTGTAAGGTTAGATTGACTAACCGCTCGTCCCAGACGCCGAAGACAATTCTCCTGAAGAAATTTTTGATAGCCATTGTTACCTGCTTGGGCCATTGATCGATTCTCAAGCAATTCCAAAGCCTGCGTTGGACGATCAAGTTCCAGAAGTATTTTCACTTTCATCAATCGGATCTGAAGATCGCTGGGCGCCAGGGTAATGGCATTGTCAATAATTGTTAGGGCTTCAGCGGGTTCACCGATTTCCGTTTTCACCAATGCAAGTCGCCAATATGCCGGAGCGTAGCTGGTCTTTAACGCAATACATTTTTCGTAACAAAAACTAGCGGCACTTAAGTCGCCAAGGGATTCGTTGCAAACCCCCTTCAAGTACCACGCACTGACGGAACTTAGCCTTTCATTCAAGAACGAGTCATATACTTCGTTTGCCTGAATGTTCATCTTATTGGCATGGTAAAGTTTCGCTAGGTCGAGCATGGCAGTAGCATCGCCGGTTGAGTTCGCTTTGTTTACCGAAGCGGTAATGGCTTGGGCTAATTCCGAATCAATGTCTGCGATATTTACTGGAAGTTGGATCGGTTCACTACGAATCGAGAATCTAGCAAACCAAATTAGAACGGCTGCCAGGCATGTTAAGAACACGGCCAAGATAGCGGCACCCAGAATGGTTGCGCGCGTTTTAGAGATAATTTCTGGATCATTGTCGGACATAACTGATGTGCTCCGAATTATTGTAAAACCGAGTCAAGCTAACGCCGTCGATCGCAACCGCCCGCATGTCATTTGTACTTGAAAGTACAGAACAGCATCAAGAGATAGTGGCCACCAATTAGCAATAGCCAGTGTGGCCTAGATCATTGAAATTTGCAAAGCAATTGGTCCGTGATTGAAGCTGGAATTCATTCACAGTGATCGGTTGTTGCGATATTTGGGAATAATCTGCAAAATCTAAAATTAGCAACGATTGCCATTTCTAACCGCAGTAGATGTGCTGGTTGGGGTTCCTGCGTTTCTAGCTGGGCAGGTAAGGGTCGCGTCTACTCACTGACCAGCAAGTGCAAGTGCAGGTGCAAGTCCGCTTGGCCTGTTCAGCAATTCTAGTTTTGTGGATGAATTTCGACCCTAGAATGGTTTTCCCTGGCCGTGACAAACTGTTTAGACGGGTGGCCCTAAGTTTCGAATAGTCAACTGCTGCCCGACGCAAGCGGTTAGAGAACGAGCCTAGTGATTGTTAGCAGAATGGCAT
>JBDNHU010000523.1:0-12162 GCA_041688615.1 Mariniblastus sp. | reverse complement strand
GTTCTGTCCTTCAGCTTCAGGCTGCGGCGATTCTGTGGCTGATGTCGGTGCTGAGGTCGGTGCTGATGGAGTCGGTTGATTCTGGTCGATTGCCTGCTGCAGTTCCTGGGACCGTTGTTCCAAAGCTTGTAAAGCATCTGCCAATTGTGACTGAATCGCATTGGCTTGCTGTGCGGTCGCCTTGGCAGTAGTCAAAGACTGTTCCTCGGTTTGCGACAATTTGCCCGCGTCTCCCATCGAAGCTTCCACCTGGGACAAGGGTTGATCTGCGGTTTGCTGCACACGATCCGCCAGCTGCTGAACTTGTTGGGCGAGGCTATTGTTTTGCAATCGTTGTTCGTGCGCCGCCGCGCGCTGGAGGCTGCTTGCCTGCTGGGAAATCGCTTTCCCAATCGCCTGTTGTTCCTGGGCCGCCGCCTGCAACTGTTGCTTGCTGGTTTGCAGTTGCTGCTGCCACTGGTTATCATCCGCGATCTCTTCAAACTGCTTCGCCAAATCAAGTCCGTCTGCTGCGGCCTGCTGGACCAATTGTTTGGCTAGTTGTGCCGCTGGATTGGCGGTATCCAATTTTTCCAACTCGCGATTTTCGATCGCTTCTTGCTGCTGCTTTAATTGATCGACACGTTCTTTTTGTTGCTCCCAAGAGGCTTCGGCCAACGCAGAGGCCTCTTTCGCTTGGTTCAGATTCCGTTCCGCATCACGCAATTGCTGCACAGCCCACTCCTGGCCGGGCTTTTGCTTCAACTGGCCCGCTTTACCGTCCACTTCGCGCTGCTGTTGCTGAATCTGTTGCTGGGTTTGCTTGCGGTTTCGATCGGCATTTTGAAGTTGATTTTGCTGTTGTCGAAACAACTGCTCTGCCTGACGTTGATCGCTTTTTTGATGATTCGTTTGTTGCCTGCTCAAATTGGCCTGAGCCTGCGTCAGTTCTATAGCACTTCCATACCGAACCGTGTCTTCATCTTCAGCAAACTTCTGGGCTGCCGCTTTAAGTTCCGGCGCTACGCGATTAAGTGCGTCGGAAAGATCCTGGGCTGCCCCCTGCAATTCCTTGATGGGACTACGGGCCTGGACGCTTTCGGCAGAAAGTGCAGCCTCTTGCAAGGTAGTGGCCGCCTGCTTCATCTGTTCAACCCGAGCCTGGTTGCCGGCTTGGTTTGCCAAGTCGCGGGCCTCGCCAAGCCGTTGCGAAAGTTGCAGTGTTCGGGTGGCAGCAATTTGAAGATCTAACTTCAGTTCGTCTTTGCGTTGTTGGTACGCCAAATCGGAAACCTGATTGTAATTCTGAATAGCTTCCTCCTTCTTGGCCGCCGCATCCACCGTCTCCTTGGCTTGCCGCAAAATGTCGTCCGAAATCTTGGACAACTCCGTTTGCATTTCTGGCGAACGCCTAAGTTCTGCCTCCAATTGCTTCAACAAATCATCTTGCGAAGCGTCGGCAAGTTCCTGCAATTGTTTGGCTTGTTGATACTCCCGGTCAAGGCTTTCGTTTGACAGACTCGCTTTGTCCTGCATCGCTTTTGCCAGATCAACCATCGCTTGCCGACTGCTGGCTTGGTCTTCGTCTAAGGACAGTTCACCTGAATCGATTTTCGAAAAATGATTGGCGATCAGATCGTACGCTTGGGCTGCCTGTGACTGCTTATCGGCCAATTCACTCAGCGCCTTTTCTACTTCACTTGATTGAGCGGTCGATGCCTTGGCCATCGCTTGCCCAACTAATTCTTGCGATCGCTGGACCATCGCCCGCCCGACATCAGCATCTTTGGCCAAACGCCGTTGCTTTGCATCAAGAAGATCTTGCGAAACCGCTACGTCTTCAAGTGCCTGCTGGACCAAGGCCATCGGTGCCGAGGATTCCGTCTGCTGTTGGTATTGTCGCTGCAAGCGATCGCTCAGATTCGGAATACCGTCTTGTTTTTGTTCGTTCGCCAGTCGCTGCGCCACCTGTTCTTGCTGGCGAGAAACCACCGCAGCCTGGGTCGCCAATTCGGAAATCGTCGGTGCATAACGCTCCAACTCTTGACGCGCTTGATCAAAATGGATCGCCAATAAATCCTGCAAATCCAGCAAGCGCCTCTCAATAATATCGAGTTCACCGGCAGCAGATATTTTTTGGTTTTGATCCCATTTTCGGCTCGAAATTTTCTGGTTCGCCGACCCAACTTCACCAGACCATCGGACTTCGTCCAATCGGCTCAAGAGGTCGCCGGGTAATTTTGCCTGACGCAGTTCCTCAACAGCCTGGCCCAACCACTGCGTGAAATTCTCCCATTCGCGAGGGCTTTCACTGCGACTGGCATAACCGCGAAAGGCAAATCGTTCACGTGACTTCACATCGCGAAGTAATTCCAACACGCTGACCAAGCGATGCCCTGCCTCCAATTTCTGAAATAACGACGAAATGGATTGCAGCTTTTCAATTGTGTCATCCACTTCCGATGCTGCTGATGTCTCTTGCTGGTCGATTAAGACTTTGTGACTTGCTCGGTAAGCCAAACCTAGGTCCGCAGCAAAACGTCCATCTCCATCGGCCCGAACCAATTCTGCCTTGCGTCGCTGAACCAATTGTCCAGCCGCCTGCATGTGTTCCGCTAACCCATTGCTGAGAATCAATTGACCAGCCGAAGCAGAGGTCGCCGACCCAAGCTTCTTGGCATCTTCAGATATTTGTCGAATAATTTCGAACGCCTGGCCCGAAATCTTCTGCAATTCGTTTTGACCATTCAACGATTCTTGAGTCGAATTACCCGCAATCTGACTGGCACCTTGGTGATATCCAATTTCATTGATGATTGTTCTTTGCTGGTCCTGGATTTGTTGCAAGCGAACGGATTCTTCTGGTACGTCGTTACTGATAATTTCATCGACTCGATCAGCCATCAACCCAGACCAGCGACTCCATTCTCGCATCTTATTGGCCTGCCCTTGATCCACATATTCTGAATGCAAAATCATCTTCGAAGCGACCGCTCGCAAGTGTTGCCCCAGCAGATCTTGCTGTCGAATCCAAGTTTCACTCGCGATGTCGCCAGCAGTTGACAACTGCGTCGAATACAATAGGGCGGCATGCAAATCATCGCCCACATCATCAAGGATATCGTGGATCACAAACCTTTGCACACGGGATTCCAGCTTGACTATTTCGCTGCTCGATGATCGCAAAAGATCCACCAACTGCGATGCCTGTTCTTTTCGATCTTGCGGACTTTGGGCGGCAGTCAATGTCCGCTTCAATTGCTGAAGCCTGGGAACGACCCCTAACCCAATGTTGTTCAAATATTCATTGATCCGCTGCAATTCGTTTGCACTGACTGAACTTTCAAATTGCCCCGTCATTGCCAAAATTCTATTTCTACTTTCATCCAAGCTTGGCATCAATTGATCTAAGTAGTCGTCCACCAAATCCGGCAATTGTAGCGGGTCTTGCTGACTTGGATCACGATCCCAAGCACTAACAAAATCGGCGACTCGTTGCAAAACGGGTTTGCATGACTGCTCAAATTTTCGCACTTGTTCCAACATTGCCAATCGCAGTGACAATTGCGAACTGACCGCAGATTCCAACTGCGCCTCAGAGATCGACATTGTCAGCAGCGCCGAATCACGCTCTTGACCTTTTCGATCCTTAGCGACAACCTTCACCTCCACCAATTGGTTGCTCTGCAACGACTTGCCTAACAAATCAAAACGCCATTCCAGATCGCTGTCATAACGCAGCGAAGAACCATCGATCGCCGGTGCTGTCGGCTTCAGAATCGTATCCTGTCGCCAGTTTCCCCGATCAATTCGATAAAGCAACCGAATGTCGTCCACAGGAAATTCATCTTGCAATTTTAATTGCAGCCGAATAACAGCTTCGGCTGGCACAACCTGCTGGCTCTTGACATCGCCCGTCCATTGCAACGAAGGCGGCAAGTCAGCGACCGGTTCGATACGCCACCACTTTCCAAAAACCGTCGCCAAACCGGTTTGTTGACTAGCGCCCGCGAAACGAAAGACTGAGGGTTGGTCAAATTCAATCGCTTGCTGCCACCAATTCCCCTCGGCCTGTTCCAATGAAACCGATTCCGTCTTTTGATTGACCAAACGACTCGACTTCATTTCCATTGACGCTTGAGCCAGAGTTTGATCCGCCTGAACCCCAAGTTCAATCCGACTCCCCACCACGGCAAAAACATCGCCCCCGTCTGCCTCGAGCAATAAATTAGGCGTCTTGGCATAATCGGGGAACTTGATTCGCTTCCGAAATTTTGTCGCTGCGGGACGATCTGCCACCATCAACTGATACCAAGGAGACTGTGCTCCATCTGCCACAACTCGATATCGCAATTCGCGCTCTACAGAAAATGCTTCTTCAAAAATCTGTTCCATGCGGTATCTAGAATTCGCCACCGCTGAACCCTCGGAATCACCGCCAAGATTGGTGTGAACTTCACCCGACCGATCCGCCCCCGACTGGCGATCAGATTCTGGCAAATCCGTCGCACCCGAAGGACCAGACGATTGACGAATTCGCATGGGCACTTCGGAATTCGAACCCTCAGCGTACCTCAGTTGCAGAACGACAGGATTGTCCTGATCAACGATCAGTCGATCTATCGCAGCGGAAAAACGTTGGACTTCACCTCGGGCGACGGTCTGCGAACTTGGCTGCGGGGAAGTCATTTGGATCCTTGTCGACGACGGTTTTCCAAAATTCGCGGTTGGCAAAAGCACTCTGGCGATCCGATGCTTCATTTGCCAATTGGGTACCAAGATCGCGATCGTGAAAAGGACCGCAACTCCGACGGCCGTCATCAACCAACGCCCAATCAAGGCCAGCGGCAAAAGGCCCGCAATCGAAAGCGGTGCCATTTTCACAGCCACTTGCTGCTGTAAATGTTGGCCAAAAGCGGCCGAACCTTGAAGCGCTCGTTCCGCGTGCCGGCTTTGCCCAGCAGAGGCCATTTCGACTGCCGGCAGCAGTTCCTCTTTCAATTCTGGAACCAGCGATTCGATTGCCATTGCCGTAGTTCGCCGTTGCCACCGATGCGCCAGTGGCAACACCATGGCCGTCACAATGCACCCCAATGATGACAGGTAAAAGATGCCCGACAGAAGCATGCGACCGGTCAACTGAAAGTCAAACAGACCATCCAATGTGACCGCCAACAACAAGGCCATGACCGCGAAAAACAGCGTCACGCAGAGCCCACGCACGCCAAGTAGCCAACGGCGACGGTTCGCAAAAGCGTCCAGTTTTTCACCCGTGATTTGCGGAAGTAAAGTGCTCATATCAAACCTGCTTGCTTTCTCAACCACCACTCCAACGCCAACACCAACACGATGGGAATAAACCACCCGTAGCTGCGCCACAGCATCGTGTCCGACTCCAAAAACTTTCCATCACTGACCGCTGACAATAGATCTGAAAGCTGGCTGGCTTGCGACTGATGTAAATACTTTCCACCGGTCTGTTCAGAAATCTGCCGCAGCATTGCCTGATTGCAATTCAAGTTCTGCCATTCGGTATTCACTGGCCCTTGCACCCAGAACCGAGCCTGTGCGTCTAACATTCCCTGCTGGTAACCTTCGGCCTGAACGGTCATTTCGTAGCCGCCTGGTTCTAACCCAATCACCTGCCCGACATAAACACCTGGGAAACTAGGGTCCTTTCTCAAGGTCAGTCGTTTAACCCCGACCAAGCCCTCGGAGCCCTCACTATTGCCAAGCACCACTTCCACCAAATCCAAGTCAGCGGGCTGCCCATCCCTATCGCTTAACCTTACACGCATCTGCACCAAATCGCCTTGAGCATATTGAATTTTTCCCGGATCCAACGACACGAATTCCGACTGTACAGCAAACGGCACCCTCATCACCCAACGTCCCATTTGATTCCAAAAACGTTGATGGTAAGTATCAGCCACCGCGTAGCGCCACCGCCAACTTTCGTCCGATGCAACATACAGAATTCGACCTGCCCCGTACAAACGGCTAACCAAATAAGGCGACTTGGCATCTGCTTGACCCTGACCTGGCCGTTGAAGATTTGCAAGAACTTGACTTCCTGGCGACGGAGTGACGGTGGCAACGAACTGCATTGCGGGCAACTGTTGCCACAACTGCTGATTCTGTTCGGGTTGCTGCGACAGTTGCATCGCTGGCAAACGCTGGCCGAATTCCGAAAGTACCACCGACCACAATTGCCGCTCGTCGGGGCCTGAATTCGCATCGACTCCAACATTTGCATCGTCAACAAACTGAACGGGTAACACTTGGGTCAATGCCGCGAATGATGAATCTCTCCAGTAGCCCCTTTGTCCATCAACCACAATCAGTCCACCACCCGAACCTGATACAAACTGCAGTAGGTTCGCCACTGCCAGCGAATCCAAACTGCCTGGCTGCAATTCGCCCAAAACAATCAAATCATAGTGCAACCACTGTTCTAGGGTCTGTGGATATTCGCGATCGATATCCCCCTGGCTAAACCGAACAGCTTCTCGCCCTGCCTGTAACAAGAAGGCATCGACTTCCCAATTCGGATCACGCTCCAAAGAATTTCGAAGATACCGAGTCTCCCAACGACTGCGGCTGTCCAAGATCAAAACCCGCTGCCGTCGCGTCGACACCCCTACGGTGAACTTTTGCGAATTATTGACAACCGTCAATTCGCCTTCCACTGGATTGACCGACGCCACGAATGTCAAAGGGAAGGTGGTATAATCGGCCTGGTTGACGTTGGCATCGGCCAACTGCTGAATTAGCGATTCCACTGCAAACGAAAACTTGACCTCACGCTGACCTTCTCCCTGCGAAACTAACTCAGTTTGCCAGAGAATGCCAAATCTTGAATCCAAAAGAGTCTCTGGCGTGGCAACACCAAGCGGCACATCGTCGTCATTTTCATTTGCCAATCCAGCGATACTCTCCGAGACATTTTCGCCAGCTAAACCAATCGATATTCGGATCACTTGTCCGGCATCCAATCGATCATCAATCAACACGGTTCCACTTAACAGATCACTTCTAAAAATCTGATCCGACTTTTGAACACTTCGCAACGACACATCTTGCCCACCCTCTGGATTGCCGAACCCAATCGCATAGACAGGACGTCCGCTTCGAAGCAATTGCGGCAGAAACTCCATCGGATTTGGACCGCTATTAGTTTGCCCATCACTTAGCAGCACGATCGGCAATTGCTGGGAAGGTTCCAAGTCCAAGTCCACACCTTCTGGCGGTGGTCCACTTGCCTGGAACAACTTCGCATCTGGTGTTTTCGCAGGACTTGCACCTGCACCACCTAAAATCGCACTGGGCGGCTGAAGGTCGATTTCTGGTGCAACTAATTGCTTCACCGCCTGCCCTATCGCTGTTCCGTTGACCCACGTGGTAGGCTCCCAAACCTGCCCAGACACTGGCAATTCAGGGCGTTGACGTAAATTGGATTCCCACAACACATCGACTGCTTGGTCTGAGAACCCAGCAACCGATACTTCATTCCCCTCACTCAACTGTTGCAACAACGATTCCTGCCCCGCCAACAGCACATCCACGGCTTGGTCGAATCGCCGAACACCTGCCTGCAACGGATCGTCCGCCAAAGTCATACTTGCCGACACGTCTAAAAGAAAATCAATCCGCCCTGGTTGCCCTTCATGCCAACGATGATGCAGCGACGGCTGAAACAGCATCAACAAGGCGAACAAGATTGCCACACTACGAAGCAGCGGCAATGCCCACGAATAAGGCGAACCAATCTGCCTGACCTCGCGACGATATAACCACCAAGCCAAGATTGGCAAAATGAGAACCAGAGGAATCGACACCATCGCCGGCAGCACACCATGCGTTTGCAACCAAGTCATCACACACCCTCCGTTATCGGGCGTTGCAATAAAAGTTCCGCAAACAAAAATACCACCAGCCCGATAAGGAAATACCGCCAGATTTCAAATCCACTTTGCCGCTGCGATTGCGACTGGCGAAATTGATCCGTCGATTCAACGACTTCCGCCTTCAACTTTTCTGCCAATTCCGCAAGTTCCTGTCGATTCAAACATTCAAAGTTTGACTCGTTGATTCCTTGGCCTGCCAATCCTAGCAGCGGCTGGCTAATTCCCAAATTGCTTAAATGCACCACCATTCGCTGCATCAAAGGAACAAAAGCCTGCCGCATCGGCAAATTTGACGCCGAATCATTACACTGGGTCGCACATAAGATCACCCTGCCTAAACCGATACGCTTTTGAACCAACAAGGGCTCACCGTCGGCCAATCGCAACAGAACTTCTGCCTGCACGTCATCAGCAACATCCACGTCGCCCGCAGGAAGATCGCCCTGCCCGTTGGCGGCCGCCGGTAATGCCGGCCGCGCTATTGACTGCAGTGCCGCACGGCCCCAGATTCGCCATTGACTTAAGTCTTCTGAGCCCTGCTGGCCAAAGACCGCCAGAATGGGATGCTGGTAAGGGCCGGCGGCCACCGCAATGCTGGTTGGCCAGTCAGCAACGTTTTCTGGCGACAGTCCTGCCACCGCCGCCTTGTCGCCCAGGCCCTGGGCCGCTTGGTTCTGGGATCCCACAGTGGTCATCCCCTGTCCTGACAGATCGCTGTCCCCAGCCAAGCGTTGCCAAGATTCCCAAGTCATGGGAAGCATGGCGGTTGGACCAGCTTTCCACTGCCGATACCACTTCGAATCCGAATTCGGGCCAAGAAAAACCAACAGCCCAGCCCCTTTGTTGATTCGCTCACTTACCCAATCCGCCATCGATGCTTCCAACTGCCGGACATTGGCCAAAACAATCACATCCGCAGCAGCAACGACCTCTTCGGTCAAACGATCCGCGGTCAAACGGACGGTCTGAATCCAAGGCCGCCCCTGATTCGAAAGCTCCGCCGAAGCACGCAGCGCCAAGTCCAAGAAGAACGTCTGCTGGATTGTCTCTGGCTGTTGGATTGTCTCTGGCGGCTGGGCAGGTTCCACCAACAAGACTCGCAGCTTACCCAAAACCGCAACCGGTAGCGTCGCTTGGTTGTCTTGAGTCACCGTCGAATCGTCATCCACAGCCACGCTGATGCGGTACTGACCGGGCAAGTCCACTTGGCAAACAAAGGACACTTGCGACTGCGATTGGGCAGCGACATCAATGCGGCGGCTAGCGATCGTTTGCCCATCTACTTGCAAATTCACTTGCTTTCCAACAACATCTTTCAAACCCCAATTGTAAATAACGGCTCGGACTTCTAGCGGTTCACCTACCCCCAGGGTTTCTGCATACCGGGCATCCAACTGCAATTGCAAATTATCAACGGGCATGGTCTTGACTGGCAACAGTGACAAATGGATGCGCTGCTCTTCCGCAGTTTGGAAAAGATCAATTACACTTTGAGGCAGCGATTGCCAGTCGGCTTTCTGAAAATCACTGATCAATAAAATTTCACGCTGACTTAGTACCGATTTCTGCAACTGCTGAGCCGCCTTTAGCAAAGCGTCTGGCCCGGTTGTCTTGGTCGATTGGCCTGTCATTTGACCAAGCTTTCGCTGCACATGGCTAGAGTCGAACGTCGCACCATCCGTCAAATTCTGCGTCTCCATGCCCGCCGAGACTAACGAATACTGAGTTTGGTTGCCCAGGCCCTGTAATAGTTGCTGCACCTGGTTCCGAGCCCAGGCGTGCCCAGTAACGACCGGCGATTCAGCGCTGCCCACGGCCCGAACCGACTGACTGGAAACAGCCTGTAGAGAATAACTATCGTCCAACACGATCGCCAGGGACGCACGTTCACTTCCACGGTTGGTTTTCCAGGCGGTTAGCAACGGCCCTGCCATACAGAGGGCCAACAACAAAGGAATCAGGCAACGAATCAGTAAAAGCAACCAAGACTGCCATTGGAAACGCCGCATATTTTGAAGTTCGACTGTTTCCAAAAGGTGCATGGCCCCCCACTGAACCTCTTCAAACTTCGAACGGTTCAAAAGATGGATAACTAGTGGAACCGCAAACGCCAGGGCTCCACCTAATAGCAGGATGTTGGCAAATTCCATTATCTTTGCCCTTGCTGAACGATGAATTGTGACAAAATCTGTGAATGCGATTGACTTGTGTTGCACACAATCAATGGGATTCGCTGTTTTAAGCATCCCTTGGTCAAATCAGATTGAAACTTTTCCAAGTTCTTCAAATAGGCTTTACGAACCAAACGCGGATCTAACATCTTTCGCCCCGAGGGATTTTCCAGGGATTGAAATTGAGTCCTTTTTCGAAACGGAAACGAAAGTTCGTCAGGATCCCATATTTGAAAAATGACAACCTCGTTTCCCATTTGCCGCAAAATTGACAACGCACTAAGCAAAGAAGGTACGTCATCAAAACAATCCGAAATCAAAACCAAGACACCACGCCTGCGAATTTTGGTCGACAACTGGCGAATCACCTCGGCGATCGAAGTCTCACCGGCACAATGACTGCCGGCCATCATTTCCAGCAACGAATGCACATGGCTGGGCACGCTCTTAGGCGGAACGTACTGGCGGACCCGAGCGTCAAAAGTGGCCACCCCAACCGCATCATGCTGCCCGACAAAAAGATAGGCCAAACACGCCGCCAGCCGGACGGCAAAATCATGTTTCGACACAGCACTCTTTTCGCCCTGGTAGGACATCGACCTACTTTGGTCCAAAACCAAAGTCGCCCTTAAATTGGTTTCAACTTCGAATTGTTTGACGTAAAGTCGGTCCGTTTTCCCAAACAACTTCCAATCAATCAAACGAATTTCATCACCGCGAACGTAGGCCCGATGTTCCTTGAATTCGATACTCGAACCCTTATTGGGCGATCGATGCATGCCAACGGACAGACCTTCGACCACTCCCTTGGCGAACCATTGCAATTTGGCAACGCGGTCTCGATCTTCGGCTGAAAGAATAGGCGACGGGTTGGCCATTTGACCGCGTTCTCTCTTGAATGCAAATGAAACTGCGCGACGAATTCGCTTCTACAAAAACACTTATCGCCAAGCCCCCAACTTTTGCCCAAAACCTAAGGCGATCCAAAAACACCTGTCCCGGCACTCTGGAACGCTCACCTGCAAGTCACCCAAACGTTGCTGCACCATCAAACCTGTCGTCGCTAGAAAGCTTTTACATTAGGTTTAGGAATCTCATTAAGTGCTTTTGCGATCAGGGAATCGGAACTCATTCCGTCAGCTTGGGCCGCAAACGTGGCCACGATGCGATGCCGCAACACCGGCGCTGCTAACGCGATGACATCTTCCAAAGTGACATGATAACGGCCTTTGAGTAAGGCCCGTGCCTTGGCCCCCAACACCAACTGCTGACCCGCTCTAGGTCCTGGCCCCCACTCCACCAAATCTTTCGTCCACGGCAAACAAGCCGAGTCTCTTGGGCGAAGACCGCGAACCAAGTTCAAGACGTATTGTTTTACGTAGTCTGGCAGAGGAACCAGACGAACCGTTTCCTGAAATTCAATGATCTCATCACCGGAAACAACTGACTGCACCGAAGACTTAAAGTTCGATGTGGTCCGATCAATAATTTCAGACTCTTCATCGCGCGAGGGATAGTCGACCATGACTTGAAAAATGAAACGATCCCGCTGCGCTTCGGGCAAAGGATAGGTGCCCTCTTGTTCGATCGGATTTTGAGTCGCCAAAACGAAGAATGGCTCAGCCAACCGATACGTTTTTCCGCCCACCGTCACCTCATGCTCTTGCATCGCTTCCAGCAAAGCAGCCTGAGTCTTGGGAGGGGTACGATTGATCTCGTCGGCCAACAACATTTGAGTGAAGACGGGACCTTTTTCAAAGATCAATTGACGATGCCCCGTCTCAGGCGATTCCTGGATAATGTCGGTACCCGTAATGTCTGCAGGCATCAAATCTGGCGTAAACTGAATCCTGTGGAATCCCAAATGCATCGAATCCGCCAAGGACCGGATCATCAACGTCTTGGCCAAACCAGGGACACCTTCCAGCAGACAATGCCCACGGGCCAAAATCGCGATCAACAATTGATCGATGACATCGTCTTGCCCCACGATCACTTTCGCCACTTCTTTGCGAACTTTTTCGCAAGACAGTTTTAGCTTTTCAGCCCGCAGAATATCGGTTGAATCCAACGTATCCTTGGCGATTTCGGGAGAGCCAGTATCG
>JBDNHU010000522.1:0-14051 GCA_041688615.1 Mariniblastus sp. | reverse complement strand
TGCTGCCAACCCGAATCACGAGCTTACCAAAGTTCTTTCCAGTGAGCAGCCCATGGATCGCCCGGGGAGCGTTTTGAAGTCCGTTCACGATATCCTCTAGAAACTTCACTCTGGCTTCCTGGACCCACGGGCTATCGGACTACTACCTGAACGCCGCCGCAAGCCAACACACGCAAGCCATCGCACGCAAGCCATCGCACGCAAGCCATCGCACGCAAGCCATCGCACGCAAGCCATCGGATTCCACCGTAACCCATGCTTGAGACGTTCTTGGTAATCAATACGCTTTGGGGGATCTCTTGCGTCGGTTATCACATTGGTCCCAGGACCGGCGAATTTATTCAAATCCAAAAACACGAATCATGAGGGTGTCTTCCATTTCCAGTTACGAATTTCTGGCATGTCCTGGCCGTGCTGGTTGATATATTTTTTATGCTCGATCAACTTGGCGGTCAGCCGTTTCTTCAAGCGAACACCAGCCTCGCCGGTCTCGGGCACTCGGTCGATCGCGTCCATCACTAAGTGATAGCGATCCAGATCGTTCAACACTGTCATATCAAACGGCGTCGTGATCGTGCCTTCTTCTTTGTAGCCACGAACGTGGATATTGTGATGGTTTGTGCGGCGATAAATCATTTGATGGATACACGAAGGATACGCGTGGTAAGCGAAGATGACGTGCTTGTCTTTGGTAAACAGTGCGTCGAATGCATCGTCCCTTAACCCATGCGGGTGTTCACTTTCGGGTTGCAGTTTCATCAGGTCGACCACGTTCACCACGCGAATTTTCAGATCCGGTAGATGTTCACGCATGATACTGACGGCGGCCAATGTTTCCAATGTCGGAACATCGCCGCAACAGGCCATCACCACGTCGGGATCTTCGTCTTGATCGCTACTAGCCCATTGCCAGATGCCGATGCCCGCGGAACAATGGACGATCGCTTCTTCCATGGTCAACCACTGAGGTGCCTGGTACTTCCCTGCGATCACGACGTTAACATAATCACGACTTCGCAAGCAGTGATCCCAAATCGAAAGCAGACAGTTCGCGTCTGGCGGCAGATAAACACGGACGATCGAGGCTTTTTTGTTTACCACATGGTCGATGAATCCGGGATCTTGATGCGTAAAGCCGTTGTGCATCTGCTGCCACACATGCGAAGCCAGCAGATAATTCAGCGATGCGATTGGGTATCGCCAGGAGAGGCCGGCGGTGACCTTCAACCACTTAGCGTGCTGGTTGAACATCGAATCGACGATGTGGATGAACGCTTCGTAACTGTTGAACAATCCGTGACGACCGGTCAGCAGATAGCCTTCAAGCCAACCTTGACACTGATGCTCGCTCAGCATCTCCATCACTCGGCCTTCGTGTGCCAAAAATTCGTCGTTCACCTGAGTTCGTGCGTCCCATTGCCGGTCAGTTACCTCGAACACGGGACCCAGTCGGTTGGACAGCGTTTCGTCAGGACCGAAGATGCGGAAGTTGCGTTGTTCGCGATTCATTTGCGTGACATCACGCAAGAAGACACCCAACTGGTGAGCGTCGGCAGCGGTTACCGCTCCAGGCGATGTTACCTGCACCGCGTAGTCGCGAAAATCAGGCATAATCAGATCCCGAAGCAGTTGCCCACCATTGGCGTGTGGATTGGCGCCCATGCGCCGATCGCCTTCTGGAGCCAACTGGGCTAACTCTGGAATCAATCGACCTTGTTCGTCAAACAGTTCTTCGGGACGATAACTGCGCAACCAATCTTCCAACTGCTGAAGGTGCTCTGGATGATTGGCGTCCACCGGCAGGGGCACTTGATGCGAATGGAACGTGCCTTCATTCGGCACTCCGTCGACTACTTTGGGCCCTGTCCAACCTTTAGGAGACTTCAGGACAATCATGGGCCACAACGGTCGCTGCTTATTTCCGCTAACCCGGGCGTCGTGCTGGAATTGCTGAATTTGTTGCACGGCAATATCTAGCGTCTGGGCCATGTCCTTATGCATCAGTGCGGGATCATCACCTTCGACGTAATATGGCATCCAACCGTAACCGTGCAGCAATTGATCTAGTTCCTCTGGTTCGATCCGAGCAAGCAAGGCAGGATTGGCGATCTTGTAACCGTTCAGATGCAAGATCGGCAGTACCGCGCCGTCAGTGATTGGGTTCAAGAATTTATTCGAGTGCCAGGCAGTGGCCAGCGGTCCAGTTTCCGCTTCGCCATCACCCACGCAACACGCGACGATGAGATCCGGATTGTCAAACACCGCGCCAAACGAATGGCTGAGCGAATAACCTAACTCGCCGCCTTCATGAATCGAACCTGGGCATTCTGGCGACACATGACTGGGAATACCACCGGGAAAGGAAAACTGTTTGAACAGTCTTTGTAGCCCCGCTTCATCTTGACTAATCTTTGGATAGATCTCGCTGTAAGTGCCCTCCAGATACGTATTGGCAACCAACGCTGGCCCGCCGTGACCAGGACCCGAAACATAAATCATATCCAGCTCGTACTTTTTTATCACTCGATTCAAGTGCACATAGATAAAATTTTGACCCGGCGTCGTGCCCCAATGTCCCAGCAACATGTTCTTGACATCGGTCATTTCCAACGGACGTCGCAACAGCGGATTGTCCAACAGGTAGATTTGCGCAACTGACAAGTAGTTGGCCGCGCGCCAATAAGCGTCGATATGGTGAAGTGGTTCGGATGAAGCAGTTTGTGGATTCATGGTTTAATTTCCTAATTTGATATCAACGGTGGTAGGACGCTGCGACGTGAACCCAAAGCCCAGTTTGATTAGTTCAATAACGGTGACAGGCACTATTGATAACGACAGAAGCAAAATCCATTGCATTGGCGATAGCATTGTTGTCTGAAAAATCGTTCGTGTAAAAAATAGAGAGAGAATTCCGAACTGCAAAAGCCCCGAAAGTGCGACTGCGGCGATTACATAGAGATTCGTGGTGGGACCCAGTTGCCAGAAGGTCAGGCTTCGGCTGCGAGCGGCCAATGCCAGGAACAGCTGTCCAAAAACCATAACGCAAAAAGCCATTGTTCGAGCCTTTGATACGTCTTCGCCATCCGGCCCTAGCAGCAGACCAAATGCCACTATACCGACCACGGCCAACAGTAAGCCACGAAACAGGATCGCCGCCCCAAGTTGCCAAGTCAGAATGGATTGGCCTGCTGCGCGAGGTGGCCGCGACATCAGACCAGGTTCAGGCGGTTCCATCGCCAGGGCCAGCGCCGGTAGGCCGTCGGTGACAAGATTCATCCATAGCAATTGTACAGGCAGCAGTGGAGACGGCCATCCGATCAGGGAGGCAAACAACATCAACATCAATTCTCCTGCGTTGCACGACAACAAAAAGATCAAAAACTTTTGTATGTTGTCGTAAATTGCTCGGCCTTCTTCAACGGCGCTGATGATCGAGGCGAAGTTGTCGTCCATCAGCACCATCGACGATGCCTCACGAGTGACATCGGTTCCGCTGATCCCCATGGCGATGCCAATATCGGCCGCCTTGACTGCGGGCGCATCGTTCACCCCATCGCCCGTCATCGCGACCACCTCCGTGCGACTCTGCCACGCTCGCACGACTCGCAGTTTGTGTTCGGGCGCGACGCGGGCATAGACGGCAATGTGTTCGACTTGGGCTGCCAGTTCATCATCGGACATGGCGTCCAGATCCATTCCCGAAACGACGTGGTCACTCTCTGCGGCAATGCCTAGTTCGATTGCAATGGCCTTTGCCGTCGCGGGGTGATCGCCCGTGATCATCACCGGACGTATTCCGGCGTGGCGACAACAAACGACAGCGTGCTTCGCCTCTTCACGCGGCGGGTCGATCATCCCGACCAAGCCGGCGAACGTCAGGTCATTCTCTACAATCGTCGGTGTGGCTCCATCGTCATCTCGATAGGCCAAGGCCAAGCAGCGCAAAGCGCGGGAAGCCATTTCGTCGTTGGTTTCCAAGACTTCCCGCCGTCGCTGATCAGTAAGTGGGATCACCTGATTGTCGCGCCGTTCCCGGACACACTTTTCCAGCAGACGTTCGGGGGCCCCTTTGGTGTATTGGACTCGCTGGCCAGAATCGTCCTTGACTAATACGGACATCGCTTTTCGATCCGCGTCGAAGGGAAGTTCCTGCACGACTTCTGGTTTCTGATCGGACGCTACCAGACCTCCCTTGGTGGCCATTACGATCAAAGCGCCTTCGGTGGGATCACCAATCACGTCCCAGGTGCCTTCGGTCTCGCCTGGCTGCACTTGAGCGTGATTGCAGTAAGCCGCGACTCGCAGCGCCATTCGCCCATCTGCATGCGTCAGCTTGACGGCGGGCTGCTGATCGGACGAAACCTTGAAGAATTCTCCGTCCGGAGCGTAGCCCGAACCAGTCACGTGGTAGTGAACTCCGCCGGCCAGCAATTCCCGAGCGGTCATCTGGTTATGAGTCAACGTGCCGGTCTTGTCTGTGCAGATCACCGACACGCACCCCAGCGTTTCAACGCTGGGCAGCTTGCGGACCAGAGCGTGGCGTTTGGCCATCCGTTGCAATCCCAACGCCAACGACATCGTCACCACGGCAGGCAAGCCCTCTGGCACTGCGGCGACCGCCAGACTGACGGACGACATCAAAATATCCACCCACGACTTACCGTGCAGCAGTCCAAGTAAAAAGATGACGCCCACCAGCACTAGGCAGACGATGACCAACGTTCGCCCGAGTTTGACAAGTTGGAGTTGCAGCGGGGTCGGCGTGCGATCATACGTTTGCAACATCCCGGCGATCCGACCAATTTCGGTCTGCATCCCCGTCGCCACGACGACACCGCGGCCTTGCCCCTTGACCAAGACGGTGCTCATGTAGACCATGTTTTGACGATCCGCCAATGCTGTGGATTTGGGCAGCACCTGTTGGGCATCTTTCTCCGCCGGCAAACTCTCACCGGTAAGTGCGGCTTCTTCGACTCGCATCGCAAACGCGGTCAGCAATCGCAAATCCGCAGGAACATTGTCTCCCGCTTCGATTTCAACGATATCGCCTGGTACCAGTTCCCGCGCGGCGATCGCGGCCAGTTTCCCCTCACGAAAGACTTTCGCCGTCGGCGCGGACAAGTCTTGCAACGCCGCCAGTGACCTTTCGGCTTTCCCTTCTTGGTAGAGTCCCAATAAAGCGTTCAGCACCACGATCGCTACAATGGCTACGGTGTTCGTCCACTCGCCCATGGCTCCGGAAATTAACGCCGCTGCAATTAAAATTAGAACCAAGACATCGCGGAATTGAGCCAGAATCTTTTTCCACACGGGTTCTGGAGCGGCAGTGGCAAGTTCGTTCCAACCCGCCTGATCACGAACCGCGGTTACCTGCGACGTTGACAGTCCCGACTCTTCGTTGCTTTCCAGTGATTGCAGGACAGCATCGGTCTGCATGGCAAAAGATGACTTTGGGTCGAGCTTAGAGGTCATGAATTACCCTCGGTGGAAAAGCCGCTCGCAGAGCGTTTAGCACGGCCTTCAGTACCGAGGACGCGCTGCGCAGCGCATACGACTCCAGTGCTTCGCCCCCAGAAAGCATCAAAACGATGATCGACCCAGCCAAGTATTCGCCCAACAGCACCGAAGTGATAATCGAAATTCCGCCCAGCAGATCCGATCCAAATTGTCGCTTCAGCAACTTGCGCAACAAGTCATACAGCAGCGGTATGCCACCCAACACCAAAGTCAGCAGCAGTGGAGAATCGCTGATCACAGCAGTGGTCTGAAATCCGAATCGCAGCACCAGATGCAGAATAATTGCCGCAATGGCAAACGCTGCGATAACCAGCGACTTGCGGCTCCACCAATTGCTAAGCTGATTGGAACTGGGCTTGGGTAGCGTCCCCTTGGGCCTTCCCGTAGGCGAACTTCCGCTAGGTGGCTGTTCCGCCGCGGCGGTCATCGAGGCTGACTCGAGGATCGGTGTTTTTGCAATCATGTCTGCACAGACCCCAGCTTTGCGCTTCGCAGACGCAGAGCGTTGCTGATGACGGAGACGGAACTTAGGCTCATCGCGGCGCCGGCAATGATTGGGCTCAACAGCAGACCGAAGAAAGGGTACAGCACACCGGCCGCAACAGGTATTCCCAATGCGTTGTAGAGAAAGGCAAAAATCAGGTTCTGGCGAATGTTCCACAGGGTGGCGCGGCTGAGTTGAATTGCTTTCGCGATGCCCAGCAAGTCGCCGCTAACGAGCGTGATTCCCGCACTTTGCATCGCCACGTCGGTGCCTGTGCCCATCGCAATGCCGACGTCCGCTTCACTAAGCGCCGGTGCGTCGTTGATTCCGTCACCAGCCATCGCTACCTGTTTTCCTGCCGCCCGCAACTTCTTGACATAAGCAACTTTTCCGGCAGGTTCGATTTCTGCCTCGACTTTATCAATTCCTAGTTCCTTCGCGACCGCGGCAGCAGTGCGGCGGTTATCACCCGTCAGCATGACGAGTTCGAGTCCGAGTTCATGGAGTTGCTTGATAGCCAGGGCTGTCGTGTTTTTGATCGGGTCGGCGACGGCCAAAAGTCCCGCCGGCTTCCCATCGATCGCGACCAATATCACCGTTTTGCCGTCCTGCTGAAGTTTCACCGCCGTTGTTTCTAGCGGGTCCAGGCCGCTGCTCTTTTCGTTTCGCAGGAACGCCGGTTTGCCAACCATAACCACACGACCGGCAACATCACCAACAACACCTCCCGCCGTTACCGAGCGAAAGTTCTTGACAGCCTCCAGTGCGATCTGCTGTTCCTTGGCGGCCTTCACAATCGTGGTGGCCAGCGGATGTTCGCTGTTCTGCTCCAGTGAGGCGGCGAGACACAGAAAGTCGTTGGCGTCGATGCCTTCGACTGGCAGGATGTCGATCAGCTTGGGTTTGCCTTCCGTGAGTGTCCCCGTCTTGTCAACGACCAGCGTGTTCACTTTCTCCAGTCGTTCTAGCGCCTCGGCGTTCTTGACCAGCACGCCTTCCTGCGCGCCACCTCCGACGCCGACCATGATCGACATGGGTGTCGCCAAGCCAAGTGCGCAGGGACAGGCAATGATCAGGACCGCGACCGCATTGATAAGGGCATGAGCAAGTCGGGGCACCGGTCCGATCCAAATCCAGACGATAAAGGTCAACATCGAAACCGCCAGCACGAAGATTCCCGCAACCTTGTCGGCCAGTCCTTGAATGGGCGCGCGGCTGCGTTGAGCTTCGGCCACCATGTTGACGAGCTGTCCTAGCAACGTGTCGCTTCCGACCCGCTCGGCTTGCATCACGAAACTGCCGGAGCCGTTGAGAGTGCCGCCGGTGACCTTGTCTTCAATGGTCTTTTCCACCGGAAGTGGTTCGCCGGTAATCATGGATTCTTCCACGCTAGAATGCCCTTGGACGACGGCGCCGTCTACGGGCACTTTGTCGCCGGGAACCACGCGCAAGTGATCACCGACGTGAACTAGGTTCAGTGCAACCACTTGATCACCATCGGGCGTAACTTGTCGTGCCGTCGGTGGAGCGAGGTTCAGCAACGCTTTGATGGCACTACCCGTGCGACTGCGGGCCCGAAGTTCAAGCACTTGGCCAAGCAACACCAGCACTGTGACCATTGCGGCCGCCTCAAAGTAGATAGCAACCTTGCCTGCGTGTTGCATCGTGTCCGGAAACAGGCCAGGCATAAGCATCGCGACGGCGCTGAAGACAAAAGCCGCGCCCACGCCGATGGAGATCAAGGTGAACATATTCAGATGTCGCGAGACAATGGACCGCCAGCCGCGTACAAAGAACGGCCAGCCCGCCCAGCAAACCACGGGCGTTGTCAGTACAAACTGAATCCAGCGAGAGACATCACTAGTAACCCATGCCTGCTGACCCAGCACGGGAATCATATGCGCCATTGCAAGAACAAACACCGGGCATGTCAGCGCCGCTCCGATCCAGAAGCGAACCGTCATCTCGCGGAGTTCAACGTTGTCTTGCTGGTTAGTCCCCGGCGACGCCGTCTTGGGTTCCAATGCCATGCCGCATTTAGGGCACTCACCTGGCTGATTCTGCTGAACTTCGGGATGCATCGGACAAGTGTAAATGGCTTTGACAGCCCTCGGTTTTACCCATGCCGGATTGCGTTCCAGGCCCATTCCGCACTTGGGGCATGCGTTAGGTCTACTGGACTGAACACCAGAGCACATTGGGCATATGTATTGGGCAGCGTCGGACTGGGGCACGACGCCAGTGTCGTGGCCAGTGTCGTGGCCAGTGTCGTGGCCAGTGTCGTGGCCAGTGTCGTGGCGATCATCACTTGGTGATTTGCCACAACACTGGCCTTCGGTTTTCGGAGCAGAACCTTTCGTCAGAAACTTTGTTCGACAATTTTCACTGCAAAAAAAGAACGTCTCCCCGTCGCGCTGGGCGCGCAGGACAGAATTCTCGTCAATTTTCATTCCGCAAATGGGATCGATAGCCATCATTACTTTTCTTCAAGCAGTTGTCGGGCGGTTAAACGGAGGCTGCATCCTTCATGATTTGGACCAAGGCATACTCCACTTCATGGGCGACATCTTTTAACTTGGGTGAATCGAACATTGCAAGCAAAACGGTTGGCTTGACCATTGCCAGCGTGGTTATGCCGTCTTCTTCATAGATCGAGATACGGCAGGGCAGCGCAGCACACACACTCATGTTTTCATCAAGCACCTTTTTGGCTTGCTGCGGTTGACAGACTTCGAAGATCAAACACTCGTGATGGAAGTCCACGCCTTTCTTGTGCATAGTCTCTTGCAGATTGTGAACCTGCATGACACCAAAACACTTCTCAACAACGGCGTGCTGCAAAGCCGCAGCAGCACCGGTAACGGACTTGTCGGTGGTTAACTTGATTAGCATCTTTGGTTTACCTTAGATTTGCTCAATTGAACTCGCTGCCTGGCACCTCTAGCACTTGACACACTGAACCCGCAATCATTTTTTCTTCATCGGTAGCGATCACTCGAACCGCCGTTGGACCCAATGAAATCAACGCTGCGTTTTCTGCATTGCGATCGGCAGCGATCTTAATGCCTAGAAATTCCATTCCCATGCAAATTCGCTGCCGTACAGATGAACCGTTCTCACCAATTCCGCCCGAAAACACCAACGTATCGATGCCGCCCAATGCCGTTGCGTAGGCACCGATCCGTTTTTTGACCTCATAACAAAATAGTGCAATTGCTTCTGCCGCTCGTACGTCTTGTGATTCAATCTTTAGCAAGTCGCGCATATCCGAACTGGTCTCCGAAACGCCCAGCAGACCCGATTGGGAATTGACCATCTGGTTAAACTCTTTTGCACTCATAGCTTCGGTGCGCGCCAGATACCAAACTAAACTCGGGTCAAGGTCGCCGCTGCGGGTGCCCATCGGTACGCCGGCAGTTGGCGTAAAACTCATACTGGTGTCGATGCACTTGCCATCACGTACTGCCGCAAGACTGGTACCATTGCCCAAGTGCGCCAAGATCACTCGGCCTGTTGTGGCGGTCGGATCGCCCAGTCGCTTAAGTTCCTGCATCAAGAATTGGTAAGACAATCCATGAAATCCATATCGTCGGACACCTTGCCAATGGTACCGCCGCGGGATTGGCAACAACTGTGCGACACGGGGCATATCGTGATGAAATGCGGTATCGAAACAGGCGATTTGCGGCAGATCTGGGAATCGTTTCCCAATCGCTTCAATCAGCATCAATTCAGCGGGCAAGTGTTCGGGATCAAATGGACTTAACTGCTGCAACTGCTCCAGCATTTGGGGCGTGATACGCTCAGGTCGACTGAACTTCGGACCGCCGTGAACAATGCGATGCCCAACGGCAGCCAAAGACCCGACGGTGGCCGAAGAATCGCGTCCCAGACGCTGTTCAATCCAATCCAACAGCAGGTCAACGGCCGCAGCCTGGTCCGGTACCTTGACGGATTGGGTGACATTGTCTGCGTCCGTCGATCCATGGACCTTGAATTCCGAATTCGCAAAACCAATTCGATCGATGCGGCCTTTCAGCAATCGATGCAACGACTTGCCCCAATCGTAAATCGCAAATTTGATGCTGGAAGAACCACCGTTGATCGACAAAATCCTGGACTCAGTTGACATCGCAAACACCCCAATTCTCTTTGCCTGTTACGAATTGAATTGGAAACATCAAAACGGAACTTTCCCCAGATAGAGTAAAACGAGTAAGATGACAATAATTACGCTCAGCCCACCACTGGGTCCGTAGCCCCAACTCCTGCTGTGAGGCCACGCGGGAATTGCACCCAATAGAATTAAAATTAGCAACACGAACAGGATAGTTCCAAGCATCTGAATTCCTTTATTTTTTGTAGTGACTTACCGTGTTTACTTTTGTTCATTTGGCACATCGCGAAGCAACGTGTTTGTTTTTCTTAATTTGCCGGCCGATGTTAATTCGTCGCGATTTTCTGTGTGACACCGTCATGTATCCAACGATCTGCTTCTTCCGACTTCAGCAAATCAAAGTATTTGACCTTCGCCGTTGTGAATGGCTTGCAGAATACCGCCATTCCCGCCTCCCAGGACTTTTCACCAACCAGAGCTAGACGTTCGATATGCGAAAAGTGGTGGGTGTCGAACTTGATGTCTTCCCAGATCGCGGAGAGCGTCCAACCGTGAAAGTCGCGCATTCTCACCAGCATTCGCACTTTGCCATTTTCTTTCACTGCACGCTCCACTTCAGGTGTGAAATGTGCGTAGTCTGCTTTTGTCAGTTTGCCGCTTAGATCCGCTATTAATACTTTGCCATCGGCTTCGGTTTTAATGTTCACGGGCATCATCGTTCTCCTTGTTTTGAAAGAGACAAGTCTTTGAACTAACACTTCGCAGAATTTTACATGTGGCTTTCCATGGCAAGTATCGAGGAAAGCACCGAATCCACATGGTGGTTTCAACCATTCAGCGCCAGTAGGATCAGGTCTTTGACAACTTAACGCTCGCCTGAATCACGTCCGGCAACGGTAAACAGCAACACTGCTTGCGAACGCTAATCATCTACATCTGACATTCAATCAACCACGTGACATTTAATCCTGGTTGGGTCGCGCGGTGGCCTTTCTGGCAAATTCCACCAGCCAATTATCTTGCTTTTCTCGATGCGCTGGGATGGATCGTTTTCCCAAGATGACGTCTGCCAGTTGGGTATTGATTGTAAATTTGGAAGCTTCGATTTACACCCACCACAGCGACGGCAAAATTGTGTCAACCAAAGCACGCGACTCATGCCAAGTTCAACCCTGTTTTCTAACCAAGAGATTAATGATGGAACGTTCACTTTGTGCCAGTCTGTTTGCGTCCCTGTTTGTCGGAATACTGCTGATCGGTGGGTGCGATCAAAAATCCGGAAACTCACCCAAGGAAAAAAGCAAGCCTGTAACCAAGGCGATGCCCCAAAAGCAGTCTGACCTTGCCGATTCGACCGTAACGAAGAACACTTCTCAGCAAATAAAAGAAAATTTTATGAAAGACCTTAAACAGCAGTTGACTGATCTGGATACAGAACTCCGGAAGCTTCGCGTCAAAGGTGAAAGCCTAGCCAGCGATGCCAAGGCCAAATGGGGACTAAAATTGTCCCAACTGGAAGTCAAACGAATGGCGTTAAACATTAAGCTAGAGGAAGTTGGAAAAGCAACCACCGAAGCCTGGGGCGATACCGAAAAAGGGGCCCGTTCTGCTTGGAATGAGCTGAAAACAGCGGTGCAGGGTGCCTCGAAAGAATTCTAATGCAACGCGGCCAAACTGAAGACTCTCTTGCAATACCAGAACTTGTGGTTTCGCATTGATAACGACCGGCAGGCTTAAAAATACCAACACGCAGCGCAACCAGGTGAATATTGTCTTCCTTCACTTGCGCTGCGTGCTTGAATTGCGGTAAGTTCACTTTTGCCGCTCGCCTCAGCGAAGCCATAATCGCAAGAATCGGGTCCCGAGTCCAAACTGAATTCTCGCCGCTCGCCAAAAATTGGCCACAAGAGAACCCATAGTGCTGTCGTTGATGGTGGATTCCGCCATAGCGCAAGTTAACGGTGACCATTAGACTGTAGCTTGAATCGCAACACCAAGGTAAACTGTGGAAGTAATTACCGTCACTGCCATAGGGCGTAGAAAATGTTTGATCGCCCAACTCAACCCGCCGGTTCGCTTTCTGGGCGCGCGAAAGACAGTTCTGAAAACGAACTGCCAGAAACGTTAGTCGGCATTTCTAATTTAACCCAGCAGCCTGAATTCCAGATTCCTATCGCAGGCATTGTCGCTTCGGCGGGTGGCTTAACCGCGTTCAATCAATTCTTCGAAGCAATGCCCGCCGACAGCGGTGTTGCCTTTGTCTTGGTGCCGCACCTGGACGCAACGCACGAAAGCTTAATGGTGGAACTGATCGCACGGCACACCAAGATGCCTGTCGTCGAAGCCACGGACGCGATGGCGGTTGAAGTCAATTGTGTTTACATCATTCCACCCAATCACTCCTTGGCGATCAACAAGGGCGCGCTGAGACTTAGCAATTTGCCGGAGCCAGCCACTTCGCAAACCGCGATCGATTTCTTTCTGCGTTCGCTTGCAACCGATCAAGGTTCTCGCGCGATTGGTATCGTACTATCGGGTACCGGCAGTCACGGAACGCTGGGCATTCGCGAGATCAAACAATGCGGTGGAATGGCGATGGCACAATCGCCCGAATCCGCTGAATTTGATCAAATGCCGCGAAGTGCCATCGAAACGGGCTTAGTGGATTTTGTACTGTCACCCGATCAGATGCCCCAGACGTTGATTAAGCATGTTCGGCAACCTTATGTCAACCTAAGTCCAGCCGAGGTCACACAAAGCGAAGAAACGCAGAGTGAGCTGGCGGCGATCATCAAATTGATTCATCGATTGACCAAGTTTGATTTCAGCCACTATCGAAGCGGCATGCTGCTACGACGAATCGAACGACGCATGGGACTACTGCAAATTGCAGACATTCAACAGTATCGTGAACAGTTGCCCGACCTCACCAACGAACCCCAGGCACTGGTAAAAGATTTCCTGATTGGGGTCACGGCGTTTTTTCGAGATTCGGATGACTATGCACAGCTGGAACACGAGGTGATTCCGGGGCTGATCGCAAAGCATTCATCCGAAGTTCCGATCCGAATATGGGTGGCCAGTTGCGCAACCGGCGAAGAAGCGTACTCCATTTCGATGCTAATGTTCGAAGCCTTTATTACTGCGGAAAAACCAGCAAACTTCCAGATTTTTGCCAGCGACATTAATAGTGATTCGATCGACTTTGCTAGACGCGGACTTTATCCGTCCAGCATCGCCACCGACGTCAATGCCAATCGCTTGAATCGGTTCTTTGTAACCGCCGATGACCTTCACTATCGGGTCAGCAAACCATTGCGGGATTCAATTGTTTTCTCCAAACAAAACCTTCTTCGTGATGCTCCGTTTTCTAGAATGGATCTAGTTTCCTGTCGCAACGTTTTGATCTACCTTGAACCCGAAGTGCAACAGCAACTGATTTCCTTGTTTCACTTCGCTTTGAACCAAGACGGCTACCTAATATTAGGTCCCTCGGAAACGGTCGGCCGAGGCATGCGTCTGTTCGATTCGGTATCAAAGAAGTGCCGAATCTACCGTCGTGTGGGTCTCTCGGACAATGTGACGCCAGCGATTCGTCCCGCAAAAAACAGCTTCGTCCAAAGCAGTATGCGGCAATTAAGTCCAGCATTCGGGCCCAAACGATCTTACCGAGAAATTGCCGAGAAATATATTCTTAGGGATTATGCACCCGCGACCGCGCTGATCAATCAACATCATAAAATATTGAACGTCACCGGCCCCCTTGCCAACTTTCTAGAATTTCCAACGGGAGAATTAACTAAAAACCTTTTGGCGATGGCGCGTCCAGGCCTGCGAACAAAATTGCGTTTAGCGTGCCGCAAAGCTAGTCAAGAACAGACGGAGGTGACCGATGTCACAGCCCGTGTCAACCGAAACGGAACCTACTGGAAC
>JBDNHU010000521.1:0-5545 GCA_041688615.1 Mariniblastus sp. | reverse complement strand
GGAAGCTGCTGGACCAAGTGCTGGTCGCTATCAGAACGGCAAAACATGAACGCCATCGCTTCCTAACGTTATGGGCCAAACCTTCGACGCACAATCCGTATATAAAGCTGCATACAGATGAGGAAACAACGCTCCGCCACGCGAAATTTCCCAACGCAATGCATCCGAGATCGCCACAACGGGTACTTCGACCAAGACTAAATTCAACTGTCCGGCAAAATGACGTGCTAGCGTTTCTGCGACTTGACCGGCCGTAGAAAAATGGATGTAGCCGTCGGTCACATCAAGTGCGGCTCCCTGAAATGTGCCTTCCTCGCAAGCTAGCGTCCAAGTTTCATTTGGCAGAATTTTGTAGATCAATGCTTCGTTCATCATTTATCCCTTGGGCGAACGTTTTTAACTTCATTACACACTTTGAATACACACTTCAGATGGTAAGCCCAGCGGCAGAAGAAAACTTACCGCATTCCAGGCACTTCGCCCAAGCGAACACCGGCAATATCCACTTGCTTGCGTTGCGTGCAGGTATTCTTGTAACTGCCGCTCGCCAAAGCGCTAGTGATTGCTGACCACGACTTCCAGCAACCATGGTTCTCAGCAGAATCAATCGGCAAGAAACAGGCGTAATCTTCATCTCCGCAAGGATGCAGTCCAAAGCAAACTTCCGCCAAAAACGGGCCGGTAAAACCATGTTGCAAGCGGTACCTTGAGGGTATCGTCACCCGACTAAGCGTTTCGCCAAATTGAGTTCACGTCTCGCTTTTGCAAGTCGATCATCGCCTGAATGTCTGCCATAAATCGCAAAGCGTCGACTGGGTAGCCCGCGGTTAATGCCAACTGACTGTCTGCCAAACGCCCCAGTTCCTTACCCGATGCCTGGAATTGGTTTTGCCAAAAAGCATTAAAACATTCCATACACCGCTCTCGCAGAAGTTTGCTAATCACGCTCGCGGTTGCTACAGGAAATCGACGTTCTCCGCCAACGCAGAATCGAAAATAGACTTGCGGGCCAACTGCCGGTTCCCAGCGGTAAACACTCTGGTCAGGCGTTTCAGTCACAATCTGCATCCAATCGGCGTCAAAAACCGAAAGCAACATCGCCAAATATTTCTTTCGACCCCCGTGTCGATCCAAATCCACAATCACTCGGCTGTCGTTTGGACATCGCTGCAACAACCGCTTGGCAATTCCCATTGTTTCCAGCGACAGCAAAGATGCTTTGTTGCCTGCGGTGAGCAAACCTTGATTGAATTCCTGTTCGTCAATAATCCGACTGGCGACCTGAAGAATCTTGATTCCTTGATAACACCAAAATTGGCAATCCAAGTCAATTTCTTCCGCGTACTCCAGGCATGATTCAGCAGAACGAGTGGCATCCGACTGTGGTTTCCCCTCCCATTTCAAGTCGCTTGGATTCGCCTTCTTCTGCCCGCGGCTCTTTTGATTTTTCGTCGGAGAAACCTGCTGTCCCTGGAGAGGTTTGGCGCTGCACAACCAATAGCTCAACCCTTCAGCATTAGCCAGGTCGTTCCAACCGTTGGGATCAAGTGCATTCCAAAGCAAAGCCGCCCGATTCGCGTTGGCACTCAATTTCAAGGCGGCGTCGCCTAAATCACCAAGCTGCATGGTTTGCTGACAAACCCGCAATAACGAATCGACGATCCGTTGCATTGGGTGCAAGCTGCCACCTGACTGGAAGACTTTTTTCGAATCACCAATGATCATCGGACGGTAAGCTTCGGACGAACTTAACGACGCCAAAGCACCGCAAAAATGTCGGTTCCAATCCAATTGATCGGCCTGCTTTAGAAATTCAGGATCCGAGAACTTTATTTCACTCGGCGCCGTGTTGGCACCAGTTTTTGTGTTGTCCCATTCAATTTCCCACAACGTTCCGGAAATCGTCAACGGTCCCAATCGAGCCCCATAGCCGGCTTCATCCGTCCCAATCCAAAACAATGGGATTGCCACTTTACATTCCTTTCACGCGACGTCGCAATAAACTGAACCACCTTGCAACGAAATTCACAACCTTGCAACGAAATAGCAATCGCGTCGACCACTTGGTACAAATAGAGCTTAATGGATTGGCAGGATCACGAACACCTACGAAGCATCGTTGGCTAGTCGTGGAAAGATCTTTCCTGCCACCAAACGTTGCATTTGCAGTTCGCTGATCAGGACGCATTTGGTTGAACGAGCGATCTGCCGAGCCGATTCCGAAAACGACCCATTGGTAATCACCGCACACGACTGACAATCGTACAAAGTCATTCCAGCGTAGACTTGCTGGATCGCCGAATTTGTCAACTGAAGCTGTCCGCCCTGCACCTTGATTGCAACACGTTGCGCTGAATGATAAACCACCAGATCAACCCCTTGCCTGCGATTGGGTTCAATCCGCTGCACTCGATAACCCAACCCTCGAAAGATCGAAACGACACAACTCTCGAACGGACCTCCGGTAAGATTCCGCCAAGCCGGGACCGCCGGTCGCGTGTCAACTGACTGCAAGTCACCCTTGGCACCGAAATCGACTTCGCCCGTCGCAACTCCTTCGGGCGGAACATCGACCAGAGCATTCTCAATGGCTTGGCCCGATCGCAAACCAGCTAAATCACGACCGGTAATTGCAGCGTCATCAGCGATTTCCACCGGCCGCGTGTCAAACTTCGTGCCAGCTCTGTCTTCACGTTCACTGACAGGAAAAGCCTGAGGGGCGAAGGTAGACGAAGGCTGCGACGGCGGTAAGTTGGCTTGTTGATTAGCAAGCGTAATTTGCTGCAGTAGTGCTTCGATTCGATCCTTCTGAGCTTCGATCTCCTGGTCTATTTGCTTGATTTGATCCTGAATTTTCTGGCCTTCTTCTGCGTGAACCTCTCGACTTGCTTTCAGCGTTGGATCCGACGGCCAATACAACATGTAAATAGCAACCGCGGTCCAAAGCAGCAGTTGCAACAGTCCGATGCCCACACCGATCCCAATCGAAGCGAAGATTCGCCAGAAAATCGCTCCGCTAAACATACCTAACGCGAAGGGAACCGTGATTAAAACCACGGGCTTGAAATCGTAAACATTCAACTGAGAACGAATGACCAATTGAACGGTTGCCATCCCCCTGGTGAGGGCCGTCCACCTGAATTTCTTCCGCAGTTTCTCTTTTTCCACCCCTATCCTAGCCAACTCGTGCCCGGCAAGATCAATGTCTGCCTGAAGCTGATCGACGATTTTTGCATCACTGGCTGACATGGGATTTCTTCAACATAAAGAATTCAAGATTGGCGATTCTGTGGCCCCTTAACCTTCCAAGCGGACGGGAACCATGGCGGGTGCTCTAGTGATTAGCGTTAGGTGCTAATCGATATCTCCTAACTGTTGTCTCAGACGCCTTAGCACTCGACTTCTAGCCTGTCGAACACTCGCGGGCTTCATCGACAGCTCTTGGGCGACACTGGCTGTGGACTGTTCATCAATGACGGTGCGATAAAATGCCTTCCAAGTCTGGACATGCACTTCAGGTTCCACTTGCTTCATCGCCCGCTGCATCAATTCACTCAAGTCGGTAGCGGTGGTTGGCTGTGCTTCCAAGTGTTGCATCCGTTGGTGGGCACCTGCGACGTCAGACCGTTGCCCGTCGTAGCCCACGACTTCACCAAACGCACTATCATTGGTGCCCGCAATTGGGCATTGAATCTGATTCAATCGAGCGACCGCCGAGCTTCCCCCGACTCCCTGATCTGCCCGTCGATTTTGATAGAAATCTGCAAGCTTGCTATTGGTAACCGCCCACAACCAAGATCGGAACGCCCCCTCCTGTCGTTTTCCACTGTCAAATCGATGGATGCCTTTTGCCAAGGCCAAGAAGACGTTCTGAACCACATCAGAAACATCCTCTTTCATCGTGATCCTTCGGCGACACCATGCCGCAACCAGCGGAGCATAGAGATCCACTAGTTGAGCCCAAGCCGCCGGTTGGTTCAACTTCACTCGTTGCAAAATGCTAAGCGAAGTATGACTTGGTTTGCACATCGAAGTAGACATCATCCGCTCTTTCACTTGTTACCCATGAAAACCAAGCAAGTTATCAATCGCCCAATGGCCAGACCAACGGCAGACATCAGTTCAACAGTATCTGAAGCAATGATACCACACTGGGATTGCTTAGTTTTGTTCATCGTTGCTTTGCCAAGTCGTCACCGTGCCTCAGCCCAAAGAAAATCTTAGTTGGTAAACTTCGGATGTGACATCGGAAATCATTCCTGATACTGCAAGCATTGTTTTGATTCTGGCGCCCTCGACCGCCACCTGACGCTGCTGCCTTGGCGATCTGCACTAGAATCCCAGCAACCGCACCATAAATTCGCGGCCAAGCTGATTTTTGATTGATTTCCTGCGTGCGTGACCCGCAAAATCAAGATTCGTGTCACGCCACTTTGGTTCTTATAAGTAACACCAGATCTTTACCTGCTATATCTTGTTGATGCTTTGACGGGCTGGCTGATCATAATGGGTAGCGGACCCAATTATCTGTTATTCTGATTCGAATCGCCCAACCCGTCTTTTTCGCCGGTTGGCAAGCACAACGTTTTTAGCAGGTCATTGGTTTCCGACCGTCCGTTTTGTCACCTAATTATGGGCAACGATGATCATGATACAACAACAATGCTTTCGCCGCGAAGACCTAGTCAATTACCTGCAGGGCTGGACCGATGATTCGGTATCCCAGGCGGTCGAGAGTCATCTGACGGACTGCCAAGTATGCGAATCCCTGGTCGTCGAAATTGAATCTTCATCCCACCCGATCGCCAATTTGTATCAGGCCCCTTTGGAAAAACACAACCGCGCATCGTCCGTCGCGGCAATTGCGGCGGCCGAAGTGGGCAACATTGAGGAAACTCCGAAAGAATTTTCCTCGGAATCTTCCTCGGAAAATTCGCTCGAATTGGCAGCCATCATTGATTCGATCAAAGCTTGGAACGGTTCACCATCCGAAGCGGCCAAAGTGGGAGTGGGGCATTTTACGGCATGGCCCGATGGCGATATTGGAAATTACCAGGTGCTAGAATTGATTGGTCGCGGCGGGATGGCGGAAGTCTACCACGCCAGGCATCGACGACTGGGACGTGATGTCGCCATCAAGGTTCTAAGGGTCCCACGTTGGCAGATCGAAGAATCAATCCATCGCATCGAACGCGAAATTGCGGCGATCGGCCGCTTGAACCATCCTGGAATTGTGGCCGCGATCGACGCCGGCGAACAAGACGGGAATCAGTTCCTGGTAACCGAATTCATCGACGGATTGGATTTAAGCAAGGTTGCGTCGGCAATGGGCCAACTTACGGTACCAGACGCTTGCGAATTGGTACGCTGCGCCTCGATCGCTTTAGCCAATGCTCATGGACTGGGAGTGATCCATCGCGATGTCAAACCATCCAACATCATGTTGGACATCAACGGAACGGTCAAGGTTCTGGACTTTGGACTGGTGCACTTGGACGGTTGGAACGGGGTCGCGGTAGAACTTACCACCGTAGGGCAGTTGTTG
>JBDNHU010000520.1:0-16725 GCA_041688615.1 Mariniblastus sp. | reverse complement strand
GTTGGCCACCTTCTTTCCGGCCTCATCCCACTTGGCTTGAGTGAACCAAATATCGTAAGTTTGCCAAGTCTCTGGCGGTAAAGAGGCGTTCACTTCGGGGGCACGTTGACGATAAAGACTGCCACAATAATTAAACATGGTTGGCTCGCCAAACGAATCGAGAATTTGTACCTCGTACCGGCGCTGAATGTACACGCCACTATTGCCACGTGCCTGCTGAGACTTGTCTGCCTGTAGAGGAGTTTTGAATTCTAGATGCAATCGAAATGAGCCCACAGGAAACTTGGTCGTCACGCCCACCGACATGTTTCCGGATTCCGTTAACTTCACACCGTCCAGTTCTAAGCTCTTGCCACCCTTGAACAACTCGATCGCATCCGTAGGAGCCGCCAAACCCAGCGTTGAACTGCTGCGAATCACCTTGGACACTTGCCCAATCACGCTTCCGGCCTGGTCCATTTGAACAAATTCTAATCTTGGCTTAACGACAAGATCAAACTTCAAGCCGCCTTCCGAACTCAACCGAAGGTGCTGCCCTTCCAGCTTGCCTTTCAAAACGCTTGGCACCTTATTTCCACTCGCAAGATTGGGCAAGCCATCCCGTAGCAACCTGGCTTCAAACGTCGTATCCGCTCGAGCCATCACCTGTAATCCGTGAACTAACACTTTGCCGTCCACTCGCATCCAACCAGAATATTCGCCTTGAATATCGACAACCGACACAGCAGTTTCCATTGAACCCGCAGAACCGTCACCAGCAAATTCCCTGACGCTTTCGCCACTTGCACCAAGTGACTGAGCCATTAGCTGATGCGAATCGTTCCCTATCCCTATCGCACAGCACGCAACGGCGTGCCCAAAGACTGTCCACAATAAATCGTATTGGGTTCGCTTACTTGTTTTCAAGACTTCAATCCTCCAAATCGAGTAGACAAAATTCTTCGTGAATTATCTATGGGCCAAAGCTCTGGACTTAAATGAGGCAGTCGTTTCGCCTAAATCCCAGCGTTTTCAACTAAATCGGTGACGAAGCAACCGTCATTCTAGACTAGCGGTTGCCTCAGTCGGTTCCATTCTAATCAAGGCCTGGCCATTCGTCTGCAATTTCATGGCGATACGGTAGATCAGTCATAATTCACGCGGTCGTTCCAATTTTACCCGGAAAACGCAAGTTCGAAGCCTGGTCAGCATGCTTCTAAGATGCAAACACACACCTTGTAGAGCAAATTGTAGTTCAGACCCAAGAAGTCAGCCCCTGGCGACTGGATGGCGTTACAAGTCTGGCCTCTTAAGGTGTGCCTTCAATTCAAAACCGGCATTACCATCCCTTTGCCCAAAAAGTGGCAGGTCCACGCAATATGGTTTGCAAACGTAAGCGGAGACCAAGCCTGAACGTGCCTGCCACTTTTGCCAGAAAACTCTCTGAATTCCGCAAAAAATCACGTCCTGATAATTGGCCACAACTAAGGGCCCCGCCCCCACAATTGTCTACTGCAACAATCGTTCCAGAACCGGTTTGGCGTTCCCTTGGCAATCAACCAGCCCAGCGTCATAGAAACGATGGTTAGTATCTTTCCAGTCCGAAAAGATCACGCCGTGTACCCAAGGCAAAGACGAGGCGAAATTCGCGAATTCCATAATGGAATTCATTTGATTCAAGCCCGAAACCTCGGCCCGTCCCATCGGATCGAAATGCTTGGTCCTTAATTCGGGTCTGGCTTGACTTGGGACGCGCAGAAAAATGTAGATCGGCACATCCCACACGGCCCACTTTTGCAAATTCATAATCCATCCAAAAGGATCACGTGGCAAAGTGCCAATCGGGAAGTAACCTAAATCGACTTCCAATCCGACCGCGTGAACCGGTATCTTTTGCTTCGCAAGTTTCACCAGCAATTGATCAACATTCTGGCCGCCAACACTCCAGGCCAACCTTTCACCTAACGGTTGACTGAATGAAATCATCAGCGGTGTATATGGCGCGATGGTAGCCGCGGTCTCTAGTGCATTTTCAACCAACGCCGACTGAATCGTCGGTGTTAAACCGGCGACACCAACACCGTTGATTCCGCTGACCACATGGATCATATCCACGTCGCTGGCCAGTTTTGATAATTGCTGCCGCAAACTCTGACCGAAACTGGCAGACAAACTAGACACATCACTACTGGCTGAAACACCATCAGGCAAACAACCCTCCTGAATGCGGAACATCGAACCCAGAATCGTTCGCCGCCCCACGGCCCGAAGACGTGACGCAGCTTTCTGCAAAATCGCCACTCGCTGTTGGGAATCTTCCTGGTCACTGGATGCACTAAAGTCTTTCCAATCCAAACCAAATTCCACCAGAGACAATCGCTTGGTATTTAACAAACGCGAGAGGAGCGATTCTTCAGCATGTGGATCGCTGGGGCCGTCTGACGCAAAACCTAGCGAATCATCAACGTCCGATTTGTCGGTCCGACGCACAATATCCTTGGAAGCAAATAGGTCAACAACGGTCGACCGTTGAGCCATATCAAGACTTAGCCCCAACGAAAATTTTGATGGCGGGGCCGAGGGTTCTGCAATATCGCCCACTCGTTGCTTGATGGTATCGTCAACCGCTTCCGCTCCAGCAAGCAGATCAGGCTTAACTTGCGGCACGAAACAATCTTTACCCTGCTGTTGGACCAAAATGGTGGCAAGCTGCTTCAGTCCCGCCTGCGCACGATGCAGTAGTTCCAAGGTCGGCTGGGCGATCGAAGCAAAGTCCGTGGTACGCCACGCCCGGATCAGGGCTGTGGTCAATAATTGAACCTCCTGTTCCAAAGCGTCAGGAACCGGCAGTGCATTGGCTTTCCAAATCTGGATACCATTTCGGAGCCTCGAAATCGTGCCCCGCAGCAACTCGATCTCTAAACGGTAGCCTGAAAGTTTCGGAAACAGCCAAACAGTGGATGCCATCAACCCACCACCATCGCTGGTTCGCACCATGATCTGGACGCGGCCGGCCTCTTCTTCCAGCAATAAAATGGTCAATTTTTCGTCACCCCAGTGCATTTGAGCAGGAACCGGGGTCTCATTTAGGTTCGTTACAAGCATGCAGGGTTGGAATTGCTTGGGAAACCACAGAGAACTGGGATGATGAAAAACAAAGCGACTCATTAATTTCTACTTTGGACAAGATTTAACGAACGAAGCAACCCAAACCAAGAAAGGCAGCCGACCTGGCGAAAAGAAATCCTCACGTCACTACCATGTTTTACCAAAGCAGTCCCATTTGGGTTAGCCGCGTTTGTCACTGTTGCCCTGTAATTTATGGACGTTGGACTCGACCGTCTTGGGATTATTTCGCAATGTCGTATAATTTTCAATTCTGGCCGAAAACGGCTGGCCAACTACGTCTTGGACGTAAATTTTGACACCAAAGGGAATTCGACATGCCAGCAGTTCCGATGCGGCAAGGCAAAGTGCGCGACGTTTACGACTTGGGCGAATCGCTACTATTGGTAGCTAGTGACCGCATCAGCGCTTTCGATTGGGTGCTGAAAACCGCCATTCCTGACAAAGGCCGAGTCCTAACCCAGACGTCCAACTTCTGGTTTGATCGCTTGCCAGTCCAGAACCACTTGATTTGTACCGATGTGAATCAAATGTCAATCCCGCCCGGTCTGTCTGCCCAACAGTTAGAGGGTCGAACGATCGAAGTTAAGAAATGCCAAGTGGTGCCCTTTGAATGTGTCGTTCGTGGTTACCTGGTGGGTTCTGGCTGGAAAGATTACCAAAAAACCGGACAGGTTTGCCAAATCGATCTTCCTGCCGGACTATTGTGTGCCCAACAACTTCCCGAACCGATTTTCACACCCGCAACCAAGGCGGAATCTGGGCACGATCAAAATGTTTCGTTTAAAACAATGGCGGATCAAATTGGATTGGAAAACGCTAATTGGCTTCGAGAACAAAGCGTCCAGATCTATTTGGCAGGACGAGAATACGCAGCGACCAAAGGCATCATCATCGCCGATACCAAACTGGAATGGGGATGGTATGGCGACCAAATGATCTTGATTGACGAAGTCATGACCCCAGATTCGTCCAGGTTTTGGCCCGCGCAAGAGTACGCCGTGGGCAGCAACCCACCGTCGTTCGACAAGCAATTCGTCCGTGACTTCCTGGAAACGACCGACTGGGACAAAAATTCACCGCCGCCAATGCTTCCCGCAGAAATTGTTCAGCAGACTCGTCACAAATACATTGAAGCGTTTGAGACATTGACCGACCAAACCTTCCCGTGGAAATGAGCCCCCTAAGTACACGTTTAGGCGTGACAGTTTTCACGGCACATGCCAGATGCACAACCAGCTTTCTAAATTTGCAGATTTTATTATTCCCAATTCGACGCCCAGACTAAGGGATTGTTCATTCGATCCCCGTAGCAATGATCGAAAATTTTTGACGGTGTCCTAAATTTTCAGACAATCAACAACCATTAACTATCACTTCTACTTTTGATTCGGAAAATCACGAAACCATGGAAGCAGGAATTGTCGGCCTCCCTAACGTAGGCAAAAGCACTCTATTCAACGCATTGACCCTTTCAAAAGGTGCCGAAAGTGCAAACTATCCATTCTGCACGATTGAACCTAACGAAGGTATCGTCAGCATCCCGGACGATCGTCTGAAGCAAATTACACAGTACATTGTTCCGCAAAAGTTGATTCCAGCGGTGATGAAACTGGTGGATATCGCCGGCATTGTCAAAGGCGCCAGTGAAGGACAGGGCCTGGGGAACAAGTTCCTTAGCCACATCCGGCAGGTCGATGCCATTATGCAGGTCGTCCGCTGCTTTGAAGACGAAGATGTGATCCACGTGGAAGGTCATGTGGATCCTATGGCCGACATTTTCGTGATTGAAACGGAATTGATTTTCGCCGACATCGAATCGATTCAAAGTGCGATTCCTCGAGCCCAAAAGGCGGCACGTACTGGCGACAAAGAAGCCAAAGTGCGCCTAGCGACCTTGGAAAAATGCAAAGAATATATTGAAACTCAAGAAAAGCCCCTGCGCGAACTGGGACTTTCGGTGGATGAACTCAAGAGCGTTTCCAGCTTCGGCTTTCTAACACTCAAACCCATTCTGTATGTCGCCAATGTCAGCGAAAATGATCTCGAAGGTAAAGACCCGTTGGTGGAACAAGTTCGACAGCATGCGGCAAAATCAGGATCGCAAGTGGTCGCGGTTTGCGCTAAGTTAGAATCAGAAATTGCAGAATTGGATCCAGCCGACCGCAAAGAAATGCTGGAAGCGGTGGGACTAGCCGAACCCGCACTGTCGCTGTTGGCCAGAACCGCTTACCGAACACTTGGCTTGCAAAGCTATTTTACTGCCGGCGAAAAAGAAGTTCGCGCGTGGACCGTTCCCAACGGAGCCACAGGGCCACAGGCTGCGGGCGTGATTCATACAGACTTTGAACGCGGATTCATTCGAGTGGAAGTTTATTCTGTCGAAGATTTGCTTGAACTAAAGTCTGAAAAGATGATCAAGGAAGCCGGCCGGTTACGAGTTGAGGGCAAGAATTACATCATGAAAGATGGTGACATTTGTCACTTTTTGTTCAATGTCTAATGTCTAGTGTCTTCGATTCCTCGTGTTAAGCATGCTAAGACGCGACTGTGTTAGGGCGCGACTGTGTTAGGGCGCGACTGTGTTAGGGCGCGACTGTGTTAGGGCGCGACTGTGTAAAGGCGCGACAGTGTAGAGGCGATTGGTAATGCCTGACGGGTTTTGCCGGGAGGCTTCCAGAATTGCTGGCGGGTCTGCCAGTACGCTCGAAATACTTTTAGTTCGCAGGCGAATCACTTGTTTGGTGACTTGGACTTGCCAAATAGCATTGCTGGATAACATTGCGTTTTTCAGTTTTCACAAAGTGCATTGACGACCTGCTTGGCAATGTCACCTGTCGAACTGCTCCACCCACCTGGAAAAACACATTATCATGCGTAGCATTGACCGAACCTTCCGCTCTGGTGTCACGCGGTTGTTATTCAACCGCAGCCTTGCCTTGGTGTGTCTTGCTTTCTGCCTTGCTTTCTGCCTTGCTTTCTGCCTTGCGTTCTCACCGTTGGGAAGTTGCTTTGGAAACGAATCGCCGCCACCTGACGCGTCTTGGCTACCGGACAATGGTGTGAAACCAACACAGCCCAACGTCATTTTGATCATGACCGACGATCAGGGCTGGGGGGATTTCGGTTTTCATGGAAACGATGTCGTGCGAACTCCTAATTTCGACGCGTTGGCCGCAGGCAGTGTTTCATTTGACAACTTTTACGTCAGCCCTGTTTGTTCGCCGACTCGAGCCTGTTTGATGACAGGGCGGTACAATTATCGCACGCGATGCATCGACACTTACCTTGGGCGTTCGATGATGGACACCAACGAAGTGACTATCGCCGAAATCTTAAAGCAAAACGGCTATTCGACCGGAATCTTTGGAAAATGGCACTTGGGCGATTGCTATCCGTTGCGACCAATTGATCAAGGTTTCGATGTCAGTGTGGTTCATCGCGGTGGCGGGTTGGCTCAACCGTCTGATCCGATCGAAAACAAAGATCGGTACACCCACCCGATCTTGTTTCGAAATGGTGTTCAATTCCAAGCCACCGGCTTTTGTACCGACGTCTATTTTTCTGAGGCAATCCAGTTCATTCGACAACAGGACCAATCAAGCAAACCTTTCTTCGCTTACATTGCCACCAATGCACCGCATGGCCCCTTGCATGATGTCCCCGCAGACTTGAAGCAATTGTATTTGGATGATCCCAAGGCGCTGCACAGTGTTATGGTCGGGCGTCCGGCAAAACTGGAACAAGCGACAGACGATTTGGCGAGTGTTTTTTCGATGATTACCAACGTCGACCAGAACTTAGGTCGATTGATGGCGACGCTTGATGAATTGGAAATCACCGACAACACAATGATTCTATTCTTGAATGACAACGGCCCTGCGTCAAATCGATTTGTCGGTGAATTTCGAGGCACCAAAGCCACGCTATTTGAGGGTGGGATTCGTTCGCCTCTTTGGATGCATTGGCCAGAAAGATTTACTCCTGGCGAACAACGGGCCCAACTTTCCGCACACATCGATCTATTGCCGACCATTTTAGACGCCTGCCAAATCGCGGTTCCAAATAACTTAAAGCTTGACGGGCAAAGTCTCTTGGCGGCGGCGTTGGATGCAAAGACGGCTATGCCGCAGCGAAGCATTTTTCTGCAGACTCATCGTGGCAATGTCCCTCAGAAATATCACAATTGCATGATTCGTCGGGGCGAGTGGAAATTAGTCCACCCCAGCGGCTTTGGGAAAGAACGATTCGATGGCTCGCCAAAGTTTGAACTTTATAATGTGCTGACGGACCCAGGTGAGTCCAATGACCTTGCCCAAATCCACCCAGAAATGGTCCAGCAACTTCAACAAGCGTACGAAGCGTGGTTTGACGACGTCAGCTCCACTCGGCCCGATAATTTTGCTCCACCAAGAATTCTTGTCGGTTACGCTGAAGAACCCCAAACGGTTCTGACTTGGAACGACTGGCGAGCCAAAGGTTGGAACGACCAAGAGCCTGGCTTCTGGTTGCTTGATTTTTCGGAAAAAGGCGATTACCTGTTCGAGATTATTTTTCGTAATCCCATTAAAAGTTCATCAGATCGACCCGTCACTGGATTTTTGCAAATTAACGATCAACAATGGGAATCATCCAAAGTGCCTGCAAACGCTTCGGATCGCCTAACTTTCACTGCAAACGTTGATGCGGGTGCGGCCAAGGTATCTTGTTTTTTGGCAAGCCCGCAAAGCGACACCAATGCCAGACCCGATGCCAGACCCGATGCCAAACCCGATGCCAAACCCGATGCCAGGTTCCAAAGTGCGTACCAAATATTCATTCGACGGAAATAGCGGTTAGCAAACCGTTTGAAACGAAGCTTCCTTCCACAATCGAGTAGACACAATGCATATTATGTTGATATCACCCCGAGGATTTTGTGCCGGCGTGAATATGGCAATCGAAAGCCTGGAAGTGGCGTTACTTCATTTCGAGACGCCAATCTACGTGTATCATGAAATCGTTCACAATAAATATGTTGTGCAGTCGTTCATCGATCGAGGCGTCGTGTTTGTTGACCACTTAGACGATGTTCCAACCGGGGCGACACTTATGTTTTCTGCCCACGGTGTGTCCCCAGAGATTAGACAAGTCGCTCGCCAACGGAAGTTAACCGCTCTGGATGCAACTTGCCCTTTAGTGACGAAAGTGCACTTGGAAGCAATCAAGTTCGCTCGTGAGGGTTACACCATCTTCTTAATTGGCCACGAAGGACACGATGAAGTCATTGGAACCATGGGCGAGGCGCCCGGTTCGATGCACTTGGTGGAAACCGACGAAGAAGTGGACAACCTGCCATTCACCACCGAAGACAAACTGGCGTACCTAACACAAACGACTTTAAGCGTAGATGATGCCAATCGCATCATCGCCCGACTTAAAAAGCGTTTCTCGCAAATCGTTGCACCGCCTAAAGAAGACATTTGTTACGCAACTCAGAATCGACAAGAGGCCATTCGGATGCTGGCCGGAGAAGCAGACTTATGCTTGGTTGTAGGAAGCCAAAACAGTAGCAACAGTCAACGACTGGCTGAAATCGCGAAAGAATATGACATCCCCGGTTACTTGGTGGACGGCCCAGACGACTTGAAGCACGAATGGTTTGACGGGACTGAAACCGTCATGATTTCCGCTGGCGCTAGCGCCCCGGAACATTTGGTTCAGGCGATCGTCGATCAATTGGTCGAAAAATACTCGGCAACCGTAGAGGTTCGTACGATTCGCAAAGAAGAGGTAACCTTCCCACTTCCGAAACCACTGAGGGCATTGCAAATCAAAAAGTAGAGCCTACCTTCAATGGTCTTTGAGCCCGCGCCATTCACAACTCCAATTTTTACCGATACTTACCGGTTAACCATTCCCCCAGGTTCTAGAATATTGGCATCTAGACGCCGGAAGGAAATGGCCGTAGGTCTGTAGGTATTAAAATAGGAGGGGCGCTGCGATTCAAACAGCACGAAATCTACATTTCTGTCGATTAAGGCCGATGTCCACTTGCCCCCGGTTCGCTAAACACTTGCTAGGCAACAACTGAATGTCGTTGAAATCAAGATCGTCAAGAGTTACCAAGATTGTCCGGTGTTTATAAGTCTTGGACCGTTCTAAATCTGACAGCCACCACCACAACATCTTGGCGCGGCGCAGCTTTCCCCGACCATCGGCAGGTCACGCTGCGCTGAATTGACATTCGGTGAAGCGGAGACGCTTAACAACTTTTCAACCTTCGTACTCTGACACGTTGGACAACTTGGAATATCACTTTCCCGCACCAACAATTCAAATTCAACCCTACATTTGTCACAGCGGTATTCGTACAGTGGCATCAGTGGCTCTCCATTAATCGCGAAACCAAAACACTAAAAATCAACCAAAAACGCAAGGTCGAACCGGGCAAACCTAGTTTCCAACGCCGCCCGTTTGCGGACACTTCCCTCCAACGGACTTCCCCAATCTAGACAGGATCATAACCTTCAGGGTACGGGCGTTTATTCGCGGGCAAGAATCGACACAACAAAATGCCGAATCCGTAGAGCGCCGTCAATGGAACACCCAGCAGCATCATACTAATTGGGTCCGCCGGTGTTAGCACCATCGACAAGAATGCAATGACCAACACAGCAATTTTCCACTGACTGATATAGGTGGCAACGCTGACGATACCTATCCGAAACAACAACAACATCACTATTGGAAGCTGGAACGCGATTCCAAACCCTAGCGGAAGCATCAGCACAAATGACAGCCACTGTCCGATTTGAGGTTGCGGATCAATGCCCAGCAACTGATTGAAACTGAATAAGAACTTCAGCACAGGTTCAAACGCGAAAACAAATGCAATCGAAACTCCGGCGGCAAACAACAGGATACTGAACGGCATGTAAAAGTAAACGTATTTTTGTTCCTGAGGGTAAAGCCCAGCCGCCACGAAATTCCAAACGAAGTAAAAAACTAGCGGGCCTGCTACGACGAACCCAGCCAAAACCGCGGCCTTTAGGAAAATCATAAACGCTTCGGTAGTGCCCAGAGACTGAGTCTTTGCCTCCACCGGTTCCCACAATTCGAACTCTTGGTACTGACTGTTGGCCGCTGTCGGTACCACGTATCGTTCGATCAAAGCCCGGTTTAATTGTTTTCGCAGCCCCGCATCCTGTTTCTCTTCAAACGACTTACGAATTTCACCCAATCCGTTCATTGAACTGGGGTCTTCTTTCTGCCAGAACGAATTCCATACCGACGTCAACCAAGCGGTTTTATCTGCGGCATACACGGCGTCCAATTTCGGGTCTTTGTACAGATCCTCGGATGCCATCAACCGATTAAGAATCGCCAAGACTTGAACCTGCTGGCCCACTTTGATATCCGTTAAAGGCAGGGCCGCAATCGTCTTCAGCGTGTCCGCTTCCTGTTGGTTCAAACGTTCAACTAACGCTTGCAAGCCCAACTTTTGAACCTCCGACGATTCTTCCAAGGCCAGGCCAGTCAACCGCTTGGCCACAGGCAGAACGGTATCAACTGGCAAATGCAGGCCAGTAAATTCTAGTTCATCCACTTCGCCTGGGAACATGTCGGGTCGATAAGCCTGCAATACCGTCACCAAATCAGCAGGATTGATACGAAACCGTTTAGGAATCACTTCATATTCGGACAGCTGGAATTCCATCGACGCGGGCACAAAACCGTATTGTTTTTGAATTTCGGCACGAGCCTTGGAGATTCGATACTGGCGAATCGCATTCTCTACAGGCATCTGTAGAAACTGAACAACGGTAGGGGCAAAAAACAGACCAACGCCCACACCAATCGCCAGGCTGATCAGCGCTTTTACTAGCGTTGAACGCAACTCTTCCAGGTGATCACCAAAGCTCATTCTGGAATCTTCAAACAAATCGTCGTTGGGCTGAGGCATAAGACGTCAATATTTCCAATAAACCAATACTCTGAATCCTAATCGGTAGGTTTTCAATTCTAACCGCCGATGATAAATCTATTGAGACCCCGAAACCGAAGTTTTACCTACCAATTCTCCAACCCACATGCCTGCCATCTTCGATCACCCTCAAAATTCTGATACTTTATGGCAACCCAAGTCGCAATCTGAGTCGAAAAATCGGCTAAAACCGACGTTTCATGCCATCCTTGACCCAACCGGTCACTCTCAGGAATCTTAAGGCGACGGTCATGATTCATCAAATAGGGACTTTGACGATATGAGCGATCTTAACGTTTTTTCAACGCTTAGCTTCCAGCCAGTTTTTCGTGACTACCTCTGGGGCGGACGCCGTTTGGAAACCGTGTTGGGAAAGTCGATCCCCGCAGGACCCACTTTCGCCGAGAGTTGGGAAGTGGTGGACCACGGATCCGATCAAAGCTTGGTTGCCGTCGGCTGGGTCAATGGAGACTGTTTGGCAGGATGGTCCTTGTGCAAATTGGTGGAAACTTACGGAAATGATTTGCTGGGTCCGACTTGGTTTCAAAAAGTTACCGCCGCAGAAATTCCTAGCCATCTCAAAGGGCGGTTTCCCCTTTTGATCAAGTGGCTGGATGCGCAAAAAGACCTTTCGATCCAAGTTCATCCCAATGATCTTCAAGCGGCTCTGCTGGATCCGCCCGACTTGGGAAAGACCGAAGCCTGGTACATCGCCGACGCCGTGCCCGGTTCCAAGGTCTACGCAGGCCTGAAGGACGGTACCACCGAAGGCGAACTGAAGGCAGCTTTGCAACAAAACCGAGTCCTTGATGTGATGCATTGCTTTAAACCCAATGCCGGTGATTGCCTGTTCATCCCCGCGGGTACGGTTCACGCATTGGGTGCGGGGCTCTTGGTGGCCGAAGTGCAACAGTGTAGCAACACCACGTATCGTCTTTATGATTGGGATCGATTAAACCCCGATGGCAGGCCCCGAGCGTTGCACATTCAGGCGTCACTTGAAGCCACAAATTACCAGGCAGGGCCGGTCAACTCGCAAGAAACTTCCGCGTCCAACTATCAGATTCATTGCGATCTTGCTTCCGGACTGACGTCTCGATCTCTGGTCACTTGCCAGTATTTCTTGATCGATGAAATTGACCTAAGTGCCGATTCGATTTTACCAATCAATCAGTGTCAAATCCTGATTTGCTTAAGTGGCAAGGCAACCATTTCATGCAGCAATAATTCACAGAACGTTGCGAAAGGAAGCACTGTTGTTGTACCCTATTCGTGTTCACAGGTGACAATCAAGCCCTCCCAACCCACTCGCTTCCTGGTCGCTCGCCTACCCTGAGAGTTCGCCCCCTCCAACTGGCCTTTCGAAACGGTGGGGACTGCTTTTCCTTTGAAAACGAAGTAGTGATTCTTAAAAGTGATTCTTAGATGCATGGCAAAAAATCAGGCCTGACACTAAGCAAGAATCCGGGGGGAAACTGCGTTCAGTTTACATGGGAATCGCTGTAGTTTAGATGCGATTCGATTAATTAAAGGAAGTCGCGACCCTAAAACGCCAACGGTTGCAAGGCGTCGGCCGATTTGTTGCGGGCGTTATTGATGGTGCTTGCGATGGGACTCACCTTTAACCAATCCTCAGGGCAGGGCACCAACAAGTCGACCAATTCGGCGCCTTTACTATCGCGGTCCAACCAACGATCCCAATCTTTCTGATTCAACACAACCGGCATACGATCATGGACTGCGTCCATCGTTTTGTTAGGAACGCAAGTCAAGATTGAACATGAAAACACGAATTGGTCGCCTACCGCCCAGTGATCCCAAATTCCGGCCAAGGCTAAGAAGGGTTGCGTTGCAGGTTCTATATGAAAAGGCTGCTTCTTTTTAGGCTCTACTTCCTGCCACTCGTAGAACCCCGTCACGGGCAACAAACATCGACGCGATGAGAAAGCTGACCTAAAAACACCATTGGTCGCTACGGTTTCGCTTCTAGCATTGATCCGAGGAGCCCAGCCTTTTAGTTCTTTCAGCCAAGATGGAACCAATCCCCAGCGCACCCAACTAATATTCCTACCACTGGCAGCGTCATCGGTTTCCGCCGGATTCCGATTTAAAGCATCAACCGTAACGATCAACGCTTGATCCGTCGGTGCAATGTTGATCAATGATTCGAACTCAGGAAACGTTGGCGTTCCAAAAAAATCAGAAACTTCCTTTGCCGAGGTCCGTAAGTTAAAGCGGCCGCACATCCGAAGGTTCCTACCATCATTCTATCTGACAATTTAAGAAGACAATTCGCTACCCGACAAGTGGCAAACTTGATTAAATTCTATCAGTTGGCATCCCTTAGGGGTTAATTTCACCTTAGAAATCGCTGTATTATAAATCGACCTGGGCCGGACAAAAAAAGGCGATTTTGGGTCTGGAAAACCTTTGTGCAATATTCGCGTCAACAACAATGCGATAAATTCGCCATGAGACACGAGGATCAGGCGCTGGTCCGCGGTCGACCATTTGGCAATCAATTCCTCAGCCACTCGTTCAGTTCGCGGAATAGCATCCGAGACTGATTCGTGACGTTCCAAGCGATTCCAACCGCCATCCACCCAATCGGATGAGGTCTTTGCCCACGAAAATTCTGCCTCGATACATTTCGGCGTCAGCCCACCAGTGGGCTTTGCAGAACTGGCAGCCATTCCATCGTAACATCCGCCCACTTCATGCAAATCGACCCAAACGTGTGCGTTGGCATTCCAAGCCTTTGCAACTGGCGCAGCAGTTTGTAATGCGCGGCGAAACGCGCTGACAAAAAATTGGTCGAAATTGCCTGACTCTGATTGCAAGTGCTTCGCCAAACGCTGGGCTTGCTGATTGCCTAAATCGGTTAGCGGCGGATCTGGTTGCCTGTGCGCTTCACCCAACGCATTGTTCATCGATTGCGCGTGACGAACTAGCCATACTTCGGCCATTAGTTTCTAACCATTTGCGAAAAAACACGAAAAGGCCCCGATTACCAAGACGCCGCTGGCCCTTGGCCATCACGAACGATCAACCACACTCTCTTTTTACCCACCTGACACCAACCCGTCGCTTAACGATCCGTTGAATCGTCGTCACCTTCCCACCACATATCAAAATTGGGTTCAATCGGAGGCAACGCAGGACGCGGCTGTTCAATCACCGCAACCGTCGGCTCTGTGGGTCTAGATACCAACACCTCTTTAGGAACAAACACCTCTTCTTCAGGTTCGACCGGTTCTTCAATCAAATAATCCCAAGCATCGGCGCCATTCACTCGGATAACCGTTCCTTCCCCTTCGGTTTTTACGACATCGCGATGATGAGGCAGCACTTGAACCGAAACTCCGTTAGCACTGAACACTTTATGAATATGTTCATGGCAGGTAAACATCAAAACTTGATAACCGTTTCCTGCAAACTGGGCCAAAACCTGTGCTGCACTTTCAACGCGTTCGGCATCAAAATTGACTAAGACGTCATCCAATACCATTGGCAGAATGACACCTCGACGTGCATAAGCACTAACCAATGCCAAGCGTAACGCCAAGTAGACGGCCTCGCGAGTGCCACGACTTAGCAATTCAACATTGATCGATTGTCCCTTTTCGTTGTCGACGAACAGCATTTCGCCAACCAAGCGGGTCCAAATCCGAGTGTACTGTCCCTCAGTCAGGTCTTCCAGATATTTAGACGCTTCGCGCAACGTCTCTGGCTGCCGCAATTTTTCATGTTGTTCACGCACCGTCTCAAGCATCTGATTCGTGCAAGCCAACCGCTGCCAATATTCCTTCAGGTCTTGAATTTGGCTATCCAACGAACTTAATTCCAAGCGAACCATCTCCAGGCGATCGTTACTGCTAAGTGTTTCCATCTCTTGCAACAGCTTGCCTCGTTCCAGGTTCAAATTGGACTTGGATTCCTTTAGTTCTTCAATCTGCAAGAGTAACTTTTCCCAGACTCTTTCCAGTCCAGCAGAACCATGCTTCTCAACCAATTCAATGATTAAATCCCACTTGAAGTGACCACCCAGTGCGGCACGAATCTGCTCCTCAACCATCGACAATTTTTCAACCAATTTGTTTCGCTGAACATGTTGGCTGGAAAAGTCGCGGAATTGTTCTTCGGTTGTGGCGCCGGTGGCGGTCAACAAACGCCGCTTAATTCCCAACAACTTATCTAACTGAGTGCGTTCCTTGTTGTAGGCACCACGCAGTTGTTTGAATTTTGCCGCCAGTTCTTCTCGCCGTTTAATTAGATCCCTCTGGCCGGCCAACAAACGCTGCATCTCATCCAAACGTTTTCTGGCATCGCTGTCGGTAAGTGTCAGTTGCGATTCTTCCGCTAGTCCATGAATCCGGGCACACAACAGGCGATGTTCATTCTGTTTTTCCGACAAACGCTGCGTCATCTCTTCGATACTGGCTTTCGTTTCCGCAATAAAGTCGATTTGCCTTGCGACGTCCTTGATGGCCGCTGGCTTGAGGTGCTGCGGAAGCCCGATGTTCTTCAACATTTCCTTCCAATGCCGTTGCCCCTTTTGCAAAGCGGCTTCCAACTTGTCTCGCTTTAACTTCAGCATTTCCAAGTGTTGTTGGCTGGCGCGAAGTTTATTCTCCAACGGAATAATGTCTTCCATCTTGCCAATTTGACCTTCGGCCTCTTTTAATCGAGTCTCCCAGTGAGTGACCCCCGGCGGAAGTTCAGCATCCAATTCATCCCGCGTCTGCCGGGCACGTTTAATTTGCTGTCGAATCAAATCCAACTGATGTAGAAAATCATTCAGTTCATCACGTGAGTTGCGATCGAAATTTTGCTTCAAGACGTAGGCAACCAGCAACAGCATTGCCCCACCAATCCACATCAAAACCCCGGCGCCATTCACCCCTTCTGCCAGATCCTTTGACAATATATTCGTAAATGGCAACATGAAAATAACGCCGCCAAAGACAGCGATCAACAAAATCAACAGCAAACGCGAAGCCGGCATCTCTTGATCTTCGATAACATCATCCATATCTCGCTGCATTTCGCGGCGAGACTTTTCCAACGTTTCGATCTTTGCATCTAGTTCGGTTCGCTTTCGCAATCGGTTTGCCAAGCGTGAAGTATCTTCCAATGTCGACGGCGCACCGACCCGAACACCCGCATGAGCCCGAGCCGATTCTAACGTGTCAGCTAAATGCTTCACTTCAATCTCGGACTCGCGCACATCTTCATCTGCCCGGTGCAGTCGCTCGCGATCTTCCTTAATGCTACGTGCAACACCATGCAATGTACTAATCGCGGACTTGGTCAGGGCACTAACATCACGCGACTTCATGCCGACACTGCGAGTCATCTCGTCGGATGCCTCTTTCAACTCTCGTTCGGCCGTTTTTCGTTCTACTTCGACTTGGCTAATCTCTTTTTCAATCCAATCTAACCATGGAATATGCTCGCCCAGGGCCTCGATCCTGGTTCGACATCGCCACAACGATCGATTGACCGGAATGCTGTTCACACCGTCCTTTAGATGCCGCCGTTCGATCGTAAATTCACTAATTTGTTCCTTCTGTTTGGCAATTCCTTGATTCAAATGGTCCAATCGCGGGACATCCAATAGCGACACATCAGGCAGCGAACCAAAGGCAGAAATC
>JBDNHU010000519.1:0-8115 GCA_041688615.1 Mariniblastus sp. | reverse complement strand
GCGATAGTCGGATGCGAAGCAATAGGTCGTTGACGGCGGCGGTTGCGGTGGCTTGCTGTGGCAGGGGCGAAGTCTTGTGTGCGTTTTCCAGTTCACTTAGTAGTCGCTGGTATTCGCTTTGAAAAAATGGGATCCTTTGCGCAGGCAATTCGATTTTCTCGCGACCGGTGCATTTTTCGTGGACCAGTTCATCGATGTAGCCAAGTTTGAAATTCTGGTTCAAGATCGTTACATTCGCCTGAATCTGGCCGGTTCGCATCAGGTGAATCCCTGTCAGTAGGACTCGCAACACATACAGAAGTGCCTTGACCCTAGGCTTTTTCAGAAGCAGATGCCATTGGGTTTGGGCAAATCCTAAGTAGTGGTGAGCGTGATGTTTGGTGATACAGCCTGGGGCTAAAGTCACTAATTCCTGGTGCCAGGCAGTGCTATGAAGAATCAGGGGCGAAAGAAGTTGCTCCAAGACGTAACCGTTTTTATTGAGTAAAAGCTTGAAAAACTTCCGCACGTCGTGTGTCACTAAATCGATCTCCAATCCGTCGTGGATGCCAGCTTTTTCCACGGTTTCATTGGTCACTTGAAGTCCCAACAGATCTTGAAGTGGCAAGCAGTGAATGCCTCGCAAATCGAAGTCGGAATCGGGCGAAGGGAACCCGTAAAGGTGTGCTCCGCTGATGGTTGCAAATAGCAGAGCATACGGATGCTGGGCAACTTGTTTTCGGAGGCAAGGATCGACTTGCGAGTTAATTATGATTGATTGTGACATGGATTCTTTGGTGTGGATTAAAAAAGCGACGCGACCCAGGGGTGGGTCCCAAGGAAGATTCAATCGCGGCGTTGGTGACGTGTTTACGGCAGCTTGTTTTCTAACGCGGCTAGGCGAGCATCGGAAAGGAAGTTGTTGGCGACGTCGTAGTTGGGACTTTCGGGCAAAGTTGTGGTTTGGAAAGCTTGGTCAAATTTTCTTTGCAGATCCATTCGCCATTGATTCACTTCTTCCCATTTGCGTTGCCCGCTTTTGATGGACAGCAATTCATCGCGATGTTCGTCCATACGCACAGCAACTTGCCCAGTTTCCAACACGTGGATTCCAGAAATTAGTAGGCGAATCAAGTGCATCACGTGTTTCCACTTGACTTGGCCTTGGTTGCTTAAGTTAGCTTGGATCTTCTTGAATTGCGACAGAGTGTAACCGTTGTAGGTTTGGTAAATTAGCTTGGACAAGAATGCCTGGCGTATTTCGACCAGTCGCTTGCCAGTGCCGACGCTTGAACGATCATCGGCGAGTAGAGGCATTCGAGCACGTTCGGGTTGGCCTTGAGTGCTAGGACCAAAAACTTTTTCAACTCCCAATAGGCTTCTTGCGTGCTATCGCATTCCAATTGTTCGGGGACACTTGTGAGCGACCAATAAGCTTGGGTCGGCGGCAAGTAGGCGCCGCGGTAATCCGTATCTGAGGTTTGGGTCTCCAGCCCGTAGGCTCGCGAACCGATCACGCAACGCAAGATGACTCGTTCAAAGAGATCAACATTTTGCTTTGACGTGTCTCCGGCTGAGATCTGCCCGCGACGGTAGACATCCAACTGTTCCAGGTCGGCAGCGGACAGCGGTTGAATCAGGCCGTCCGGAAAGCGAACTTGATAGGTCCAGCCTTCTGCCTTTGTGACCGTCGACACCACAACCGCGACCGAACCGGCAGGTTGCAAAATTCGTCCGTCTGGATTTTTGACGTGTGTCGTGATCACCACTTGAGTGCCAGTGGCAAAGGGTATGCGCGAGTGTTCTGGCATTTGAGGTCCGCGATTTGAAATTCGCCGCTTGGCTGAGTGGCGAAATAATGATTCTGCAGGATTGTGAACGAAAAATCACGTCCCCGGTGCTTGGGGAATGGCGTCTTAGGTTTACAATCGGAGAAAGAGAAACGTATTTGGCTTGGCAAGCCTTACTAAACTTACGATTTAATTTGCTGAAAGTAGAATGCAACGGTGACAGACGAATTTACGGGACTGATTTTTGATTGCGACGGAACGCTGACCGATTCGATGCCTCTGCATTATGTGGCATGGCGAGACACCTTGCAGCGATATCAAATCGTGTTTCCAGAAGATAGATTTTACGCCATGGGAGGGATGCCCAGCCATACGATAGTGGAGATTTTGGCGGCCGAACACGGTTTTCGCGTGGATGCAATGGCGGTTGGGTTGGAGAAAGAAGACGAATTTTTGCGAGTCATGGCGGAATTGAAACCGGTGGACTGGGTGTGTGAAATCGCGAAACAAAATCATGGGAAGAAGTCCATGTCCGTGGCCAGCGGTGGATTTCGTGATATCGTTCGGGCTCAATTGGAATTGATTGCAATGAATTCATTTTTCGAAATTTTGGTCGCTGCTGAAGACACGGACCGTCACAAGCCCGAGCCTGACGTTTTTTTGGAAGCCGCCAAACGGATGGGCGTTCCGCCCAGTGAATGTTTGGTATTTGAAGATTCACCGCTAGGTTTTCAAGCGGCAAGATCTGCTGGAATGGCTTGGATCGATGTTCGAGATCGGGCGAACGTGGTGCAGCGACCCTAACGGTGCCAAATGGATTGTCGACTGGCAAGATCGGGCACGGACGGTGGTTGCCAAGGGGAACTTGGGCAAGGCTGGGCGCCGGATTGGGACTCAAAGCAGGGGTTCCAATGCGTGGTGGGTCGCTAGCGTTGGGCGATAAGTTCTTGAATTCGGATTGACCTGGAAAACCGATGCGGAACACATTGTTAAGACCCACCTTTGCATCGTTTGTGATGGCGTGGTTGGTCTGGCATTCTTAGTGACAGGCCCAGAAGTCATGTGGTGATCAAGGATCGAACACCGCATAAAGTCAAAGTCATGGAGGACGCTGGCGATGGGTAAAGTTCTAATCACATTTGCAATGAAGTCTTTATTTGCTGCCCTTCTAGGTTTCGCAATTCTGCACGTGGCGCAACTTTCTGCCTTCGCCGAACCGTGGCAAGCGGTTGACCCTGCCAAGTCCGCAAGTCCCCTGCCAACAACAGGCCTGCCTGCGCACACGTTCCCGGCAAGTGGTTTGCCGGCCAATAGTCTACGACCAAGCGGTTTGCAGCCAGGTCCCGATCAAGGTGTCGGGCCTCTGATTCGGCCGCTTCCCAGTAATTCACCCAGTAATTCACCCAATACTCTACTTAACTCGCTACCTAATGCGCCAGCCAATAACTGGAACTTGCCAGGTGCCCTGCCCTCGGTGTTGGATGGCACTCCCAGTACCGCAGGCAGCGCGAATATCAATGTTGATCGACCGATGGAAACCTTGGGCCCGCCGCCTGGGCTTGCTGTCCGGCGTCCGCCTTCGCGGCCGGATCATCGGTTTGGACAGGAAGTGTTGCCGATTTTGGGCGGAAACCCCAACAATGAAAACTCCTCGCCTGTTTCTATGCCATTCAATGCCGCGGGAAATGGGCCTGCGCAGACGCGTCTAAGCCAGCAACCGTTAGCGATGCAGCAATTGGAGGCGATGGAAGCGGCGGCAGCGGCGGAATTGCCTAGCTCGAATCGCTCGCAAACGCAGGCTCCACCGGAAGCCGGGAATTTGAACGGCGGCAGCCAGAATGGGTTGCCGATCCGTAGTCTTGGCAACCGGGACCAACAAAGTTTGCCTGGTCAAACCCAGCAAGTCGTTTACAACGCACCTTTGCAGAATCAGGGTGGAAGCGGAGTAATGAAAGACGGTGTCGTCCAATTTAGTGACCCTGAACAGGCCGCAAGACAAGCAATATTTGGAAACAATCGACAGGTTGGCGGCAACTTGCCCGCGCTGGATCCGGGGTCCGGGATCGAAGCCAAGATCGTTGAACTTGCGCTCAGTCCGTTGGAGGAACAATATGGCAAATGGTGGCGAGATGCGCTCAGAAACGCCGAAATTGAGGGTCAGCCGCTGGAATTGCACGAATTGTTGCAAAGGATTTCGCCGCAGGACCAGACTGTTGTGGTCGCCGAATACTGGCGCGTCGCCGAGGCCATTGCGATTCATCAAGTTCATGCTCAATCGGTCAAACAATGGCAGCAGGTAGCCGACAGCGTAGCCGCGAATTCGATGGTTGATGCAATGGGCGAAATGTTGCAACAAGATCAGCGTCACGCCGCCGACCAAATTCGAGTCGCCCAATCGCATTTGCATTCTTGGCTGCGAAAATATTCGGTGCCCACACCGGTTCGGCCCGTAGATTCGCCGTTCTTGGGGCCCTATGCGACCAAATTTGAACAATTGCGTGCCCAGGGAACTGCGATGGACCTTTGGTCAACGTGGTCAGCCGAAGTGGACCGATTGCGAAAAGACGTGGTTGACGATGAAAAAGTACTTCGCTGGGCCCAGGCGAATTGGGAACAAGCACCGGCATCAGGCAGCGTGGACCGATTGGCGGCATCGTTGCAAATGCACCAACGAGCATTCTTGTTGTTCATCGGTCAGGTCACCCAGTACAATAATTCAATCGCTAAGTACTCACTGGCAACCGCCGGAGCCGGCAAAACAGCTCGGCAGCAGGTTGCGATGTTGTTGCGACAGCCGATCATCAACGGCACACTCATGGATATTCGAGTGGACCCAATCTTTCAAGACTTGGGCGGGCAGCAGGGGATCGCGACCGCTAATTGGGAAGATTCGATCAATGGGCAAAGCTACAGCCAGCAAATCTACAATCAACAGGGATTTGCCGGCCAGAGCATTCAGGACTTGGCGGCGAACTACCCGGGAATCATTAGCCAAGTTGGGTACCAAACGCCGCCCAATATCTACGCTCAGGTATTACCGGCAACCGCCCAGCGGAATCAACAATTGGGCTATAGCCAGGCTGTGATGGACAATTCACAGGCCCCTGCCAATCCCTATCCATCGCCCCAATACGGCCTAAGTGGTCAGCAATATGGCCTGAATGGGCAGCAATATGGTCTGAATGGACGGCCGATGACGACTAGCAACGTGGTCCCGTCCACAGCCCAGCAATGGCAATCTTCGCCAAACCGTTAGAGGCAAATTGGCGAATCGTCAAAATCAAATTCACTCGCCGCGTTTCTGTGATCGCGGCCGTATGAGTGCATGAAGGGTGTTTCGATCGCTGGGGCTCCGCAGATGGCTGGCGGTTTCACGGCTTCATTACGCATGGATCTTATTGGGAATTGGGTTCAGGATCATTTCGATTGCGTTGTCCGATTCATTGTCAGAGGTCGGGACTGGCTGGATTTAAATTGCCGTATATCATTGGGAAGGTGAAATCATCCAACGACTTAATGGCCAGTAGCAGTATGAAATCGGATCAGCAGATACCTGACGACCCAATCCTGACCCACAACAAGAACGCTTGGAATCGGCTGGTACGGGCTGGAAATCGTTTCACCAGTACTGCAACCGAGGCAGCGTTCGCCAATCCACTGGCTGCTGTGGATAGTTTGGGTTGGCTGGGCCCGTCGATTGTAGGGCAAGCCGTGCTCTGCTTGGCTGCGGGTGGTGGACGGCAGGCGCCCTTGTACGCGGCAGCGGGAGCCAAGGTAACCGTGGTCGATCTTAGCGATGAAATGCTTGTTTTGGATCGCCAGGTCGCGCAACAGCGAAAACTTCCAATGCGAATTCTGCAGGGGTCGATGGACGACCTCTCGATGTTGGGTGAAGGCGAATTTGACCTAGTGATCCACCCGGTTAGCACGTGTTATCTGAAGAATATTCAAGTGGTTTTCCAGCAAGTCGCCCGAGTTCTGAGGGCCGGAGGGGTGTACGTCAGCCAACATAAGTCCCCAACCAGTTTGCAAGTAAGTCGCCGCAGTCTGGGCAGCAGTTATGTCTTTCACCATGGCTACTATGACAAAAATCCAGTGGAAGCGGCCGAGCCGGAGACAACGCTGCGCGAGCCCGGCACGTTGGAATTTGTGCATCGCGTGGAAGAGATCATTGGCGGGATATGTCGCGCCGGCATGACGGTTGAGGACTTAGTGGAACCCTTCCATGCCGATACCGGAGCGGAATTGGGCAGCTTCGGGCATCGCTCCTGCTTCGTTGCTCCGTACTTACGGATCAAGGCCCGTAGAACGGGAACGATTTCCGCTCCTCGGCTGTTCCTGGAAACTTAACTTCTGTGATTTAGGCATTCCGTGTTCGGTCGCAGCCACCTTGTGGAGTTGCTGGAACAAGGGATCCAAGCAAGGCCAAGAGCGGTGGCCGACACTGAATCGAAGTCAGAGAATGTCTTCCAGGTTGGGCGAGGTTTTCGGCAGATTCACTGGCTCAGGATTTAATTGGGCTCGGTTATTCACTTGATTCCCGCTGGATCGCTGGAGGAGGTTGCCAAAAGAAATCGGTTCAATCGTCAGAATCATTGAAGTTACCATCACCGACTCGACGATATCCTAGGCTCCCACCCAGGTTTACCCCCTGTTTTACGACTCAAACGGGTAAATCAAGGAAAACTAGTTTTTGCCCCTTGTGAGTTTCCACGGTATCCGTATACTGACGCCTCAAAGGTTGGGGAAACCGACTGGCACCGACAAAAACCGATTAAGGATATGAGTCGCTGCAAAGTTTGTTTGCTGAAGTTTTGGGTGTGGTAGTAGTGTAGGATTTAGAGTGGTCAAGCGAACTAAGTTCCTTTGACGGGTTCCTAAAAAAATGTAAAAGATGCCTTGAGTGTTTTTGCATTTAGGATATGCTTTGCGAAACTTCCTTGTGTTGTTTCTGCGAGTGACACCAGTTGTCGCCGCGAGCATACGGTTAAGAAAAACTTTCAAGTTGCTCTTGACTAACCAGTAGTGGTTGTGCTAAATTTATTCCTTCGCTGTTAAGGAATTGATTGCGAAACGCGACCTGGCTGATCTTGTTGATCGGTGCTAACGCCTTTGGCGTTGGTGGTTTAAGTCAGGTCTTGATTCGCTGTTAATTCAGTTCTGGTTCTATATGAGCCAGTGATGTTCTTTTACAATTTGGTAGCTTAAGTAAAGAAATGACATCTAGCAGAGAAATGTCATGCACTGCTTGGGTTGGTTGTTAGTTTGGCTTTGGTCGGACTGATTGCTGGTTCATAAAGTGTTGTGAAGTTTCTTTTGCGACTCTTTGATAGCGTCTTAGAATGTCAATCAATGTTGTAAGAGTCGTTGATTGAGTTCTACGAGAAATAAGAACGATATCGTTATAAAGTGGTTTAATTGTCAATGTCAGATTTCAAAGGTTGGTTCTGTGTTAGCTCTTTTTGAGTTAGTCGGGTTCGACTTGAGAACGCTAGATATTGGTGGTCAAGCTATTAAGGGCACATGGGGGATGTCTTGGCGTTAGAAGAATGGGCGTGGAAGTCTGCGATAAGCTTGGGGGAGTTGACAAACGAGCGTTGATCCCGAGATCCTCAAACGAACCCAGGGAACTGAAACATCTAAGTACCTGGTGGAATAGAAAGAAAAATCGATTCCGTAAGTAGCGGCGAGCGAAAGCGGAATAGCCCAAACCGTGAAGGTTTCCTTCGCGGGGTTGTAGGACTATTCATATGAGAGTTACAAAACTCCACTTAGCGGAATGGCATGGAATGGCCAATCACAGAGGGTGACAATCCCGTACGTGAAAAGTGTGAGTCTCTCGAGTAGCACCTGAGTAGGTCGGGTCACGTGAAACCCTGACTGAATCGACGGGGACCATCCCGTAAGGCTAAATACTCTCTAACGACCGATAGTGAACCCAGTAGGGCGACTGAAAGATGGAAAGAACCCCGATAAGGGGAGGTATTGAACCTGAAACCATGTGCCTACAAGCGGTCGGAGCACGTTAATGTGTGACGGCGTGCCTTTTGCATAATGATCCGGCGAGTTACGGTTAGTGGCTTGGTTAAGTTCTTACGGAACGTAGCCCCAGGGAAACCGAGTGTTAATAGCGCGAATGTCACTGGCCGTAGACGCGAAACTGCGTGATCTACCCATGAGCAGGTTGAAGCAAGGGTTACACTTTGTGGAGGACCGAACCCACTTGGGTTGAAAACCGAGGGGATGACTTGTGGGGAGGAGTGAAAGTCTAATCAAACGCAGAGATAGCTCGTTCTCTCCGAAATAGCTTTTGGGCTAGCCTCGTGCCACTATTTACCGGGGGTAG
>JBDNHU010000518.1:0-4977 GCA_041688615.1 Mariniblastus sp. | reverse complement strand
TCGATTTCAAAGTCTTGAAAACGGTTGGTGAATTCTGGGGTAACGTGGTCCGAATCGGCCTGTGTTTGGGTTTGCGTTTGGCTGGTTTCCAAGGAAATATTGTCTTGCGCGGCATCGGCGTCATCAATGCGATTAAAATCAGGTTGCGCTGCTTCGCGGGGAGATGCGGTTTTGACTGGAGGCTCCTGATAGGCCAGTTCGTCCATCAGTTGTTGCATGCGAATTTTCAGCTTGAGTGGAAGAAATTCGACGGTGGAAGACGATTTTGCGCCTCGATGAATCGCTCGAGAAGCCGCGACCGTTCGCTCCGGTCTTGATTCGGGCTTGGTAGAATGGGGGAAATGCGGGGCGGTGGCCGAGTTTTTATGCGGCGCATCGACACGAAAATTCTGTGCGTTCTGCGGATCTTGACCGTGGTCTTGAGTAGGATTGGAATCAGCCATAGGGCTTCCTTCACAGGCTAAACGGGCGTCAATGATAGCAGTTGCGTGGTTAAGTGAACGCGCACCGGCGCAGAACACGACCTCGGTTCAATCAAACTTATCGGACAAGTTGACCTAAATTGTTTAATCGGGAATTTGAAATGGCTCTTTTGATGGGAATTTTGGCTCCGAATGGTTGCTGCGGCTTGAATCGTGGGAGAAACTGGCGAAAATGACGGCAGTTTGAAAGAGAGCCGGAACCTGCTAGCTTGGTTGATCGCTTTCACGTCCCTAACAATTTGTAGAGCAAACGAAGTTATGAGAGTAGAACCACTGGGTGACAAGGTTGTAGTCAAACGATTGGCACCCGAGGAAAAGACGGCCGGTGGAATATTGTTGCCTGATTCTGCGCAAGGCAAGCCGACCGAAGGCAAGGTGTTGTCGGTGGGAGAAGGCCGGCTGACGGACTCGGGTAATCGCGTGAAGCCTCAAGTGGCTGATGGTGACCGAGTGATCTTTTCCAGTTGGGCAGGCACTGAGATTGATGTGGACGGGGAAGAAGTGTTGATTTTGTCGGAAAGTGATATTTTGGCAATCGTTCAATAGTTTGCGATTGAGCCTGGATCCATTTCAATGGTAGCAACACCAAAGCTTGCAAGGCGTGGTTGGGTTACCATTTTTTTTTTTGCTTTGGCGGGTCTTAGCATTTGGCAACGGGTGCGATCTTCCAGCAAACGTAACGCTAGCGTTAGCGGTGCGAACAACATTCGTAACACGAAGGATTTGTTTACTGTGATTGAACGCGTTCTAGAGCCAGAAGTAATGGAGTCCGTTGAGGAGGCCCGAGATTACAACAATATGGATCACAGTGCCGTCAACATTGGTTTCGTTGACGATTTAATCGCTGCTGGTTTTCAGGGTGGTGACGTGTTGGACCTGGGTACGGGGACCGCGTTGATACCAATCGAATTGGCAAAGCGGGGGTTGGAATGTCGGATCATGGCCGCCGATGCTGCGATATCGATGCTTGATTTGGCTCGTCTGAACGTTGAGATCGCCAGTTTGATGGATGTGATTCAATTGTCGCAGTGTGACGCCAAGGATATGGCCTATTCGAGCGAAATGTTTCCGTGGGTCATCAGCAATAGCATTGTCCACCATATTCCTGATCCTATGGCAGTCTTACGAGAGGCTTGGCGTGTGACCAAGCGTGGAGGCTGGCTGTTCTTTCGCGATTTGGCTCGACCGGGTTCTGTGTTGGAAGTTGATCGATTGGTTGAACTTTACACTGTCGGGTGCAATGATCATCAAAGGCAGTTGTTTCGTGATTCGCTTTTCGCTGCGTTGACTGCCCAAGAGATGGGCCAAATGGTTTCTGAATTTGGTGTCAAGCCAGAGACCGTGACCATGACCAGCGATCGTCACTGGACTTGGATTGGCCAGAAACCCGAATAGATATGTGGCAATCGATCGAAATTTTCTATCGTCAAAGATTCAAAGCAATTGAATATCCTGCATGACTCCGCTGGACAGAATGATGCCTCGAGTGGCGTCGTAAGTATCTTGGCTGTGATACAACCGCACGTAGCAGAGTTGGTTTTGGAACAGCTACAGTCTTGTTCGATGTTGGAATTAACCGTTCGGTAGGTGCGCGGTTTTGGGCGTCAAAAAATTACCTTGGGCAGTATCGCGATACCGAATATGCGATGGCATTTCTTCCGAAGGTGGAAATCGAGATTTGGGCCGAATCTTTTTACAGCGAGCGAATTATTCGAACGATTGTCGATACCGCACGCTCCGGTCGGATGGGTGATGGGAAGATCTTTGTGTTGCCGGTCTCTGGGCAAGGTTTGATTGCTAGGACTATTGATTTAGCAGTGGATTAAGGTGCCCGGCGTTGATGAATCCGATGCTAGCATCACCTCTTGCGCATAAAAAAGGCTCTCGGCAACAACAGAACTCCAGGGGGGCGAAGAACACTGCGGTTGGTCCGAGAGCGATTGGGTGCTAATGACCCAGACATCCTTGTCCGGATCATCACCATCGAGAAGCGTTTTGTGAAAGCCGGCCACGGTCCTTGTTGCCGACTTTCTACTTCTCATTTTTTTCAGAGTGACTTTACGAGCCTGAATTTGTTTACCAATTCGACCGACGGTTCAGCTCACAGGGAGGTTATAGTTTCCAACAAAACGGGTCAACGTCGTTTTCCAGACTTCAGTCTTTTTTCAAAAAAAACACTTCAATTATGCTGCTGTCACTCAGGCTAATGCTGTTGTATCACCTGCCCAAAATGTCCCATCTTTCTCTGTTTGCCACTTGCTTGCCTGCTCTAGTAATTTCGTTCGGATTGTGATGCTTGTGCGATTGGTGGTAACTGTCAATTCGTTTGATCTAGAGCAGGCCTTAAGATATCCGATAAGAAGAGTGCTGCGGTCTGTCGAAAACGACTAAGCGTTTGCCGGAGTGGGGAAATAGGCTTTCTCTAGAATAGTTGTGTCATAAAAATGCTGGTTTTGATCATTGTTATCGCGATCTTGGGGACCAACCTTTTGTTGGGGCTCTTTGTTGCGCATTACACTGGTTATGGTCCGCAAAATTTCAACGAATTGATGACCGGAGTTACGTTGGAGCCTCGTGGGGAATTCCAGCGGCAGCTCGAGCGTGAGGTGCCTAAATTGGGCACGAAATTCCGCAAGCAGATGGCTTCGGCGATTCATCAACGATTGTTACGACCAGATCAATTGACTCTGGATCGGCAAGATGAAGACGAAGAGATGATCGTTTTGACCCTTCAGGCCATTGAGACCGTAAACTACGCCACGATTCTTTTGGACGAACTGCGATTTCAGGTTGATGCGGAAGACGACGCAGACGACGCAGACGACGCAGGCGATTTTGCCGCAACGGAAAAGTCTGTCGATGCGTCCGCTGCAATTGAAGATGGCATGGATCCGTCGGACGGGCCGCTGCCCCAGAAAGACGACCAGGGCTTAAGCGATCAGGGCTTAGACGGTGGTCCTGAAGATGATTCAGACTACCCAAGCGATTCATCGGGTGTGGAAATTCCGTTGCGATCTTGGACGGCTGAAGAATTGAGCGAAATGTTGGCAGTTTGGAGTCAACGTTTGCATAGCATAGAAGGGATCAACGAAACTCCTTGGTGGGGCAAGTTCATCAAGCAATGGGATCAATTTCTACAAGACTGGAATAATTACCGTATCATTGTCGAAGCCTGTGTGGCGGTGGATGCGGCCGTGGTTGCCGAAGTCGCTCGGCAGGCAATCCTAGTCAAGACTGAAGATGCGGTGGCTAGTCCTTCCACCAGTCGTCGAAAAAAGAAGGCGGCAAAGGCGGCCCCGATAAGTAAAACGCAGCGTTGGATTCAAAGTCAGAAGCAACAGCTTTACACTGACCTTTTTCATAAACGGGATGCCCTGCGTCAAGCTCAACGTTCTTTAATTCAGGTGGCTGATGGCGGTTTGCAATCTTGGTTTTCCAAGCAGTTCCCGATCGAAAACTGCTTCATTGAAGGCGGCAATCAAAAGCATCGCATGAAGCAGCTTGCGTGCATCAGGCCCGAGATCGTTTCCGACGAAGAAGAACCAAAGCCTAAAGCAAACTATTTATTCTTTGTTGCATTTGATCATCGTCAGCGTCTGGAATTTTGTCATGGGGCTTTGGTCGGCCAGGCAATCAATGAAGCGTTTGATGCTCTGATTATCGATTGCTTAGCGACCGAGCAGTTAGCTGGAGAATGGTTTCGAGTCAATGATTGCGTCATTTGTGGATGGGTTCATGAGGCAGAGGAAGCAACTGCTCAATCCAAAGCTGAATGGTTAAGGCAAATCATTGCCGCGACTAAGTTGAATGCCTTGGAAATTCATTGGGGACAAACCTCGAATGTGCTGGCGGTGCCTTTGCAAGAGAAGGATCAACCACGGAATCGACTTGCCCAGGTCTTGAAGTTGTGGCAGCGGCGCAGAAATAGTTTTCCGCTCATTTCAGGTGATCAGACTTGGACGTTGAGCGGAAGTCGGCTAAGGCCGGTTACCGAGGTCGAGCCTGAAGATCTGGAAGAAAATACGATACCGCTGGATTCTTCGATATTGAAACCATTCAAGCCGTGGCAGGTTGTATCTGGTTCGCAATCTAGCAACCAAACGCAAGCGAACGGCACAGCGGATGGTGACCAAGACGATCCGCCTGAAGTGCCCGACGATGATGTTGACTGGTAACCGCCAGCACCAAGTCTTCACACAAAAGCCTGCCCCATTTGTGGCCGACCCAGTGCGATTGACCCAGTGCGATTGACCCAGTGCGATTGACCCAGTGCGATTGACCCAGTGCTGCTGTCTTTGTCTGTGACGCCTTGACGTTTACATTGCCATTTGCTGCAAGCCGTTTCAGCAGTTTCACTCAGCATCCTGAAGTTCAGTCCAGCCGAAGAGTTGCAGCCAAGCTTGTTGCTTTTGGCCATCATACGCAGGGTCAGTGGGGGTTTGGTCTGAAGTGATGACCACTCTGGCGTACAACCAATCGTCTTGGCAGGTAAAGG
>JBDNHU010000517.1:0-9699 GCA_041688615.1 Mariniblastus sp. | reverse complement strand
CCCAAAGTAAACATGAAAATACTGTTGTAATTTCGACCACTGCAGGCCAAATATTCTCCGAATGCCGAAGCGTTGGCGTCATTTGCATAGACCACTGACTTCCCCACGGCCTGGGCCAAAGCATCACGAATGGGAAAATGTCGCCAACCTGGGATGTTCGAAGGCTCCAAAATGTAGCCTCGTTTGACATCCATCGACCCTGGCGTTCCCAATCCCACGCCAACCAGTGCATCTGCAGATAACGAACTTGAATGCAGCAAATCGTTAATCGTATCGCGGATTCTATCGACCGAATACTGAGGCCCCTTTTGGTCTTCCATCGGAAAACTGGTGTAGCACAGCGTCCTGCCTTGGTCGTCGACGATACCAATCTTGATGCTGGTCCCGCCCACATCCACGCCTGCGAAAAACGGTGGACGGGCATTCTCAATCGTAATAGACTCGGGTGGCATGGCAAAACGACTCAAATTGGGCAGAAACTGGCCTGGTTCGAAGAAGCCACAGTATAGATTTTACGAGTCAAATCGACAATCGATCTCGAGAAAATCGCAAAAAATCTTAAGCGACCTCGCAAAACTAGTGCCAGCGTCATTAGCCCCCGGCTACCGCAAAAAAAAAATAAGGGAGCATCACAGTCGCCTGTGTCTCCCTCAAGCCTGTCTCTCCCTCACGCCTGTCTCTCCCTCACGCCTGTCTCTCCCTCACGCCTTGGCAATCGTGCCCTGTCAATCACAGCGGCTAGACTGTAGCTACAACCATCCAAATCCGACCGCGAAGGCTTTTCCCCTGGCAATATTCTGCCTGAACCCGCATTTGCGGCGCCAGCAATCGATCGAACCTGGACTAACCAATCAAACCAAGACCAGAGGGCGACTCCATTTTCACACAGCCCGTAAATTCATGGCCTTCTAAGCCCAGCGTTTGGCGTACTGCTGCTTCATAAACTGGTATCCGTTGGTGGCCAAGTGTTCTTCGCTGGGGAACATCTTTCGCCAAATCTTTGTTGCGGCTGAAATCTCAGGCAAGGCCAAGCCGAACGCTTCGATCATTAACCAACCGTCATAACCTATTTCTTTCAAGGCATCGAAGGTTTCGTCCCAACGAATATCGCCTTCGCCAGGAGTACTACGATCGTTCTCCGAAATGTGAACATGGCATAGAACGTCGGCACAGTCTTTTAACGCTTGTGTCGGCGATTTCTCTTCGATGTTTGCGTGGAACGTGTCGTACATCACTCGGCAATTGGGATGATTCACTTCGCGAGCAAACCGAGCCGAATCTTGGTGGCAATTCAATAAATAGCATTCAAATCGGTTTAGCGCTTCAACCCCCAAGGTGACCCCGACGGTACCCGCGTATTCCGAAACCTTCTGCATGCTTTCGACACCCCATTTCCATTCGTCGGAACTGGGACCGCTGCCGGTGAAGTGACCGATCGCACTATGGTAAGGACCAATTAAATGGGTCGCACCCATCGCGGCACAACAGTCCAAAGCCTGCTTGTTACCGGCGACGCCACTATTTCGCACGTCGGCATCAGGACTGATCGGATTGTCTTCAACGTTGCGAATCGTGACCGCTGTCCGTTCTAACCCTAAGTCATCAAATCGCTTCCCCCACTCTTGATAATCCAGTCCATAATTGAACAAAGGAACTTCAACGCCGTCGTAGCCAATCTTCTTCAACATTTCCAGAACCGGCATGATCGATTCGTTGACTTCACCGGACCACAACAACAAATTCATTCCAAATTTCATTTTGCATTTTCTCCAACGCAACAGAGTGTTAACAAACGCCAACCATTGGCAAATTTTCAACTTCCCTCGGACTTTTCAATTTCTCACCCAAAAGCGTGATCTGCCATTGGCTTGAGCGTCACTTACTATTTCACCGTCACTTACTATTTCACCGTCACTCTATTTCACCGTCACTGCTTGATCTTGACCAACCACAGGAACAACCAAGGCTTTTCAATTCCACGTCCAATTCATAGCGTAACGCTTCCAACAGTTGGCGGTCATTCTAGCCAATCAACGCGTGGTTTGCGCCCAACACTTCTACTTTTCGCAAAACCTAACGCAGGATCGGACCGCACTTTTTTCGTATTCGGAAAACTCAATGCGTGCAGACGCGTTTAGATTCGCGTATTCTATAGAGCACTCCAGGACTAACAAAGGACTGTCGCTGACTCCTTGGTTGCCCAACGCAAAATCGCAACGCAACGCAGTGTATTGTATTGCCCCAACGCAGCCCAACCTAAAAATCATTGCCCCGCCGTAAAAATCAACATCTCGCCCTACATCGCAAGGTCCCGCCGCATGTTCCATCCCCTCGCTTGGCGTTTATTACGAATGTCGACGGCAGTCATCATCGTGAAATTTATACCCGTGCTAACGCTTGCCTTGCTGGGCATGTCTTTGTCCGTTGTTCCGGCGTTTTCGGCTCAAACACAGGACTCGGCACCGACCCCAGCCTCGACGGCTGACCACTTGGCCCAACGTGCTAACCGCCTGTTCGCGAAAGAAAATTTGGTCGCTTGGTGTATTGTTCCTTTCGACGCGAAGAAGCGAGGCCCCAAGGCGCGAACGCAAATGCTCCAGAAACTGGGACTCCAGCGATGCGCTTACGATTGGCGTGAGGAACATGTGGCTACATTCGAGCAGGAAATCCTAGAATACCAAAACGGCGGGATCGACTTCTTTGCCTTTTGGGAACTTCACGATCACGCGTTAGATTTGTTTCAAAAGTACAATTTAAAGCCACAAATTTGGAAGATGATGCCGGACCCTGGAGCCGCTACGCCCCAAATGACTCAAGCAAATCGAGTGATCGCGGCAGCCGAGGCGTTAACGCCGATCGCACAACGGGCAAAAAATCTGGGCTGCAAACTCAGTCTCTACAATCACGGCGGTTGGGCAGGGCAACCTGAAAATTTGGCCGCGGTCTGCCAGGCGCTCACAGACATCGGCTTTGACAATGTCGGGATCGTTTACAACTTCCACCATGCTCACGATCGCATCGCTGACTTCCAGCAGGCATTCAACGCTGTAAAACCGTTCTTACACTGCCTGAATCTTAACGGCATGAACGATCATGCCGAACCCAAAATTGTTGGCATTGGCAAAGGTCAACACGAACGCGAGATGATCAAGGTTGTCTTGAACAGTGATTACCACGGGCCGATCGGCATTTTGGACCATCGAGACGAATTGGATAGCGAACTTGCTTTGCAGGAAAACCTAGACGGTTTGGCTTTGATTGTCGAAGAATTGAAAGCCGAAGCCAAAGAAGCGTCGGGGCAAGTCAGCCACTACGATCCCCAAGTTGCTGAAGAACTGGCAGCCCAAGCCCAGCGATCGGGTAACGCAGCCCGAGGCGTTCAGGTTTTCGCCTCGGCAAAATTCGCGTGCCTCTCATGCCACAAGGTCGGCCAGCACGGTGGCGTTGTGGGGCCCGCCCTGACTAACCTTGGCAAGGAACAAACGGGACCGCAAATCGCCAGTTCGGTCTTATGGCCCAAACACGAGGTCAAGCCCGAATACACGCTATGGCAAATCTTGACGGTCGATGGGCAAGTGTATCGAGGTTATCGAAGCGATATTTCTGAGACTGAAATTGCACTTCGCGATGTCGCTTCCGACAAGTCACTCACTTTGGCGCTGGACGATATCGAACAACAACAACCCGCCGGTACACCCATGCCAGACGGTATCGCTGAAACCATGACGCCGTTGCAAAAAAGAGATCTGTTGAAATTTCTAACCGGACTTGGACATCAAGGCCCCAAGTTCCAAGAAGAACTGCAATTTGCTTACGCTAATTCACATTCGCATGGCCCCATTGAATTCCCGATCAACCTGAGCCCGCTAGTTGCCGAAAATTGGCCGAACTCAACTAAGCATGTCAATCGTGATCGAGTCTACGATTTTTACACTAAACAGGCACTGTATTTTCGCGACCAACCTAGCGTTCCCTTGCTACTCAATGCGTTCCAAAGTTTGGATGGCCCCAACACTGGACACTGGGGCAATCAAAACGAACAGGTCTGGGCAGATGGGCGTTGGAATGATACCCAACTAGGATCGGTGCAGTCGGGTGTAATCAGAGTTAATAATAAGACAATCGCTCGAGGCATTTGCGTTCAACTAGGTGACCAAGGTCAGCTTTCTGCGTGCTTTGATCCAGACACACTGACTTACCCGGCGGTTTGGGGCGGAGGTTTTGTCGGATTCTCGTCGGTGCGGCACGGTTTTATGGACGGGCTGCAATTGCAGGGCCAGGTGCTGCAGACCGACATTGGATCCCAACCGTCCAAGTCCTTCAAGTATCTGGGGTTCTATCGCGACGGACCCAAGGTTGCATTCAAGTACCAGATCGCGGACACGGTTTACCTTGACAGCCCCGGGCAAGAAGATGGAAAGTTCATTCGCACGGTGGCGCCGATCGATTCACATCCAATGCGGTCGATTGTTGCCGGTGGAACCGGGCGTTCCCCAGAAATACTGAGACGAAAATCAGTTACGGCAGCGGATCGTCTTATGCGGTGGATACGATCCAATTGCCAATTGACAATCCGTGGAAGGCCTTGATCTTTTGTAGCGGTTTGGATTTTTTCTCAGATGGCTCGGCTTTAGTATGCACGATGCAAGGCGACGTTTGGCATGTTTCAGGGTTCGCGGGGACCAAAACCGTTGCCACGGGTTCCAAGGCCGCGACTGCTGATTTCTCAGTTTCGGCGACGGGCAGAAATTTGGAAACGGCAACTTGGCGAAGGTTCGCAACCGGCCTCCATCAGCCTCTTGGGTTGGTTATCGATCAGGACAAGGTGTTCGTGCAATGTCGTGATCAGTTGCTGTGCCTGGAAGACCTGAACGAAGATGGAGAAGCCGACTTCTATCAGTGCTATAGCAATGCCTTTATCACTTCGGCGTCAGGACACGACTACATTTGTGGTCTGCAGCGAGATTCAGCTGGAAATTTCTATACCGCGTCAGGAAATCAAGGTTTGCTAAAAATTTCAGCCGACGGGTCTACTGCAACAGTGCTTGCCACCGGTTTCCGAAACCCCGATGGCATTGGGATTATGCCCGATCGCACGATCACCGTACCCTGTTCCGAAGGTGATTGGACCCCCGCTTCCATGATCTGTGCGGTATCAGGCGATGATCCAAGAGGCAGCAACGTTGCTAAACCCGAATCATCCAACCCGCGAAGGGATCGTCTACCGCATTATGGATACCGTGGTCCAATCGATGAACAGCCGCCCGAATTGCCGTGGGTCTACTTGCCTCGGGGCCTAGATAATTCCAGTGGCGGACAGGTATGGGTCGACAGTGATCACTGGGGGGCCATGACAAACCAAATGATCCATCTTTCCTTCGGCGCTGGTAGTCACTTTCTGATCCTGGATGACGAAGTTCAAGGGCAGCGCCAGGGCGCCGTCGTTCCCTTGGTGGGCGATTTCGATTCGGGTGTGCACCGCGGTCGTTTCAACCCACAAGATGGGCAACTTTACGTTGGAGGCATGACGGGATGGGGCAGTTACACGCCTGATCTTGGGTGCTTTCAACGCATTCGCTTCACTGGGCAAACGAAGCAAAGTCCGGTCGGATTTCATGTGCACGAAAATGGCATCTTGCTGAAATTCTCCCAGCCGTTGGATCGTAACCTTGTCCAAAATTCAAAACAACATTTTGCTCAGTGCTGGAACTACAAGTATAGCCAAGGCTATGGGTCGCCAGAAATGTCGCCCAGTCATGACAATACCGTTGGACACGACACAGTGGCCATCACATCGACCTATGTTCTGGAAGATGGGAAATCCATGTTCCTGGAGATGCCAGACTTTCAACCGGTAAATCAACTGCACTTACATTTAGACGTCGCACAAAACCTGACCCAGGAACCCTCCGACGCGACCCGTAATTTTGGGACAGACATCTTCGTTACCGTACACAAAATGGACGAACCGTTTACCGAATTCCCAAATTACGTTCGACAACAAAAGATCGTGGGCGTCCATCCCATGCTTCGCGATTTGGCAAACGCCAAGAACCGAATCCCCAACCCGTTCACCAACCCCATTGCTGAAGCGACGGAGATCCAGGTCACCACCGGCCAAAACTTGACCTATCTAAATCCACGAATTTCAGCCAAAGCGGGCCAGCCAATCAAACTGATTTTGAACAACGCCGACGTAGTGCCACACAACTGGGCTTTGCTTCGCCCTGATTGCTTGGAAAAGGTGGGCGAATTATCCAATCGGCTGATCGCTGACCCAGAAGCCGGTCTGAAGCAATATATTCCGCAAACCAACGACGTCATTTGCTACACCGATGTCGTGCCTGGCGGGGATTCGTTCACTATTTTCTTCAACGCTCCATTGCAGCCCGGCCGCTATCCGTTCCTGTGTACGTTCCCTGGGCATTGGATGGTAATGAACGGCGAACTGCTGGTAGAGTAAGAGAATGCAAAGCAAAGGGCGTTGCCACAATTTCATTACTTAGACCACTGGCGCACGGTCCAAGTCGGAATAGGGATAACACCCGGATTGCTTCAGTTTTTCAATCAACATTTCGCCGCCATGCTTCTTAGCGTATTTTAATTCAGCAGGAAAAATTTCGATCAAGTTTAGCAATCCAAACGACGTTTGTTCATCACTTTCGGAATCATCTTTGTAAGCGTCGAGAATCAAACACTTCCCACCGACGCCCTCCACTTTCTTAGGAAATTCGCACGTCTCCAAGGGATTCAGGATCGTGCCTGCACTATAAGGGGCCATACAATTTAGAATTGTCTGAATGTTGGAATGTATCAGCCCAAAGGGCGTTGCTTCCTGGTGCGCGTCGTCCAGATTAATCGCTATCCGAGTGAACATCACCAATTCGTACGATTCATACCAATCACTGGCCGATCCCTCGCCTGGTAAATCGCTTAGTTCCTTCGTGGCGATTGCGGTGCCTGGAATCCCATTCCCATAGTAGTACAAATCTAGACCACCACCTTCAGCGTAGGGAACGTCGGCATGCAATACCATATCATGCTCAGGCCCCAAAGCCCGCACCATCCACTGGGACTTATGATCGTACCATTCTTGCAACAATTGCTCTTGTTCGTCTACCATTGATTCACTTTATCAAGTACCCCAAAATGCTGACTCAAACGCTGGAGCGCAACTCAATAATGAGCGATTTTCGCAGCGATCCAGGAAGCGACTAGCCTAATACTGCACTTGATTTTTGGCAATCGTTCCAAGGGTTGATTTCCCCGAAACCCAGCAGAATCCCGCAAACAAGGATCGCCAGCCGACTTCTAGCCAAAGACCAACTCCTGTAATGGCCGGCCGGACTTCGCCGTCCAATTCTGAAGTTGGGAACCAGGGGCCGACTGAACCGATGCCGCAGTTTGACCGCTGAACCTAAGCGGCGGCTCGACCATTGTGTCGCAAACGAAGTTCTTCGTCTTCGATCAAGTGACGATATGACTGTCCAGCAAGTGTCGCCTTGACTCGACGACCAATACTTTTTCGCATCGCCTTATGGTAGCCAATCGATGCCGTAAATAACGTGATGAGATTTAAGAAATTTGTGTCGCTAAGTAAGGGATGGTTTTCCATGTCGATGTAACTATCCGAACCAAAACACATCAACTTTCCATCGACTAAACCGACATTCTGCCCATTGATAAATAGATCAAAGTCCGGGCCCAGCGAAACCCAACGTTGCTTTAAATTTATATGCCACATCTGACCCTGGTCATGAAAGCAAAAACTAAAGGTTGCCGGGTACCTGAGTGTCCGATGATTCTCTTGAATGGTGGTTACAAACTGAACGTCGGGCAAGTTGACCATTAACGTGATGAGGTTACGCTTGGACCCGATCGAATTATGAATCTCGGAGGTCGTTACTTCCTCGATGGTCCCGCACCAACGCATCCGCTGAGTCGAATTTTTGAACAATTTTAGAACCAGACGCCGCTTCTCAATATCACCCACTTCCATATTCAAGACGTCATCGGTAGCAGTTTGCTCCTGCAGCACTTCGTTTTGCTTCTCATTCAAACGGCCCGTTCGCTTGATTTTCTTTCTCAATTCAACCAGTCGGCGTTTCTTGATTCGCTTTAATGCGGAATTCAATTCACTCTGATCTGGTGCCCCAACATCCGTTCGCACTCCGATCAAATGAGTCTGCTGCCAGACGTCGTCGCTATCTAATTCTGAAACCGTGCCAACCGCATTCATCTCTTTGGTGAAGTGATTCGAATCTGCCGTTTTCAGCTTCTGCAGAATTTCGATATTCGTGGGATGAAGCCCCGGCATGGCCCACATATCGACATAGCGATTACACTGATTTTGAAATTGCGGAGCCATTTTCTTGTCCGTGCTTCATTACTCGCTTTCAGGTCCATGTTATAAAAACATCGAAAACCAAATCTGTTCGAAGTCTTGTCTTGATTTGTTCCTGTGACTTTTAAACGGGAACGCTCATCAGCAAGATAGCGGTACGAGATAGACTGTGGGTCGGCAAAACCACACGCGTTTCTTCAGAAAAATCAGAAAATTCGCTAAAATCGTTAAAGTCGCAGGCGGTTGAAAATCGACCGAAGCACCCGGTAAAATCAGCAACACTGCTAAAACAGCAGTCCGCGTGCTAACGAAATCCCAACACCCTAACTGCGGCCAGAAGTGACCTTACGAGAAACTGACCAGACACGACAGGTCAGACGGCCAAGGGACAGACGCCAAGAAGTTCAGCCCCCTATAACCCCAGTCACCTAAGCACGTTCAGTCGACCGGTTGACTGGGCTAATCGCTTAAGATCTTAGGTTCGCAACCGTGCCAGCGGGTCAGGCGGTATCAAGAGATCGGGAAACATTCGATTTCGCACGACTAACGAATGTTCCAACAGACCCTAATCCGCCGTAGAGGAGCGCATTAAAAGCGGATCGAACCGCAGCAAACGCATCGGGTCGGCCAGAACAAGAGCGCCAAACCCAGCGTCATCACTACTAAGACAACCTTAATCGGTAAGGCTACCTTGACGGGTGAATGATGATCATATCGATAGCACTGCTCGCAGAATTTCTGCGTACTGGTGCTCTTTCGACGCTTTGACTGCCGCCCCTGCCGCCCCTGACGATCTTCGTCTTCAGATTGAATTTCCAAGGTCTTCATTAAATCAAATAAGGTTGACACGATCCAGGTTCACTTCCATTGCCCATACCGCACGTTAAGAAAGGTCATTCTTCCCAGTTCAAAAAGAACCAGTAAACTCGAAAAAATGATAACGGCGAAAGGTGCAAGAAATTGTAGGCCCAACGGCCCCAACGTCCATCACAATTCCTGAAAACCATAGGCCACAAACAGAACTGGCCAATGCTAAGTTCGCCAAAAAACTGGATAAACCGGCGTTTTTTCAGGAACAATTGGCCATTTTCTCGACAGTTTGGCCCTTTACTTCGACCCAATGGGCTTGATTTCGACCCAATGGTTTTGTGTGGGGGCGAGTTATCACGGTCGTCGACGGACCGAAACATTATCTTCATGCTTGGAGACAATTAGGCGCCAAAGGTCCGCTAACGCATCGATGCGGACCTGTTCCTTGACCTTAAGGTAAGGAATCACGCCGTTTTCGACTTCCAGTACTTTAACGATGTGAACCCCGTGAGCGGTAGGGAAAGCCTCAGAAATTTGACCTTTTT
>JBDNHU010000516.1:0-4086 GCA_041688615.1 Mariniblastus sp. | reverse complement strand
GCTGGCGTCGTCGTTGTGGAAGTTGCCAGTAGTACCGGTGGAATACCGGACGCAAGGAATCGCAAGCTTTATCAGCGTGAGGTCACCAAACTCTATCACGAGAATCTGTTGATCTTTGTCGACCAGCAACGCTCTCAAAGTCTGTGGTATTGGGTAAAACGCGTTGACGGCAAAAGTAAACCCTTCAACCATTACTTCAGCAAAGGTCAACCAGGCGATTTGTTCCTTGGCAAGCTGAACCAGATGGTGTTCGAGCTTTCCGAGTTCGATCGTGATGGACCAATCAGCGTCGTCGAAGTTGCCAATCGACTTCGGGATGCGCTGGACGTCGAACAGACAACCAAAAAGTTCTTTGGTGATTTTCAAGTCGAGCACGTTCGATTCCTGGAGGACATTGGTGGAATATCGGATGAACGTCAGCGACGATGGTATGCGTCGGTTCTAATAAACCGCCTGATGTTCATTTACTTCCTGCAAATGAAACCGCCTGGTTTCCTGGATGGTGGCAACACGCGGTATCTTCGATCGAAGCTAGAGGAATCAAAGAAACGGGGCAAGAACCGCTACTACAAAGACTTTCTACAGGCCCTTTTCTTTGAAGGCTTTGCCAAACCACGTGAAAATCGGTCACAAGAAGCCAACGAGCTTATCGGTGACATCAAATACCTTAACGGTGGACTCTTTCTACCGCACAAAATTGAGCAGGAATTACATTCAAAGATCAAAGTTCCCGATCAAGCTTTTGAAAATCTGTTCGATCTCTTCGAGCGTTATACTTGGCATCTCGACGACACGCCTGGAGGTCAAGCGGACGAAATCAATCCCGACGTTCTCGGGTATATTTTCGAGAAGTACATCAATCAGAAAGCGTTCGGAGCTTACTATACGCGAACCGAAATAACGGAATACCTGTGTGAACGAACGATCGATCGGCTCATTCTTGAAGCCGTTGCCGAGCACCGTGATGATGCATCCGATCCACCGGAGTCAGTCGTCGACTTACTTCTTCACCTGGACGCACCTCTTTGCAAAGTCCTTCTTGAAGAGATCCTGCCCGGCCTGAGTTTGCTCGATCCCGCTTGCGGTAGCGGTGCGTTCCTCGTCGCAGCGATGAAAACGCTGATTTCGATCTACTCTGCGGTCATTGGCCGAATCAAGTTTCTCGGCGACGCCGAGTTGACAAATTGGCTTGCCAACGTCGAACGAGATCATCCCAACGTCGGCTACTTCATCAAAAAGCGAATCATCACCGACAATCTATTCGGTGTCGACATCATGGAAGAGGCGACCGAGATCGCCAAGCTGCGATTATTTCTCGCGTTGGTCGCTTCGGCTGAAAGCGTGGACCACCTCGAGCCGCTTCCGAACATTGACTTCAACGTCATGGCTGGTAACTCATTGATCGGTTTGATCCATGTGGACGAGTCTCGCTTCGACCAAGACGAAGGGTCATCTAAAGGAGCTAGACAGCACAGTTTCTTAGGCGGGCAAATTGCCGAGGGTTACCGTGCCGTTCTGGATGACAAAGCCAAGAGCATTTCGCTGTATCGCGAGCATTCGTTCAAGCCCTCCGACGACGATGCGGGAGCGCAGGCAGATCGTCTGCTAATGTTACGTGACGCAATTCAAAAGGTCCGACATGAATCCATCCCGAAGCTGGACTGGATTTTGCTTGGTGAATTTAAGTCGCTTGGCATTAAGTTTGAACAGGCCACCTGGGACGATGCGAAGGGAAAAGCTGGCAAAGCGAAGAAAAGAGAACTCACGTCGAACGATATCGAGTCGCTGCAGCCGTTTCACTGGGGATTTGAGTTCTCTCAGATCATCAACGAGCGGGGTGGATTCGACGCGATAATCACAAATCCACCTTGGGATGTGATCAAGCCGAACGGCAAAGAGTTCTTCGAGCAGTTTTCTGATTTGGTATCCAAGAAGAAAATGTCGATTAAGGAATTCAAAAACATACAACGTGAATTGCTCAAATTGTCAGGGATACGCAAGCAATGGATTAGCTATTTGAGCTCTTTTCCTTTCATAACGGCGTACTATCGGTCGGCCGCTGAGTATTCAAATCAAGTGAGCGTCATCAATGGAAAGAAAGCCGGATCGGATACCAATCTTTATCGTTTATTTGTTGAGCGATGTAAGAGCCTGCTACGCAGAGGTGGGGAGTGCGGGGTCGTTATTCCCGGCGGTATCTACTCTGACTTGGGAACCAAGCAACTTCGAGAAATGCTCTTCTCAGAAACTGAGATTACGGGGTTATTCTGTTTTGAAAATCGAAAAGAGATTTTTGAGAATGTTCACCGTAGCTTCAAATTTGTGATTCTCACATTTGAAAATGGAGGGAGAACAGATTCGTTCCCAGCGGCATTCATGCGGCATGATGTAGGGGATTTAACCGCATTTCCTGAGGAAGGAAGTATTGAGATACCAGTATCGTTAGTTAGGTCTTTGTCACCCGACTCTTTGTCGGTTATGGAGTTTACCTCGAAGACGGATGTAACAATAGTTAAGAAAATGCAGCAGTTCCCTGCTTTAGGGACAGTTTGTAAAGGTAGTTGGAGCGTCAAACTCTACCGCGAGTTTGACATGACCAATGACAGTGACCTTTTCAAAGAAAAGGCGACCAGTCGGCGAATTCCGCTATTTGAAGGTAAGATGATCCACCAGTTCTCTGACAGGTGGGATGCAAATACTCGCTACTGGATTGATGAAGCTGAGGGATCAGAGAGGCTCTCCCGTTCATCGGGCCAAGTCGAGGACGATGAACTGGCATTCAACCGTTTCCGTCTTGGAGTGCGATCAATTGCACGCTCTACAGACGTCCGCACTCTAATTGTTGGGCCGATTGCAAAACGAGTCTTCTGCGGCAACTCGATCTTGGTGCTCAAGCGAGATTCGGATCACAGGATTTCCGATGCAGAGTGTTTGGTAGCTCAATCGTTAATGAATAGCTTTGTCGTGGATTATTATCTTCGCCAGATGGTGTCGGCAAATATCAACATGTTCTTTGTCTATCAATTACCAGTACCACGCCTGCAATCAGGCAATGAATGGTTCAACGAGATCGTGGAGCGTGCTGCAAAGCTAATTTGCACAACGCCCGAGTACGATGAACTGGCCGCGGACGTCGGCATTGGCAGTCATCGCCAGGGCATCACCGATCATGCGGGACGTCAACGACTCAGAGCGGAACTCGACGGAATCATCGCTCACATCTACGGCCTCTCGGAGTCCGAGTTCGCCCACATCTTAAAAACATTCCCCCTTGTTCCCGATCCCGACAAGATCGCCACACGAAACGCGTTCCGAGACGTCGAACGAGGATTAATTCAATGACGAAGAAACCACCGCTTTCGATGTTCGAGGTCAGGCAGTTCAAGGCGATTCGCGAAAGCGGTAAAGTCAAGTTCGGTTGGCTGACGTGCTTCATCGGCAACAATGGCGTCGGCAAAAGCAGTCTGATCGAAGCGTTGGAAACGTTTCGCGACATCGTCGTCGAAGACCTCGACTTTGCAATGGATCGCTGGCGCGGCCTTGAGCACGTCATGAACAAGTCGCCCGAGCGTGTCTTAGTTGAATTGGAGCCAGGACAGTCCCGGATGTCACACCCAATGATGTTTGGTTTCAACTGGTCATGGGCAGGGGACACTTTTCGTGGCCAGCAATTCATTGCTCCCAACCAAGGCGGCAACGGAATCTCGATCTATCGCGAAAAACTTACCAGCACGATAAACCGATCCACCGAGATTTGGACTCGCCATTACGACGGGCGATGTAATTACGCTGCCAATGGAGGACCAACAGAAACGCATGAACAAATGGCCGAGCGGATGGGCGTCCGCAAACTTGACCCGGGTGAATCACTGTTTGAAATTCACGAGATGGCCGAGTGGCAGTTCCTCGCATTGAATCCTGACAACATGGGCCGCCCCAAGCGTCAACGCCGAGCCGCTAAGAGAGTTCGGCTTGATCGCGACGGTTCCAACATTGCGGAATACCTGAATGAGATTTTAGAGCTCGATCCCGCAGCGTTTCAAGGGATCATTGACGCGATGGCGTATGTACTACCCTACGCCGTCG
>JBDNHU010000515.1:0-4456 GCA_041688615.1 Mariniblastus sp. | reverse complement strand
GATTGTCGATATGGTGCGACAGCAACATGCTATTTCGTATGACGAGCCAAGCTCCGACGAAGTTCAAACCTCGATTGCCAAGCGCATCAAGCGAGGACGCGGATTCGAGCCAATGCAATTGCGGGCGGGATTTGGATGGCTCAATAGAGTTGACGACGCGAACGATGCCGAGAAAGATGCATGGGTCGCCACGCTCGAAAACTTGTTGCTTGGTATCTTGCGTCCCCTTGGTGGACTCGCAGAAGCTCTATTCGATGATGACGACGACAACACGTTCTTCGCCGTCCCGTGGCAATGGGACACTTGGATATTTGACATTGTTGCCGTAGTCATTCCAAGCGTCGCGGGAACTAGCTCAGTCCAACGGCTATGGGAGCCGATCCTGTCGTTCGGACTCGACCGAGTGCATTGGGTCGATTCGTTTATTTCCACTTGGTTCATCCACGGATTGCGAGTTGAGGGATGTGAAGGCAACTTCTTTCAAGAGTGGAAGGCAATGATCGCGTTTGCGTGGACAAAACAAAACTGGATGCGAACCGAAGTGCGAAACCATGGTTCAGATGATGAACTGTTTCGCCACCTCATGGGTTTCAGCAGCTTCGGTCACGGATATTTCGAGGACGAAAAATATCGCTCTCACGTCAAATCAATGAAATCTGAATTCGACAAATGGACGGAGGAGTTCTTCCCGCATCCTGAAGCAACGAGTGCCTTTGCGAGATTCCTCACATACCCTTCGGCCGTCGACCATCTGCGCGATGGGATCGGGAAACTTGCTGAAGTGTCGACTCAGTTTAAGGAGTGGCACTGGGGCGACTTCTACCATCTCAAAGACGCGTTACTGAAATTGTTAGAACAAGACTGGGGAAATAACTCTGGCCTCATTCAATCTGACTCAACGATTCGGCAGCAATTCTCAACTATCCTCAAGGCGATGTCTGACCGACAAGTCCCGCAAGCAATGGAATTACAAGACAAAATGATAAGGTCGAAGTGACGATCAACTTCGGTTTCATCGACCGGTTGCTTGATCGCGCGGTCGCGGTTTTGATCTTGGCGTCGGGTCCGGGCTGCTGGAGGCTGAAGGCGGAGAGGCTTTTACGCGCATTCGAGTAAGATGGTTTGCCAACTAGGAACCGAATCAACCAGAGCAGTGAATGAAGTGTGAGACCGATTCAGCGGGGATGGTTGATCGCCTTTTCAGGTGGGCCGAGGTTGTGGGAGATGATTGCAAAAATATCCTTTGATCGTTGCCGCTTCGTAACGCCGAAGTTTCGCGAAATGCCGACCGCTGCGTCACGACATTAACAGTCGCCCTTGAATAGGGATGAACCGGCTGGCGGCCTGAATCAAGGATGCTGCTGTGAGCGTCTTTTCACCGTACACCTCGACCTCCACGCTGTGAGTGTCACGCAGCTTCCTGACGACCAGGTCGAAGTCGCCATCACCGGACGCGAGCACGGCCACGTCAATTTGGTTTGCAAATTCCAGCATGTCGATGGTGATGCCGACGTCCCAGTCACCCTTTGCCGATCCATCCGCTCTGTTAATGAAGGGCTTTAGCTTCACCTTGAAGCCGATGGTCTCGAGGATCTGCTGGAATTGAATTTGCTTCGGATCGTTGCGATCGATTGCGTACGCGAAGGCGCATACGACTTCTCTTCCCTTCGTCACTTGGTCCCAGAACACCTGATAATCAAAATGACATCCATGGCTCTGTTTCACCGTGTAATAGATGTTCTGTACATCCACAAAGATCGCAACTCTTTCCATGGGAGTAACCCTTTCTATGGGGCTGGCGAATGATGAGTGGCGATCAGCGCCTTTGGCATGTGATTCGTCTTAGCTAGATCTGCAAGAATCGCTCTGCCAGCATACGCTCTCGCCTAGTGTTCGACCAGGATGCGGGGACGCCACGGTACAGGCCGTGACGGTCGATGCGGGGGCATTGAAGGTCATGCTTTGGCCAGTCGCTGCTTGATTTGAGCTGACGCAAAGCAGTGTTTCGCCAGAAATCCTAACCGCCTTCGCTGATGATCACTGTGATCGTGACCAATTCACTGCCAACGCTGTCGTTATCGGTGACGTCCAGGCTGACCACATATTTCAACGTCGAGATACGGTTTAGAACTGAGAAATGATGACGAGAGGTACTCCGTGAAAAAGTCCAAACGCGTTATTACGGTCTGCTTTGGGATTCTGCTAATTGTCGTGCCTCGAATCTACACTGCTAGCGCATGCAGCGGGGCGGTTTACTTTGGCAAGGCGGGGCAAACGGTAACTGGTCGAACTATGGACTGGAAGGAAGACATGCCAATCAAGATCCGCGTCCCCAGTGTCGATTGCTGCTTAAACCCAATCTGTGCTGGACAGATTCGCCACGGTGGACGAAGTCGTTATCCAGATGCGTAAGGAACAGTTCTGCATCGTGGGAGTCGTGGCTCCTTGTCTGGGTTAATCTGAAACAAATCGAATTTCAGGCAGACTCCGGAGTACGAAAATTACAACTTCAGGGAAACCCTGGCCTGGGAGTTAATCAGACGGACAACTTTCAAGCGTCCGAACCCTTCGCGTTTCTGGCACCGGAGTAAGAGTTTGCGAACTCCACGGACCTGCACGCTAGGTGCTGTGGGCAGGGCCGTCAGCAATCACGGTCCTTACAGTCTTGCCCTTGAAGATTGTAATGAGCTTGCGGCTCGACTTCGGCGTAGTGCAAAGAAGTGGCTAGCCAAACGGCTACTTAAGCAACAAGACGAATCCTATCGAATGGCAGAAATTAGCGGCGGGAAATGAAACGGGAGACTGCGAGCGTAAATATCAATTTACTTCGCCGAAGATAGCTCGAACTTACATAACTCAGCCCAAGTCGCGAGCTGGAACCGTGCTCTTTTCCGAGTCTCGTCCGGGCTAGTCCCTACCGAATCGAATCCAAGTCTAATCGGTAGAGCACTTGGTTGTAATCGTACCGCGGAGTGGCGATTTCCGTTCCTGAGAAAGACTTCGTGAAAGTGGCTTCAAACAATAGGATCGGTGACCCCTTGGGTGTAAATCCCGGATGGATCCTAGGATTATAGAATGTGTAATCGTCGTGGGTCACAACCTTGATTGCGTCCTTCCACGGGCCAAAAGGAGTGTCAGCTTCAGCGTACCAGATTTCTCCCAGAGGTGATGTATCGCCGAATTTTTGCGTAAACACAGTGACCCACTTCTTTCGGAAGTCATTCCACGCAATCGACCCGCGATGTGGCTCAACTGAAACACCTCCGCCGCTAACAGGAACGCTTGCCTGAGCGTCGATAGTTGACCAGGTCGTTGAGTCTGCCCATGCTTCATAGGTCGCCGGGCACTTCATGGTTGGAAAGGGATCGCCGAACAGAACCCATGATTTCCCATCATCGTCTTTCCAGATCACCGTATGTCCGTGTGGAATCGCGGTTGGATTTGGATTCTCGGCTGACAGACTCCAAATAACGGACGACTTTTCGAAAACGGAACTATCGTCGTTCCAGGTGCAAAGCCCGACCTCGTAAACGGTCAAAGCCTGTTTGATTTTCGAATAGGTTGCAACAAGCCGTGAGATGCCGTTTCGATCGGGAAGGCTGCAATAACCGTTCAACCATGTGGGCCCGTCACCTGGCATCTTCGCAAGGTCGCGCACCACTTTCGCTTGATCAACAAAGTAGTTGTACCGCAGGCGTATTGGGGGCTCGAAGGATGCCAGCGGCTGACTTTGAGTCGTCGCACCGATCATGTGAAAACGGCCCAGCGGATAGTTCGCCAGGATTGTGTCGCCCCAGTTCCAATAAAGACGCTCGTTATGGATGACATTTTGAACGCTGTCGCATCCCAGAATCCCCTGTTCCGTCCAATCTGTTTCTAGCCCCAATTTTTGACTTTCTCCAAAGATACCTGCTCCGGTGATTCGTCCCAGTCGTTTTGCAGCAAGCTGACGTTGCACTTTGAAGGTGATTGATTCGCCGGGACGAGGCGTAAAGCGAACTCCTCGATAACCGAACCCATCTTTGGGCACAACGTAGCCGTGTCCTTCGACGGCACACCATATTTCGGTGTTCATCAATTCAGGAAGATCGAAAGCAATGACTCCCGCATTATCGGAAATGAAACGCACGTTATGCAAAGTCCGCAGTTCCACGAGCGGAACTGGCCAACCATTGGCTTCATCAACCACGTTGATCTTAAATGGTTGCTCCGCGAATGCGGAAACCGCAGTGAGTAAAGCGACTACCAAAGTGGAGGCGGTCTTCATGAAGACAGAGCGCATGGTGATTGGACTTTCATCTTTTCGAAATGCAAAACAAGATCAACTTCATTATAGGCCGAGTTTGCAGGCCGAAACATTGAAGTGGTGCGGCGGTTACAACGGCAACCCGAATACTCGCGTCGTGTTCAACTTCCGTATCTCATTTTTTGAAATTGCGAAGATTCCAAAACAATT
>JBDNHU010000514.1:0-2723 GCA_041688615.1 Mariniblastus sp. | reverse complement strand
GGTTGGCATTTGCCGGTAGACTGATCATCATTCACTAACATTCGCAGCGTCCGACTTTCGTAGCTTATGAATTCAATGCCCGCGTCCCAATTTCAATCTCGGTGCCGATGGCTTGGGCGAACGCCAGAAATGATCGCTTGGCAGATCTCAGCACCCTGTAAACTGCTACAGCATTTTTCCAATTCTTTTTACCCACCAAAGTCTGTCCTTTCGACGCATCAATGTTTGAAGCCAATCGAATCGATTTCGGTAGCCCTTCAGCAGAACCGAGTTGACGGGGATCTGGTTTATCTATTGCCAAGTGACCCAACGATCAAGGGTGCTTCGCGGAAAGTAGCGATGGGATTTTCTATCTCAGAAGCTTGCCAACCGTTTGGCGGATTCGAAACAGTCAAACACGAATGCGCCCTTTGCCCTGCCAACATTGATGATGGTCCACCTTCGGACGACACTCCAACCCACCTTAGGCAGATCGATCCCCAGGTTACCGTGACCAAGCAAGCAAACTTTGGTTCATCCGCTTGTTCCTGGGAACCGGCAGCACGATTGGCTGGGTGTAGCCAAATTCTGTTCGCGGGAAACTTGGAAGAATACAGTCGCCAAACCCAAGATCTAAGCACCGCTAACAAACCGCTACCGCGTCCCAATTTCCTAGCTTTTGATTTGCGAACATGGAATCCAAGTGTTCGCCGGCTTTCAGAATTTCTATTTGATGATGAAGCGTTAGGCGCGTTGACCCAAAGCACCACTGCGGCGCATTTGTGGTACAACCTTTGGGCTGGCAAGGCAATTTCCGGTCCGCTACTCGATCGGCTGATTGACGTTTTGCAACCTATTGAGCCAGACACTTTTGTCCTTGATGGCTTGACCCATTTTGTGGAAGCTTTATCCATCTGCCAGAAAAATCAATGGGATTTGAAGTTACAGTTTGTACCGCAGGGGTTCTCTGATGGACATGATTGGTGGATAGCTCCGCACTGCAATCGTTGCCATGGTCCGATGGCAGAACAGTCTACCAAATGTTTGGTCTGTGGTTACGAAAGTGGTCCAGTTCCCGGTCGAAAAAGACGGATCATGGGCTGGGCGCCTTATATGCCATTGGACGCATTGCTTGGATCGCAAGCAGCGAACCAAGTTTAGCCAGCCTTTGTCAAGGTCCACCACTTGCCTAGCAAGAGCCTTGTATGCTTGGCACTAGCGATGGCCGAAGCATCGCGCTAGGTCTCAATGTTCACATTCTTGTCATCGACCCTTTTAATTGACTTCCCACTTTTCACGTTGAAATCTTTTCCTGCGATGAATTCAAGTACAAGTGATATCGACGATTGCACCGGTAAGCGATCGTTTTGGATAGGGATCGTTTTTGCTGCCGTTGCCGCCGTGGGCTATACCGCTGCCAACGGTTTCCTGCGTGGTTTGTCCGGTGACGTCGATGCAACGTTTGTGGCTGCAATCAAAGCTTGCTGGACCTCCATTTTATTTGGGCCAGCAGTGATCTTCATGACTTTGAAAGGTGGGCTGAAAATTTGGCCATCGATGCGTTGGATTCTTGGTTTACTGGGTGTGGGAGTGTGCGTCCAATTGTTAGGAAACCTGCCGATTCAGTGGTCGTTCTATTATCTGGGAATCGCACTAACGGTTCCGATCATCCTTTCAACCATGATTGTTTGGTCAACCATTATTGGCTGGTGGGTGTTGGGTGAACGAGTCCCTCTGCAAGTCATGTTTGCCCTCTTCCTATTGATTGTTGGCACATTCGTCTTAGCCAACAGTGCCCAACGTCAAACCAAGTCAACACCGGCAGCGTCGATGCCTATCACGGTCGAACAATTTTCGGTCAATACGCACCCAGGGGCTGTTCCGACCACCGCCCCACGCGATAGTCGCACGACCGATTCGGTTTGGCCGGCCCAGGATTCGTATGCCGGCGCCATTATTGGAATTGCCGCTGCGATGGTCGCCGGGCTAGCCTTTGCCGCACTGGGTATCGCGTTGCGTAAGAGTGCAAAGGTTGGCATTCCCAAACTAATTCCCATGATCCTGGTCAGCATTTCTGGAATCTCAATTCTTGGCTGCCTCACGCTTGGACAAAATGGAGGTGGAATTATTTTGCAAACCACCTGGCCGCAATGGCAATTCCTTTGCATGGCAGGAATTTGCAACAGTATCGCCTTTTTGTCACTATCCTTTGCATTCAAGGCCTTGCCGGTGGTCTATGTCAACGGCGTCAACGCCTGCCAAGCAATTATGGCGGCTCTTGTCGGCTTTGTTTTCTTTCAGGAACAGCCCACAATTTACTTGCTGATCGGAATCATCCTGTCGGTGACTGGTTTTCTACTGATGACTAAGCCTAGAATAGAGAAAACGTCGCCCAGGTAAAATGCCGCCTAAGCTTCGACGCCACCTTTTCCTTCACCCCCGTATTTTTCCCTGAATTTTTTCTCATGCTACACCCACTACTTAAAATCGGCCCACGAATCAGCGTGCTGCCCGTCGTTAACGGCAGTGGTGACTTTGCATGGGAAGTGCGACGAGTCTTGATGCAGGGCAAATTCGACTGTTTGGCCGTCCCCTTGCCGCCATCGTTTCAGGTCGAAATTGAACAGGCCGTTTTGGACCTTCCCCAGCCTTCGATCGTAATCCAAACCGAACAAGCGTTCCGACGGCATACCGAGCCTAGTATCGACCAATGGCGAGCGGACTCGGATTCACAATCCAACTCG
>JBDNHU010000513.1:0-2779 GCA_041688615.1 Mariniblastus sp. | reverse complement strand
GCTCTATCTGGACTGCTCTATCTGGACTGCTCTATCTGGACTGCTCTATCTGGACTGCTCTATCTGGACTGCTCTATCTGGACTGGTCTATCTGAGCTGGTCTATTTGGGCAGTTCAGCCATCTTCGGAATCAAGTAAGTCACTGTGCTGGCCATGGATGCAAGATTGGAATACTCTTCTTCAGGTATCTGCACGCGGTACCGCTTTCGCAACTCCATTACGATATCTAAAAAGTCCATGCTGTCCAATTCTAGCTGTTCCCGAAAGGCGACAGCATCATCCAACGACGTTAAATCTTCGTCCGGAGCGATATCTTCTAAGATTTCGATGATAACTTCGCGAATTTCTTCGGGCGCCATAACAGCAGCTCTCCTTAACCAGTTGTTTAAAACCACCTACACCAAGTAGGGGCGAATACAAATTTGAATGAACACTCGAACAAACCGCCAAGTATTTTGGAAGGTATTATCACGGTTTCACCCTTTTTCACCAGTACACCAAAGGGGCACAAAATGGCCAAAGTTGACTTTCGGATGTTCAATAATTCGCAAAATCGCTACTTGCGGGCCCCATCTACTGGCATCGACGCCCCACCGTTTGCAGTTTCGAAGTAGAAATCCGAATCAATCGATCCGCCTTTCCAACCAACGCACCGCCTGAGCAAGAGATCCCCGACCGCCCAGATTCAGGCATGCATTCGGTTCAGTGAAGCGACTTGCCTCTGGGTTCGCCAGTTGTAAGCAGTTCACAATGCTCGATCCGTAAAAATGCTCGATCCGCAAGATTCCAGCTTCTGAAAACAACACCGAAGCGCAGGCAAACCGGTGCCCGAAATGGATCCGACCCAGATCGGCAGGCCAACTCGTCCATCGACGTTTCCAGAACTACCGCAGATGATCCATTGCCACGACTGGCAATCCTGAGAAAACGGCGAAGTCTTTCACTCTTTAGAAATCGCTACCGCGTGAATCACAAGCGACAACCGTCCGTTGGCTTGCCACGACCAGCATGAATTGGATGACATAGCCAACGATCTTCATCGCCGTGCGGTATCCGTATCCAGTAAAATACGCCAGAAAAAATGAGAATGGTCACGATTGGTCCAACGCAGGCGGACGGTTCTACCGACCGTACCTGCGGGTTCGGGAAAGACATTTCTTTGGAGGACAGTCGATTAAACTTTTTCGATAATCACGACCGAATTGATTCCCAACATGCCAAACGAATTATTTAGCACTCGATTCACTGGACCGATTTCCTTGGGCGAACCAACTACCAAATTTGGAAGTACACATCCCGGGTCAAGGTCTTCGACGTTAATGGTTGCGTGAACCGTACCATCTTGGAACGACATCAAATTGCCCGCCAATTCCAAAGCGCCGGCTGCGCCCATGCAATGCCCAATGAAACTCTTAGTATTGTTAAAATGAGTTCGATTCGAGGATACGAACGCATTTCGCAAGGCTTCGCACTCCAACGAATCACCATTCGAAGTTCCGGTCGCATGAGTACTAACGATGTCAATGTCGGAAGGATTCAAACCTGCTCGGTTCAACGCCTTCGCAACACACTGTGCCTGTCGTTCAGGGTTGGGCAGAACGAAGTCAGTAGCGTCGGTGTTAATCGCGTAACCGACTAATTCGCCGTAAATCTTGGCTCCGCGTTTTTTCGCATCCGACAAACGTTCCATTGTGTAAATGCACCCGCCTTCAGACACCACGATACCGTTTCGATTGGAATCAAAAGGACGAGAGGCCTTAGTGGGATCGACATGCGAGGCCAAAGCGCCCTGGCTGGCAAAACCTGCAAAAATACCGAAAGTGTGGATGCTTTCGGATACGCCACCGGCCAAAGCAAGGTCACATTCACCCAATCGCAGCATTTGAGCGGCCTGGATGATGCCGACGTTTCCCGCCGCACACGCTGCACCCAAAGTGTAATGGGGCCCAGTCACACCAAGGTTCAAGGCGATTTCGCCAGCCGGATTGTTAGCAACGGTTCTGGGATTGTGATGGTGCGACCAAACGCTGGTGTCGTAGTCGAAAGCCTTGATTTGAAAGATTTCGTTTTCCGTTTCAACGTTTCCATGTTCGGTGACACCGATGTACACGCCAACCGTCGACGTGTCCACATTAGGCCAGTCGATGCCGCTGTCTTTGATTGCTTCGTTGGCAGCGTAGATTCCTACCGAACCGGCCCGAGTCCCCCGGCGCAATTCTTTTCGTTTTTGATATCGCAGTGAATCAAAATTGCAAACGCCAGCCAACGTTTTTCCGAAATATCGAATGTCGTAATCGACAACGCCACTGCGACCTTCTAACAACGATTGACGAAATTCGGGTAACGAATCGCCGTTGGGCGCCGCCAATCCGATGCCCGTCATCACCACTCGTTGTTCATCCGGTAACAACGTTGTCTTGCTGGTGGTGATCATGTCTTATCTTCTCCCGCGTGTTTTCACGATAACTGTATCAAAATAATTCAATTGCAACGTTTGTGTTTTACAGACTTTGGGCGTGACAGGGTTTCTGAATCTGGGCCAATTAGTATGACCGAAAATTCGTCATCCGGCACACTTACGTGTCGGCACCACAACCACAATCTAAAAAGCTGGACATCGACGGAATCAAGTTCCAGCAATGAAGTCGCTGCGCCCACGGATTATGTAATTTTTCAAGCCGGCAAACCGTCTAGAAACCCGGCAAATTAATCGCCTAGGAATCTGGCGGCCTAACCGCTCTGAAACCGGACTGTTAACGTCCCAACTCCAACGCTTCTG
>JBDNHU010000006.1:0-2534 GCA_041688615.1 Mariniblastus sp. | reverse complement strand
TTCACGTTTAAAGAGTCCGCAACAAAGGAGTCCGCAACAAAGGTGTCTACAACAAAGGTGTCTACAACAAAAGTGTCTACAACAAAAGTGTCTACAACAAAGGTGTCTACAACAAAGGTGTCTACAACAAAGCCAATCTGCTGAATTGTGATCGCAAAAAGCGAGAAACGCCGTGGTCGTTGGGAAACAGTGGCAACCAGCAAAGGTAGCGATTTCTAAGTCGAAATTCTACCAGAGCCACGCAAAAGAAACAGTGCTAACCGACGCGTTGGGCTTTTTGGTTGACTTTCTTAATCAGAAGACAGCCAAACAATCCAAATCGCAAGCTATGCCTAGACCAAGTCGCATACCGCCCACGAGCCAAGCCAAATAACAAAGGCCAATCCGAACTTGAGTGTGCGGTTGGCCTGTTTTGTTATGCTGCAAGATCTATCCCAATCAGGGCGTTGGCACTAGGAAGTGGCTTCGGCGTTTTCTACAGCTTTTGCTGGTTTGGCGTCGGAACCTTCATGTTTGTGAGCGATCTCTTTCATGCCCGAAATGACCGAATCCGCCAAGTGCGACATGATCAATTCGATGGAGCGAATACCGTCATCGTTGCCGGGAATCGGCAAGTCGACCAACTTTGGATCACAATCGGTGTCGATCAATGCAATCGTAGTGATGCCAAGAGCACGGGCTTCTAGAAGCGTGTTCTTTTCCTTACGCGGGTCGACAACAACGATCGCTTCAGGAAGACGATTCATTTTTCGAAGACCGTTTAGATTACGGTACATTTTGCGATATTCGCGGTTCAAAGAGGATTGAGCCTTCTTCGAATAATCGTTCAACTTATCACCCGAACGAATTTCTTCAAGTTCCTCTAAGCGAGTCATCCGCGAACGAATCGTGCGGAAGTTGGTCAACGCACCGCCCAACCATCGTTGGTTCACAAAGGGCATTCCGCAACGTAGTGACTCTTGTTCGACAACGTCTGTCGCTTGTCGCTTGGTTCCGACAAACAGAACTAGACTTCCACCGGAGGCAACGCGGGCCAAATATTTTTTCGCTCGAAGCAGTCCACGAACCGTTTCGCGAATGTCGATAATGTGGATTTGATTTTTTCGGCCGTAAATGTACGGCGCCATCTTTGGGTTCCAGCGGCTAGCTCGGTGACCGTAGTGAACACCACATTCGATTAACTGATTTAGAAGTTCTTTAGCATCCATAACGCATCTTTTCTTTCTTTTTACGAAGCTGACCATGGATCTAAAATGGAACCAAAGCCCTGAAACACCATCACCCTGACTTCGACGAGATTACTCAACCGTCAAATTCAACTGACGCAATTCAGTGACCTTAAAGCCTTTTCAGCCCGGACCGAATCTCTCGGCCCGCCGTTCCTTAAACTGCTGGAAACTAAATTCCCCCAGCTTGGCAGGAGCGGAAAGTCGCAAACTGTAAATCAAACAAAACACTTAAACTAAGGCGAAAACGGCTTCACCTGTAAATTATCTTGATACGTTTGTCCAAAAATACCCTGCCACAGCAACTGAAGGCTGGCTTCAAGCAGCGGTTTCGGCTCGACCTATCGTTTGGCGAAAGGTTCAGCGGGACCGTCGGTCAGGGTATTTTTGAAAAATCGTCTCTTGGGTTGTAAGAGACTATCAGCGGGCTGTCAAACGGTCAATCCATTTCCCTCAGTTTCAATTAAATCTATTACTTTCGTTCGTCACTAATCTCTCTCCAATCGACCATTTCTGGTGCACCGATCATTGTATAAAGCAAATTTAGGCTTACTGCTGGATGCCGGGCCTTTAAAACCCTTCAAAGCAGCACAGGAACCATCGCAGGGTATTGTCTAATCGTTTGGATTCCAAACAGCTGCAGGAATTATCGACGGCCAGTTTCCTGTCCGAGCAAGTCCTTGATATTCAGCCTAGAAAATGCCTTTTGGCGGGTTTTTGGCAATTGACTGGGCCGGTTGGAGTGCCGCTGGCATGGACGCTAAAGTGGAAGAATTGTCCTGTAGAAAGTCCTGAATTCGACGACCAGACTCACAAGGCAGGTGGTCATTACCAAGCTGCCTTCTAACCAATCTGCCGGTTGACCGTCGCTGGATGAAGTGGCTTTTGGGAGGGAGATGGTGATGTAGCAATCATTGAAGCGGTTAGGGTTTCGGTATAAAGTCTACTAAGAGGTCGAATCCAGCTATCCCTAGGGTAAGATAGGATAGCGTTTGGCATCAGAGAACTTCACAAAGCGGCGGAAACTGAAATGGGTCCCGAATCACCTTTGCTTCTGAACTGCGGTTGCGGCCAGGTCTTGAGTCTTCGGCCGGAATTCTTGGGCGGGAGGGTCATGTGCCCAAAGTGCGGTGCTCATTTGGACGCGCCCAAATCGCTGGCAAAGGGGACTCCTGCAAGTTCGGAGGGCTATCCAAACTCACCTTACTCGTCTTCTAACTCGCCCTACTCTTCGAGTGAACCTTACACGCCCAGTGGTCCCAATACTTCGGTATCTGCACCGTACCCGTCAGGAACGGGAACGCCAAG
>JBDNHU010000512.1:0-3645 GCA_041688615.1 Mariniblastus sp. | reverse complement strand
CCCATTTTGACCGTGCGGACAGCATACCGGCGCAAAAACTAACCTGGAATGGTGCCATTGTTGACTTCCAGTCGGCTCGATCATTTACCAACGATTCAACAATACTTCGCCCGCGAACAACGACTGAGGGGCTTGAGAAACAATTTCAAATGGTCGGATTTAGGGACTACCGAGCTCTTCCTATCCTGGGTGAACGCAGCGGCGACATGAAACTGGATTACAATCGTGCGACCGAGCGAATTATTAATAATTGGAAGTCTGCCAAGGTTGTCAATCGAGAAGGCAATATCTTGGAACTCCATCTGTACACACCAATGAATCAAGACTTCACCAATCCAGAAACTGGCGATACAAATCACTTGGGAGGATCAGTGACGATCAATTCGTTTGACAAAGTAAGTCTGATGAATATCGGCAGCAAGCATTCCATGATTTTCGGCAAATTGCTTCCTGTCGAACATTTTCACTCTGAAAACAAGATACAGTGGGAAGAACGGGATGGCGTCTTCTTTCCGAAAACCTACACTCGGAAACAAAACCAATTGCTCGAGATTCAAGGCAAAACGGAATCCGGAACTCTCACGACTAAATCGGAATTCCATTGGTTTACCACAAACAAAGAAATTTCTTCAGATTACTTTGACGGCACGCACATTCAAAGTCGGGAAACGATCATGAACTTGGTGATCCCTGAAAAAGCAGGGGCGTCCACGCTAATTGGCCAACCGCACAAGGCCGACAAGTAACCTCGACTGTCGTTTTCCGAATATTAGATGACAAGTGTGGGCGGACACAGAGAACAACGCAAGTGACCCCATTCACTTCAAAGGCTTTGGTTAACCAGCACCGCGATTACCTACCAAAGCTTTGATCGACTCAGCGCAATGGACAAGCGTAGGTTGCTGGACATTCCGGGCTCGTAAATAAGCGATTCGCTTTCGGCGAAATTCGCTCAGCACTCTAGAGAATGATCCGCGTTCGAAAAGTGCAAATAAAAAACCGAAGCCTAATCGCAGTTGATTAAGCTTCGGTTTGATAAAATCTATTTGACCAATGTTTCACCAATTGCCAGTGCTGGCCCGTCGGCGATCTTAGCCGACCAATTCTTTGATCACTTTGCCACCGTTAGCGATCTTCATCGGACGTCCGCTAGTGCTTTGAAAACTGGTGCTTAGCGAAATCCCCATCGCTTGGCAAACCGTAGCCATTAAGTCCTCGGATGTGTAGCTGGTGCCTTCGACGCGGGTTCCGTCTTCGTTGGTGGCTCCCACCGCGATACCGCCCTGCAATCCGCCACCGCCTGCAACCACGCTCCAAGATCGAGCCCAGTGATCACGTCCGGTATTGCCGTTAATACGCGGCGTACGACCGAATTCACCCATCCACAAAACAATGGTATCTTCCCAGAGGCCACGTTGCGTCAAATCTTCAACCAATGCACTGACCCCACGATCCAATGTTGGAAGCTTGTCGTCTTTCAGGGTCGTGAAAATATCTTGATGATTATCCCAACCCCCGTAGTTCACTTCCACAAACGGAACGCCAGCTTCAACCAGACGGCGAGCCAACAAGCAACCTCTTCCAAAGTCGTTTTCGCCGTAACGTTCAGCCACGGACTTCTCTTCAGATGCAACTTTGAATGCTTCCATTTGTTGACTGGTCATCAACTGCAATGTCTTATCCAATACCTTCGCATGCTCACTAGCCGCTTTGCCGCGACTTTCTTTGATGAAATTGGATTCCAGCAACTGCAAAGACGCTAATCGTCGCTGCAAACGAGCCTCTTCGACACCCGTTTCCAGGTCGCGAATTCGTCCATTGGAATCGACCGAGAATGGTGCCCAGGACATTCCCAGAAAGCCAGGTCCTTCACTGCCGCCGCCAATCGAAACGAACGGTGGAATTTCCAATTGCTTGCGAGCTTCAGCCAATTCGTGGGCAATCACAGAACCGTAGCTTGGATGCTGGATATTGGGATTGGGAACGTAACCGGTGTGCATGTAGTAGCGACCACGATCATGATCGGCCTCTCGAGTGCTCATGCTTCGAACAATCGACAAGCGATCCATAACCTTTGCCGTCATTGGCATGTGTTCGCAGATTTGCATATCGCCAGCGGTCGAGATCGCCTTGAAGGGGCCACCTGTAGCGGCTCCAGGCTTCAGATCCCAGATATCCATCGAGGACGGCCCACCACCCATCCACAACAAGACGCAGCGTTTGTTGTTGGCCTTAAGCGTTGCCGCAGCCGAAGCAATCGATTGATTCATGGCCAGGGAAGTACCCACCAGCGCCGACGAACCCATCAAGTGGCTCATAAAGTGGCGACGGCTCATACCGTTTGGAGTTGAAAATAACATGCGACTGCTCCTGGTTAGGACTGGATTTTCCTTGCCCCTTGGGAAGGCAAACCCATGTCAATAAATGACCGTGAAATAAATGCCCGCAACTTTAAATAAATGCCCGCAACTTTGAACAAATGCCCTGCCAACCAATGACCACCAGTGTTTACTGCCCAAACCAAACACCGTTCCCCAGGCGATGATTCAGGCAGCCTCTATCCAAGCCGCCTGACACACGATCACCAGGGATCCAAATCGATTAATCAATGATTGAAGATGAATTCATTGCTATTTAGCAACGCCCACCAGACGTCTTCAATACCTTCAGTTGGTGACTTGGCCGTTTGGATCAAAGTCATAAACGCCAAAGCCTCCTTACGACTGGGACGCCTGGCGAATGCTGCCAAAAACAATTGGTCCACTTTACCCTTGGCATCCGTATTAGGATCGTTGATGACTTGCTGCAAAAAACCGCCGCCATCACCCTTGGTTGCCGAACGTATCATGCCGCCATTGAACATCATCAAAACCTGAGTAATGGTCCCTGCGAAATTTATCGATTCGTCACCCTCGTCGGTACCAAACGCTCGACTAAATTGCTGCAACCATTGACTCTTCATCTGTTCCGTCATTTGATAATCTTGCGAACTTCCATCCGCACGGGTCGCAACCAACAAAGACTCGTAAAGCTCTTCAGCTCCCATGGGGCGAATGTAGTAGTGCGTAAACCTTGGCTGTTCGCCCAGCAACGGATCGTCTGGTTTATTCCCAGCCGAACTGCGACTGGACAATTGATAGGCTTCGCTCAGCACAATCCATGAGATCAACCTCTTCGAATCATAACCGTTAGTTCGAAATTCCGTGGACAAGTATTCCAGCAATGCCGGGTGCGAAGGAATGTTATGCGGTCCCAAATCATCAATCGGTTTGGTAAAGCCATAGCCGAAAAAGTGCCCCCACATTCGGTTGACAATCGACTGGTCAATGTACTTCGATTGCAGCATCAAATCGGCCAATTCTTTGCGACGATTCACATCTTCGACGTAGCCACTTGACTCAACCTTAGTTCCATCCACAAACACGGGGTACGCAACTTTGACCAGACCGTTTCGCAATTCGTAAAACAGATCAGCCTTATCTGGATTGCGACTTTCACCCGCGTAGTCTTGATCAACCAGTTCGGCGTATTCAATATCGTTGGTTCCCTCAACAAACCTGCGTAAACCACGCGATTGACGGAAGAACGCATTGAATTCCCAATACTTCTCCTGTTTCCAATCATTGAAGGGGTGATTGTGGCACT
>JBDNHU010000511.1:0-13035 GCA_041688615.1 Mariniblastus sp. | reverse complement strand
GGTCAGTGAGGTCAGTGAGGTCAGTGAGGTCAGTGATTTTGCAAGCACTTTGTTGCAGAAATTACGCGCAGCCGCCGGGCTGTTTTTATTTTGGGGCTGTGATTTTGGAGCTGTGTTTTTGAGGCTGGGATTTTGAGGCTGTGATTTTGGCGTGGTTACCCGGGTAACGCCGATTTCCAAGCGAAGCTTCACCGCTGCGAAGATGGTTTTTGTAAGATGGATTCAGGCTGAACGTGCGGTTACTTCAGAACGGCTGAAGGATCTTCGTGAAATGCTTGCAACTTATCGATCGAGCATTCGGTCCACTGGTTAAGGTTGACATCGATAGGATGTTCAATACTTGGTGGCATGGTTCCCACCTCGGCTAATTCTTCAATTCCTTGAACCGCAAGGCGACGAATTACGGACTGGAATTGTGCGTTTGCTGTGTCAGCTTGCAGCATTTGGTTTGCACTGATCCCAGCTTCCTTTAGCCAAATTTCTGGGATCGGAGCCCAGTTGCAGGATTTCCAATGGTGCCAGGAAAGTAGCGATTCTAAGATGCCCGTTCCCACGCCCAACTTGATGAAGTAGGGGCGGTGATCCGCTTCGCCGGCTCCTAAGATTTGTCCGACGGACATAGTGAAGGAACTGGTTTGGCGATAACAAAAACGACGCAGGTCTTCAAGAGTTTCCAATTGTTCGCGATACAGATTGGATTCCAAAGCGGACAACATGTCGTATAAGAACGCTCGTGGGACTCGATGCAGGGTGACGCTTTGCGCGATCGCATCGACGCAGTCTGAATGTGCTTGTCCCTGAAAGCCTTGGCTTAATGAAAAGATCCAGTCCTGCAAAGTGGTTTTACGTTTTTCGATAGTAGATTGAACAAAAACTTCGTCGCGTGCTGCCAGCGCGAGGGCTCGGACGTCTAGGATCGCGGATGCTTGCTGAGGGGACATGCGGTCTAGGTGCCATCCCATCTTCCCAAACCATTGCAACGCATAGCGACGGCAGATCTCACGACTGACTTCAAGTCGCATCGAATCAACAGTCATCGGTTGAACAGAATCTTGAGAGGTTTCGCCGGGCATCGCCGATTTTTCCTGGGAGGGCTGGAGTCAAGCAGCAAGTCGTCTTGCATTTATCGGGTGACTATTGTCAACAGCGTACTCTGATTTGTTGCACGGCAAAGAAATGCACTAAAAGGTGCGCCCAATAGTGGTAGTAAACGAGTTACCGTCACGATCGTTCGCTAGTGCTATCAGTATAGTCGCTGGCGAAATTAGTTAGCCAAGACGAAATCAATTTGTTTCATTGTTTGGAACCTTAACCGCTTCAGAAACCGCGTCCCCGCTTTGCAGCCGGGTTTGGATTTGCAACGCGGGTGGTTTGCTGGCACGTGCTAGTCAAGATGTTACGCCCAAAGGTATGGTTGTGATCAGCAAGGATGTGATCAAATCAATGTCAATTCGCTTATTTAATGGGTAACTAATACTTGATCAGGACCGCTGAACTGCACATGCCAGCACCGGCGGCGGCCAGCAACAAGCGGTGTCCCCTAATTATTTTTTGGGATGCAATTCCTAAGCTCAATGCAATCGGGATGGTAGCCGCCGAAGAATTGCCAAGAGAACCTAGCCACCATGCTTGACGGTCGGCTGCAATGGATAGTCTTCGACCCAGTTCCAAGACGATTCGGTGACTTGCTTGATGCGGGATCAACCAATCAATATCATCCGAAGAAGTTCCAGTTTCGGACAGGACTTTCTGACTACACGCCTGCATCGATTCGACGGCCAACTTAAACACCGCTCGTCCGGATTCCATTTTCATGTACATCGCATCCTCTGCCCAAGCATCGGGAGAAAGGGTCCGGCGGCTGCCACCCGCTGGGATCAATAACTGTTGCCAATTCTTGCCATCGCTTTGCCAATCGCTGGCCAGCACACCTGAGTGACCAACACCGCTACGTTTCGCTTCAAAGTTGTTCTTGGGGGTGGCGTTTGGGCTTAGCACCAAGGCTCCTGCTCCATCACCAAAGAGTCCAATAGTTTGAGGATCTTTGCGATTGACTCGCCGAGACAGTACATTGGAGGCAATCAGTAAAACGGGGCGTCCCAAAGTGCTTACCAAGCTGTTGGCCAGGATCAAACCGTATAAGAAACCGGTGCAAGCAGCCATCAGGTCCATTGCCGGTGCAGTGATGCCCAACTGGGCTGCGATTCGAGGCGCAGAGCCTGGTAGCGGGTGATCGGGTGTACTGGTTGCCAACAGTACGGTGCCAATTTCCGAACAGTGAATACCACTATTAGCCAACGCATTTTTGCCAGCTTCAATTGCCAAGTCCGTACACGCTTGGTCTGCGCGGCAGTATCTACGTGCTGAAAATCCCGTTCGTTGTTCAATCCAGCCGGTCTGCAAGTTAAGTTCGGTTTCCGCTTGCTGGTTCGAGTGGACTAGGTTGGGAACATAGTGTCCGATCCCCGCAATATACGCGTGGTTAATCGGTTTGCTATGTTCTGATGGGGGTGTGGCAGGCAAGTTTTCGGCTTTTAAATGAAAATGTTGCTTTGAAGGAATCATAAGGCAGGCAAAACGGACATTGCGATCTTTCGCTCAAAGTCGGTTAAGCATTCTGCGGCAGGAAATCGTAATCGTCCAATTCAATTTCAAACAAATCGGCCAGCCAAGAATTTCAAATGACGGGTCGTGACAGCTGATCGAACGCGTTCAGGATAACATCAATTTGTGATTCTGACATTGAGGCTGTTGGTGAAATTCGGATGCGACACTGGTGGGGCTTGACGGTAGGCGGGCGTATGGGGGGCGCGTAAATTCCTAGATCGTGCAGTTGTTTAGCGATGGTTTGGGACGTTTCGACGGTACCCACGATCACGCTTAGCAATGGAGCCTTGGGGGAACCCATTACCTGCCAGCCCTGGGCGAATAGTCCATCATGCAATCGTTGGATGTGATTCGACAAACAGCTTCGCAAGTGAGGGTCACCGCACGCGATTCCAGCCGCTTTCCATGCGGCGGCGACGCTTGCAGGGGGTAGGCCGGTCGAATAGATTAAAGGTCTAGCCGATTGAACCAAAGAATTTATCGTCGCCTTGTCAGCGGTGATAAAACCTCCCGAAGCAGCCAACGCTTTTGACAAGGTGCCAACCACAACCAACTTTGGGAAGCAGGCCTTATCGCTGGCGAAAGAAAACAACCCGCTGCCCGTCGGACCTAGAACGCCGGTCGCATGCGCTTCATCTGCAATCACGCCAGCTTGAAATCGTTGGGCAATTTCTAGAAGGTCATCCGGACTCGTCATCGTGCCATCCATGCTGAATACCGAATCGGTGACGATCCACCTAGGACGACTTTGCGAACTTGACGCCAAGAGTGTAGCCAGTTGATCAAAGTCTTGATGGCGGTAGTACCGCACCGTCAAAGCGTCCAGGTTTTGACCCGCCAATCGCAAGCCGTCGATCAGGCTGGCATGGTTCTTGCGGTCGCAAAACACTTGGGCGTCATGTTCGAAAATCGCGTTCATGGCAGCCAAGTTGGCCGAATAGCCACTGGCAAACAAGATAGTGCCGATGTCCAAATGGGCCGGATTGATTTGCAGGTCGCGGGATCCAATCACTGCACCCGATTTCCATGCCGAAAGATTGTCGGCCAACTCTTGGTGCAGTTGGGTGTGTCCTGAAAGAAGCGGAGACGAGCCAGAACTGGTGCCCCAGGTTCGCGTCGCTTCGATCGCCGCTTGAATCACTCGGGGGTCATTGGCCAACCCCAAGTAATTGTTGGAAGCAAAGTTCAACAGTCGCCGACCTTCGATCGTGATGTAGTTCGTTTGGCTAAGGTCTTGCTTGCGAAAATGCTCATCAGGGGTCTGCTGTTCACTTGCAACGTGATCATCCGGTCTCGGGACGCTCAATCCCAGGTCGTTAACTTCCGGGGTACTTCTGCCAATGTCAGGCGACTGATGCTTCGTCAATGTCGCCAGCGCAAAAGGCGTGGCGTCCAGTTGCCGTGGGATTAATCGGCGAACCACTTTAGGATCAGTCATTAATTGGTAGCTGTTGACTGCTTAGCTGTTGACTGCTTAGCTGTTGACTGGCAACCGCCCGAAGAGCACGAAGTCGGAGTCGAGCAAGAGGAGTCGGTTATGCAGGCGTCCGCTGCGCCATCAATCCGTTCGATTTCAAAGCCGGCGTCACAGATCATTTGATGATCAAGTTCTTCTTCTTGGCCAGGTGTCGTCAAATAGTCGGAAATGAACCAGGAATTTGCTGGGTAAAGCGAGAGCGGTTGCAGAGTTCTTAAATGTTTTTCTCGACCGGCACTGCAGCGTATTTCTACCGTTGGACAAATGAATCTTGCAACGCACAATACTTTCAGACAATATTGCGGTGACAACGGATGAGCGATATTGGCCAAGCCTGTTCCTTCGATCGGCACTAAGAAATTGATCGGAATCGAATCCGCTTTGATGTCGCGTAAAGCAAACAAGGTTTCGATCAACTGTTGCGGTGTTTCCTGCATCCCAACGATCAAGCCAGAACATGGCGAGATGCCACTGTCAATCGCGTGTTGCACGGTCTGCTTGCGATCGTTGTAAGTATGGGTTGAACAGATTTCTTTGTAATGATCTTCGGCGGTGTTCAAATTGTGGTTATACCGGTCGACACCTGATTCCTTTAGCTTGGTCGCTTGTTCTTGGTTTAGAATTCCCAGGCACGCACATACCTTCAAGTTTGGCCAACGGTTCTTGATTTCCTTGGTCGCATCAGAAACGGCTTGGACTTCCCGTTTGTTCGGGCCGCGACCACTAATTACCAAGCAACAAGTCGATGCACCGTTGGCGACGGCCTTTTCAGCACGTTCCACCATTTGATGGCTGGTCATCAAGGAATACTTTTGAATTTCGGAAGTCGCCCCTTTGGCTTGAGAACAGTAGCTGCAATCCTCCGGGCATAGACCACTTTTGGCGTTAACCAAGTAGTTCAACTTGACTTGTTTACCATAGTAGTGACTTCGAATATCAAACGCCGCCGCCAATAATTCTAGTAATTGGTCGTCAGCGGTGGCAAGCAACTCTAACGCTTGCGGGGCATCAATAACTTTGCCGTCGATCACTTGTTTGGCAAGGTTCGAGAATGATTCAATGTTCAAAGGCTTTGCTTCAACGATGCTCACTACAATTTCCTGTAACTGTTTCAATTGTTGTTCTAAAGTCGTAAGTGCTGGCCCAGGTTTCGTTGCCCGGGCTCTAATAAAATCAGGTCTTGCGAAATTAAGGTAGGTCCATTTGAACGTTCAGCCCCCGTCGAATTCCCGTATCAAAATTATGAACGGGACCGGGTTTATAACCTTTTTTAAGCTGAAATTCAAACGTAAATCCGAATTCCAAAAGCTAGCGAAAGTCCTACAGCCTACGATCACAAACTTAATCTTCGTCAGCTTTAATGTTCGTCAACCGAACCGGCGTTGGCTTGGGTCTGCCGTAACGCTGCTTCTTGAATTGCGGCAAACTCTTGCTTCAACTTGTCATGATAAGCTCGAACCCGACCTTGCCGGACCGCAATATTGATCGAAACCCAGTCCCAAGCAGCCAACAGCAAAACGACAAGCAGCAGCGCTACAATGCACGACAATGCAGTCAAACGCCACCGGTCATCCGTCGACGCCGGGATCGCGAACAGGATCAGGCCAATACCAACGATCAATAAATTGGCAAACGATCTACGTATAAATGTAATCCGGCGACCATAATTTGACAATTCAGGCAAATCAAAGCCGCTCCAAAAAATCCATTGGAAACCCAGGCCAAAAGCGATTGCCAACGAACCTAGACCCCAGATCAAATAGTTCATTTGGTGTAATCCTTCGCCCATTCCAAAAGGACAACACCCACTTTCGCCATGGAAACTGGCGAACATTTGTCGGGCGTGTCTTGGGTCGTGTGCCAGTAAGATGTTGAAGAATTGATCGCCGGGTAATCAAAGTCAATCAAATCGGTGGTCGGTATTTTAGCGATTTCATTTAAAGCTAGGTGATCGTCACGGACCTGGTGCAAGGGCTTGGCGACAAATTCAGCAACTTTCAATTGCCTGGCCTTATTCCAAACTGACTTGGTCAAGGGACCGGCGGCGTTTAAGCTGTTCTTCTCGTAATACAGTTCCAACGTTTTGTCGGCAATCATGTCAATCAAGACGCCTGCTTGGTATCGATAATCTGGTGCACTGCGGACATATTGGTTCGCAAAATGTATGGAACCCAGGAATAGAGCGTCTCGAGATCTGTCGTAAACTAGTTCTTCGGCATCAAAGAAAACCAAGTCGATGCCCAACCGTTGATCAATCTTCTGCAAGTGAGGCGCCAACACCATGAATAGGCCAACACCGCTGGCACCATCATTCGCCCCGGGTAGACTGGCCCGGGGGTTCTTTGGATCTTGATCCGCATAAGGACGAGTGTCATAGTGGCAGCAAAATAGGATGCGATTCTTCTTCTCCGGATGCAGTTGAACTATTAAATTAACCAGTTCCACACTCTTGCGAGTTTCCGGATGAGGAATGGTGAAGGACTGCGAAGCAACGGTGGCACCCATGCCTTCAAAGAAAAGTCTTAATCCTTGCTGTTGTACTTTCATGGATTTGCTGCCACTAATGCGTGGCCCCATTTCGCACAATCGTTGCAAATAAATTTGGGCGGCGATTGCATCAATGGTGTCAGGCGACTTGGCAATCGTGGTGTCCATATCGTTTCGCTCAGCTTGAGTCAAAGAATCCAGTACCGCCTGACGCTGGGAATCCTTGATCGGACTAATTAGATACTCTTGCCATTGTTGTTCTAGCGATTTCTCTTGAACCCTAGATGCGTCTTCATCCTGAACAGACGATAGCTTGACAAATGAAGTTGAGCGAAACGGGTGCGTTGGATTAGATTCTGAAACGCTGGAAGACCGTAGCGACAATGCTTGACAGCTGACTTCAGCTAAGCTTTGACAGATGATCGGCAACCGGGTTACCGAGAACCAGCACAGCAAAATAAGCGAACACAGCACAATAAATCCAGCGGTAAATCTCGCAGTTAATGCCACGATCAAAGCATTCGCCGTTTGGTTCTGGCTGGATCGGGGCTGAATCTTATTCCACGATGTCGTATCTTCAATTGTGTCAAAAATGTTCATGCCATTTTGCTCGACGAATCGTATTTCAATCTAATTGGATCTGAGCACCGGGATCAAGCGTTCTACGATAGGCGTTTTTTAGTGAAATAGCCAGCCATCACGGCGGAATATCAACTTAGGAAGCTGAATAATAGGCAACTTTCCAATCTACGTGCCGATGGTCTTTGCCGCGTGCTTCAAAACCTAGATTCGTCAAGTTAGCAAAGTTATCCAGACAAGAACGAAAAAGGACTGAAGCAAAGCGTCAGCCCTTTAAATTTCGTAGAGTCTAAATCAGCCAGTCAGACTACTATTTGCGTCTGCGACGAGCCACCAAACCCAACGCAGCCAAACCCAACGCAGCCAAACCCAACGCAGCCAAACCTAGCAGAGCAGCCGAACTTGGTTCAGGCGCCGCAGTTAGGTTGTTCAAGCTAACGTTATCAAACCAAGCAGCTCCGCCTTCGCTGCTAGCCTGCTGAATGAAAACGGTTTTTACGCGAACTGTTGTGGTTACTCCACCACCGTTGTCGGTAGGTGCGAAACTGCCAGTTGTAAACATTTCAAACCATTCGTCTGCGTTAAGCGAACCTAGATTTGCTAAACGCGCACCACCGAATCCAAATTCGTTACCGTTAGCATCGACGTAGGCGATTTCGAAGAAAGCATCATTAGGGTTTCCAACGATTGAGTCACCGGACAGGTTTGACCTCAGCCCCTGACCTGCAACAGATCGCCAATGGAGACGCTAAAGCCGCCCACAGTCACGTCTGGAAACGCACCGCCAAAATTGACGCCGCGGCTAAAGCCGCCAAACATCTTTAAAGATTGAGCACTAATGCCTGGGTCGTTGGTTAAGCCAACCAATCCAGCGTTGTCTTCTTCTTAAAATGCATTTCCAAAAATATTCCGACCGCTTGATTTGAAATCCGCGTTCACTCGCGGAATCAGGTCGGCGTTTGCAATGGGTTGAACAATGATGCACAAAGCAGTGCAGTCAAAATTCTGAAGGTGTTCTTCATGTTGGGGTCTTCAATCGGCTTAATGCCTGAACAGGGTGTGAATTCTATGAAACCCATTTCACGTTCTATGTGCAAATGAATCCACTATTGGTCAAATCCTAAAGGGAGATGCTTTACCTTGATACGCCGTTTGGGTTAAGCATTTTGTCTAAATGAATGTTTGGATTGTTGGTCTTTTTAGAGTGTTGTTTGAAATTTCAAGCTTTTTCGGTTGGCCAAGAGTCAGAATTTCCAGAAACCATTCATAAATGCCAGTCGCTAATGTCGGTTTTGGCAATTGAAATAGGGCGGCTAAGCGAGTTCAGTTTCGGTGGTCTGTGAGGAAAGGTTTTTGAGTAAAGATAAGGGTCTTGAGTGGTTTGGGTAGATGCTGTTTCGTATTTTTCGATACCCTTGGTTGGCACCAGGACTGGCACCAGGACTGGCGTTTGAAGCACCGGGTTTGGTGAACTTTGCGCAATCTGCTTGCCCAGATCGCCAATCACTGGGTCAGACCACGTTTCTTGTCCGCAGGACTTGCGTGGAACCAAGGCGATAACGCTTTTCCAATGCTTTGCGATTCTCATGTCGAAATCACTTGAAAATTCAAACAAAAAAAAGCCGCGTTGCTTTTGGCAACGCGGCTAGGTTAAAAATCGTTTAAGGAACGATTAATTACGGGGAATCTCTATCATTCGTCGCAGCGTCTGCGGCGTTTTTATCCTCGCCGCTCTCATCCTCTTCTTCGTTGACATCGAGTTCACGTTGAACGGCTTCGAATTCGGCTTCCGATATCGCATCGGGCGACAGCGTTGGATCCTGTTTGACGGAGAGGACTTGTTTGGCGACCTCTTTGCCATCGATCACCAGCGTGATTCGGTAATCACCGTTGGGTACTGCAGAGGCTCGGCCAGTTTGGCGAGCCTGAGTCAAATTCCATTGCGCGACTTGCAAACCAGCTTTCGTGCTGCCGTTGAGTTCGGCAAGTTTTTCACCCGCAATGTTGTCGATTCGCAAAGTAGCTTTCTTGACATCCTTGGGCAATGTATACCACAACTGAACGTTATTGCTTGGGTTATCTCCGACGTAGCGGCGACTGGTTCCGCCCCTTCGTGAAGTTCGCCGCCAGCGGATCTTATCAGCCGGTTTCAACAACGCGATTTCGGAAGTCAGTTTCTCAGGGGTGAGACTTCGCAGTGGCGAGACATCACACGCCCATAAACTGCGGCCATGAGTTGCCAAGACAATCTCAGACACTTCCGGATGCATCGCAATCTCATGAACCGCCACGGTCGGAAGCGACTGATTAAACTGGGACCAGTTTTTTCCGCGATCGATCGATACCCAGAACGAGAATTCCGTCCCTAAAAAGACCAAGTTAGGATTTGCGATGTCCTCCCGCAGGCAGCGAGAAGAGCCACGTGGTAAATCGGCGCCTAGATCGGAGAACGTCGCACCGAAGTCTTCCGACACGAACACGTGTGGTCGATCGTCGTCGGACCGATGGCCATCCAAGCAAACGTAAACTCGTCCGGCTTCAAATCGCGACGCTTCGATCGTTGCAACCCACCGAGGATCAACTCCCAAGTTGTCCGAAATATCCGTCCAATTTGAACCACCGTCACGAGTCACCCATAGGGCTCCGTCATCGGTGCCAGCGTACAAGACGTTGGGGTTGAGCGGTGATTCGCTTAACGCGGTTCCCGAACCCCGTTGTGTCTTCGTCAGTTCTGGCGATATGATCTGCAAATCATCACCGCGATCAAGTGAGCGGAAAACATAATTGCCTGCGCTGTAAAAAATCTTGGAGTTGTGACTGGAGAGGATAAAGGGTGTGTTCCAGTTGAACCGATAACTCTTGCCTTCGACTCGTGGTGGACGAATCGACGCGCCGGCACCGGTACGTAGGTTCTTTCGAGCAATTGAACCGTTTTGGCTTTCGCTATAGACCGTGTCCGGGTCCTCAGGATCAACGCGACAAACAAAGCCATCACCGCCGCCGACCGAGATCCAATCTTCGTTCAGTGGACCGCCTGCTAAGCCAATGGCCGGTCCTCCCCAAGATCCGTTATCCTGCAGCCCACCGTAAACCTTGTACGGTTTCGTCGGTGCGATGGTCACGTGATAAAACTGTCCGATGGCGGCAGTGTTGATGTGATCCCATCGGCTACCACGGTCATAGGTCACATAAAATCCACCGTCACAGCCGATTACCATGTGGCGACCGTCATTGGGGTTGATCCATAGATCGTGCGCATCGGCATGAACACCTCGTCCTAGATCGCTGGTAAACGTGACGCCACCATCCTTGGACTGGAACTGCGAAACGCCCAAAACGTAAACTCGTTGAGCATCGCTTGGGTCGACGCGGATCTCGCTAAAGTACATTGGTCGCACGTTCAGCGAATTGACGCGGTGCCAAGTCTCGCCAGCGTCCGTCGATTTGTAAATTCCTCCATAGCGATGGCCGTCAGAGCCTTGCTGGTCCTGTACGTTGGGACGTTGACCGAAGTACGAATAGGTGTAAGGTCGATCGCCTTGGGTAGTGTTTCGATCTCCAAGTACGACTTTCAGCTTGACGACTTTCTCGCCACGTTTGACTTCGACGGGCATGACCTCCTCGGCTTGGCGACTTCGGATTTCTGCAAGCAATTCGTTGTAGTTTTTGATCTCCTTGTCACCTACTTTGATAACGATGTCGTCGAGTTTCAAACCCGCTTTTCCGGAGGGTCCGTCTTTCGTAATCTGCGTTAGTTTTGCTCCGCCTTGCGGATTGTCGGCACCTTGAATGCCCATGACCGCCGTTGACTGCGGGCCTGTGCCTAGCCGCTTGCCCAGTGTCACGCTAATCGTCAGTTCCTCTTCCCCACGTGTGATGCCAAGCTCTACTTGGTCACCGACCGCCAGGTTTTTCGTGCCACCGATCCAAGTCTTGTAATCCTTAAGTGGCTTGCCGGCTGCGGTCCTAATCGTATCGCCCGCCTTCAGCCCGGCCTGATCTGCGGGCCCTGCTGTGGTCACTTCTGTCAACACGATTTTTTCAGACTCGTCTTTACCTACAAGTCCGTAAAGTGGTTCTGCAGCCGAGCCTTGGGTGCCCGGGCGAAGGCCCAGTTTCGGAGCGATTTCTAAAATCTCCTCACCTCGATTTACCGACAATTTAATGCGCTCACCAGGGATTTTTTCTCGCAAAACAGACAGTAATTCATCGAACTGGTAAAGCTTTGCTTCATCGGCCGAGACCAAAACGTCTCCAACCTTAAATCCTTGCTTGTCTGCCGGGCTTCCAGGCATCACTTGCGTGACCACCGGTGACCCATCGCGATCCTGGCCGACCAATCCTAGAAAGGCGTCAAATGGTTTTGGCCCTTTTCCAATCTCCTCGCAGTCAATGATTGCAAAAATAACGTTTGGAGATTTTGATTGCCAATCCAGCCCAATCCGGCCGGTCATCCCAGTCGGTAGACCCGCCGTCAGTTTCTTCCAATTTTTGCCAGCGTCGGTTGTCTTGTAGAGTCCGGCCTTCGGTCCCCATTTTCGAACCGGGTCATATCCGTCAATGCCGTCAGGCTTGGCGACACTGCCAGGCCAGCTATCAAACTCGTCTCGTTTTCGATCCCACATTCCCACGATCAATGTGTCGGGGTCTGTCGGGTGCATGATCATTTCGATCACGCCCGTTCGCTCATCGAGGTAAAAAACCTTTTCCCAACTCTTGCCTCCATCGATCGTCTTGTAGACGCCGCGTGCGTCGTTGGTTCCGTAAAGGCGGCCTAAAGCGCCAACGTAAACCACATCCGAGTTGTTGGGGTGAATCACGATGGAACTAATTTGGTAAGTCTCTTCCAACCCCATATTTGAATAGGTCTTGCCGCCGTCTGTCGATTTATAAACCCCATCACCATAAGAGACAGAGTTGCGAGGGTTGATTTCACCGGTTCCAACCCACAAAATATTTTTGTCTTGCGGATCGCTTGCAATGGCACCGATCGAAACGGTCGCCTGCTGGTCGAATTGGTGCTCGACCGTCGTGCCGCGATTTTCCGTTTTGAGAATTCCACCACCCGCGGTGGCAATCCACCACAGTGATGGGTCACTTGGGTGAACTTCAAGATCGGTCACTCGGCCGGCCATGTTGGCAGGACCAATGGATCGAAACGCCAACGATTTAAGCCATTCCGGTTCAAGCTTTGCAGTGGGTGTCGCGGGCTGTTCTGCTTTTGGCTTATCAGCGGCGGGTTCTTTCTGGTCAGTGTTTGCTTGCTTTGCCGCAGGTTCGTTTTTTTCCGAGGTTGGCGATTTTTCGTTACTATCTGGGGCAGGTTTAGCGGGCTTTGCTTTCTCTAAATCGGCAGGTTTGGCGGCTGTTTCCTTAGATTCCAAAGGTGCCTTGCTGTCCGCAATTTTCGAAACAGCGTCAACCAGTTTGTCTAGTTTCGACTCGATCAGATCGAGTCGCTTCTCGGTTTTGTTAGAGTTGTCTTGTGCCAGTTTGGCGGCGTCTTTTTCGTGAGTTTCTTTTGCTCTGGTTCCTCTTTTGCAACCGACTTTTTCTGGTCAACCTGCTCTTGTTTGGATTGTTCACCGGCGGACTTTTCGGCAGATTCCGTCGATTCCTTCTCTTGTGCTGATTCCTTCTCTTGTGTCGATTCCTTCTCTTGTGCTAATGAGGGTCCAGAACATACGTGTCCGGAGAAGCAGACAATCAAAAGGGCGACGCCGACAAATCGAAGTTTGTGATTCATCCCTCTGTGCCAAGATAGCTGAGACAACATTGAAGTTTCTAATTAAGCTTGAGGGCTTGGAGAACTTTGATGTCAGATCCTGGAAAAAAAGCAGATAAAATATCGTCGGAAGTATCGGAACGTGCCACTCGCCGCCGTT
>JBDNHU010000510.1:0-5026 GCA_041688615.1 Mariniblastus sp. | reverse complement strand
GATGAGCAACTGTGATTAGTGTGGATTAGCGAAGATTAGTGTTCGCCAATTCCCAACCACTAATCTTCACTAATTGACACTAATAAAGAATTAAGTCAGTTGCGGACCTAGACCGACCAGATAGCAGGCCAGGATACCAGTTCCAGGCGTGCAAGTGTGGTGCGTGCAAGTGTGAATGAACGATGAGCAACTGTGATTAGTGTGGATTAGCGAAGATTAGTGTTCGCCAATTCCCAACCACTAATCTTGACTAATCGACACTAATCGACACTAATAAAGAATGAGGAAAGCAGATGTTGAAACAGGAAGGTTATGACTTGATGGGTGCGGCGTTTGAGGTCTACAACGTGCTTGGCTTCGGCATGGCGGAAGAAATCTACCCACAAAGCCTTGAGATCGAACTCGGCCTCCGTAACCTCCCGTTCCTCAGCAAAACCGTCGTCGATGTTGCCTACAAAGGTCACGAGTTGACCACCAAGTACCAACCGGACCTGTTGGTGTTCGGCGAGATCGTTGTCGAACTCAAAGCCGTCAAAGCCCTCGCGCCAGAGCACGAAGCCCAACTGTTCAACTACCTGCGAATTTCCAAGAAGCAAGTTGGATACTTGATCAGTTTCGGCTCGGCGAACGAACTGGAATGGAAACGGTTTGTTGTAACAGGGAAAAATTAAGGAACACTCATCGACCAAAGCTTGCTCCTTGCCGACCGCCCAACCGGCCAAAGTTCTTCACGCAGTCCACTCACGTCTGGCCGCTCATTAGCAATCGCTCCAAAATCGTAGCCAACCCCGCCGAATCTTTCTCGTAAATCGATGGCAAAGTCAGGGGCACCCTTTAGCAGCATTTGTCTTGAACCGGTAAAAAAAGAGTGTCTGAAAATCAGAAGCTTAATTTTTTACACGTTGCTTGAATGACGATGGATTTGCGATCGATTGAAAGTCGCGTGTTGCCTGTGGACTGAGCGGCTAGGCCAGAGCGTGTATGGTTCGAAGTTGGATCGTTAGAAAGAAAAAGCCACCAACCGTGCAAGGTTGCAAGGTTGGTGGCGATGAACTGTTTTGGTCAAGGCAATCCAGACAAAATATTAGGCGACTTGTAGATTGCGGTGGTTCTTGGCCCATGAAATCCAATCATTGATTTCGTCCATGTCGGGCGTTTTTGCCGATCGTAAAATCTTTTGGCCTTCTTTGGTTTCTGCGAAGGGCACAATCGCTTGGAACAATTCGTTGGGAGTCATTCTTAAAATGGATTCTGGGTCGTAAAGGTCGCACGCGACTAGCAGTTGGGCATCGTGTCCCCGCAAATTTGGAATTCGGCAGACCAAGCGCGCTTGATGTTGCCAGTCTGAGATCACTTTTTCGTTGATTCGGCTATGCCCCAGTTGTTCATTCAAGCTTTCAGGATCGCCGGCTAGAAACTGTTCCACCGTTACCACGCCAAAACTAGCGAAACGTTCGGCCATTTTCGGTCCAATCGACGGGGCTCGTTCCAAGTCGTCAGCTGGGTTCAGATAAAACGTCAGGGATCCCGTCGCCGGAACCACTCGACCGTCCTCTTCGCGTTCGGTATGAATTCGGACCGATCGTGTGGTGTTGGACGGGTCATAGTTGGTTGCATCACGATCACGAGTGATTCGCTCCAGACTGTTTCGAACTTGCGCCACATTGTTGTCGTGATCCGAATACGACCTGGGGTTGGCTGGATTGAATCGTCGTCGGCGATCGCGACTGTTTCCAGCCCGATTGTCACTTCGTCGCCAAGTGGAGCGATTTTCCGTTAGTGACCGCATCCAACTGTTGACCCTCGCCAATTCGTAATCGGTTCCGCTTCGCATGACCCGTTGTCCTTCGCTGGTGGCCAAGTAAGTTTCCAAGCGTTGTAGAACATCGTGGGCGGACAGGTCTTCCAGCATTTCGGGTTCGGAAATGCCGCTGCCAACCAAAAGCCTTACATCGTACGGTCGCAGTCCAGGCACGCAACACAGCAGCCAAGCTTGGCTTTGCCAGCGATCGATCTTTGCTAGGGTGATGCCGCGGGTGGTTATCCCCAGCGGCAATTCGTCGGGATCCAAGTCCAGTAATTGAGCGATGATGGTCACATCGTTGACCGACAGTGAATGTAAGGCTTCGCGATCGATCAAGTCCAGTTCCGCCAAACGAGTGTGTTCGGTGATGATGCCTGCCACTTTTTGGGTCGTGATCACGGGGGTTGAAAGGACAGGTTGCGGTAGGGCCAGCGGTTTGTGTTGGGTGCCAGGCAATAACACGATCGGCCATTGGATCGTCAACTCTTTCGCTTGGAAGTCGGGCAGGTGGAAAATGGCATTCATTTGTCCATGGGCTCCGTTGAAGCGATCCGAAAGATAGCGATCGCCCATTTGTTTGCCATTAGCCAACAGGATGAATTGTTGGCCACCGATTACAAAATCGTACAAAACTTCGCGAGTCGCCTTGCTGCGAGTTTCATCTAGATTCGCGAACAAATCATCGAAGACCATTGGGATGTGAGTCCCTGCGTCCGCCATTCGTTTCGCCACCGCCAAGCAAACACTCAGACAAACTTGATCTTGATCGGCGCGGCTGAGCGAATCGAAGCCTCGATCTTTTCCGTTGTTTTCACGGACGATGAAGCGACTCGAAGCGGCGTCCACCCAAATGTGATGGATTTGATTATCCGACATGTGTCGGCACAATTCGGATGCGCGTTCTAAAAGATTATCGTAACGTCGATTCCACAGCGGATGGTCTGCGGCGACTTCGGAACGCAAAGCCACCAAGCGACCTTCGAGGTCTTGGATTTCATAATGAACGTCTTTGAGTTCACGTTTGAGATGGTCGACATTCAAACCGCCAAGAAATTGGGTTCGCTGGGCAAGCAGCCGTTCAAGTTCGGTTTGCTTGTGATCCAAGTCCAGTTGCAGCGAATGAATAAGAGCGGTCGTCGCACTGTGATCAGCCAACAAGTCGTGCAGTTGGCGTTCTAGGGCAGAGGTGTCAACATGCTTCACCGCGGGTTTGGGCGGGATCAATTCTTGGCCCAAAAATTTACGCCGAGCCTCTAGGTAGCCTGTGTGGCGTGCGCATTCGCAGAAACTTTTTTCGCCACGAATCACAAGTTCGTATCCAGCAGGATCGACTTCTTTGATGTCCGATAGTAGGTGATTTCGCCGCATCTTCAGCCAAACCATTCGCTGCTTCATTTCTGCAGCACAGCGGCGGAGGTCTCGAGCTTCGGCACTCAGTCGCACCCGCGCAGTTTGCAAATGATACTGGCTTAGATCTTGGCACAAGGCATAGATGTCTTCCTTGGCCTGTTCTACCTGCTGAGCTGGCGTTAAACCTCGGATGTGTTCTGCAATTTCAGAGTCCAGAGATTGGAATTCACGGTCGATAATTGTACGATACTGGTCGCGATCAAATTTAACCGCTTCATTTAGAACATGGGACAAATGTTCCATCCGTTGTTCCAAGCTATTAACGTGCAGTCGCGCACGGATGGCGGATGTATTTCGGGCCTTAGCTTCGTGTTCGGAGAGTCTTATTCGTTGATCGCGAATTTCACTGCGCCGATTGTACACATCTCGTTGCACCGAACGAGTTCGCTTGATTTGACGTTCGATCTTGTCTAGCTGGGCGTATCGCTGCGAAAGTCGATCAGGTTTTGCCACGGGCGCTTCCTGATAAGTCACCTCGCTGCGAAGACGTTCGATTTCACGCCGGACGGATTCTACTTCAATGTCCAGTGGTCGCAAGTGACTTTCGGCATCTCGTAAGCGTGATTCTAACGTGGCAACGTCTAGACGAGAGGATTCGATCTGGCGATCAAGTTCGAGGACTCGCTGTTGATAAGTTCGTTCGGCGGCAGTCAATTCATGTTGGAGTCGATCGCGACGTGAGACCAATTGGCGCATTTGGGCCTCGAGGGTCTCCAACGATTGGCGGCGATTCTGCGCTTCCTGTCGCCAGCGCAGGTGATCGGCTTCGCTTTTCCAATAAGCTTGTCCAGTAGCGACTACACCCATTCGTTCGGTCAAACAACGTACCATGCGTCGTTCTAGATCCGGCGAATCGATCAAGCTAACATTGAAAAAGGTGAAGTAGTCGGTGGCGTTCAAGTCACCTAAATTTCGAGACAATGATTGACTGGAAATTCCACTGCTTACATTTCGCAAAACATCGGCGGTCGCATTCCAATTCGCATTGTGTCTTTGCAATTGGAAAAGATTGTCGCCGATCTGAAGCTCCAGCTCACCCGTCGCGGTTGCATCTTGATCGTCAAGTAAACGACGGCGTGTGGTTTCATCAAAACCATAGAAGATGCCACCAATCGCGCGGCGAATCGTCGTTTTGCCCGATCCGGTGGGCCCGACAATAAGATTAAGTCCAGGTGAAAAGTTCTTGATCTCGATCGCTTTGAATAGGCCGATATCGTTGAATGCAATCCTGGCAATTTTCATGATGGGATTCTCCTTACAAATGTATTGGCAACAGGCAAGTAAGTTATTGCCTTGGGTTGCATGCTGAGGGATCAAGTTCTTGACCGGCCGCCTGGACAGCAAAGTCAAAGGCTTTGTGTCTACCGACACCCCGAAGATCCGTAGTGGTGCATCTTCGGGCGGACGTTTCAGCGACGATTGGATTCTGGTGTCCAGCGATTCTTCGCGTGCAGCTGGGGTGCGTACGTAATTCCAGCTTTCAACAGGGGGCTTTGGTGGAAGTGATCAACCACCAAGAGTTAGGACTGTGAACGATCGTTACGAAACGGCATTCACAAGTCCGTCTGGGTTGATTTTGAAGACGCGAAGGTTTGTTCCAGCGGACGGCTGGCCGTTGTATGACAGCTAGGGCCATCGTTGGTCATTTGAGTTGCGTCGGACCGTCAGGCATGATAATCCACACTTACCAAAATCTCCTAGATCAATCCTTTTCCCAAAGTGCCAGAATTGCCTCTAAATCCCCAAACGCGCGTTTAGGTATTCTAGCACCCTAGTCTGGCCGGTTTTGTCGGGAGCCTGGCTAGTTTTGTC
>JBDNHU010000509.1:0-22049 GCA_041688615.1 Mariniblastus sp. | reverse complement strand
GAAGCGATTGTAGGCAACACTCGCTTTTGTTCATTGTTTTGGTTAACCAACCCCGACGGCACCAGACTGATTGTCGGTTCCAATTGTACTGCCTGCCCGCTGCCTTGCTCTTGATAGGCCGAGATCAATTGAATCGGGTTAGCGACCTGCATTCTGCGGTGATCTACACCATTGGTCGATTGACTGGGTTCTAAACGCTGTTGGTTAAAATGTTGGTTTCCATCAAATAATTTCGGTGTCACCATCACCGCTTGCTGTTGCGTTGACGCAGTTTCATTTCCACTTAACTGGCGACCTGATGAATTGAAATTTGCACCTGGAAGGGGTTGGGCTGACTGTCTTGTTTCATGGCTGGACAATGATGGGTGACTTTTAATGGGATCTTGTCTGCCCGAAGGAATGCTGGCTTCTAGTCGCAAATTTTTATTATCTTGCTTCTGCAAATCGAGATTGGAATTTGAGGAAATGTTGCCCGGAGAATTAGTGGAAATCGAAATTCGTAAATCAGTCGACGTGACTTCGGCCCGATCTCGGCTAACCGTAAATCGTTCCAGTAATTGAAATTTCGCCGAAGCGATAGCCAAAGCCATCGCCACCAAAATCAATATCCAAAACTGTTGCGATTTGATGTCGGGGAACATAAATACAAACTTGCGGTAATACTTAGGAGCTTAACGATTTCAAGAACTCAAACTTCTTTTCCAACACTCTCCATCCACGCCTACAAACGGGTACCAGATCGAATGGTTAGTGGTTGGGATTGTCCGATCTGCAATTCAACTTGATCCTCATCAATGCGAATAACTTTGACGCTGGTCCACGTCGATTCGTCTTTCGGCTGGGACAGCGGAACAATCGTACTTTCGCGAAAGTCCACCCAAACCAAGTCGCCTTCTCGCACGATCTTCGAATTCAAGTTTGCAAAGCGACCATTCTTGCTAATCAAAATTGAACGCAGCAAGAATTTTTCCGCAGCACTGGATTCGATTGCCGAAAGCTGGTCTTGCTGTTGTTGGTCCCTTACCGCACCACCGCCAAACGCCATCCCAGTCGTCACTTTGGACGGCTGAAACATATCGATGGTGTCCAACTGGCGAGATCGGTCGTACCAACGGGTGCCTTCGGACTGGCCCAACGCCGCGTCTCCATCCTTGGCGAAACTATTCAGCATGTTCTCGATGGTTGGAACCGAAGCAACCGCGGAATCGTCATTCTTTGCGTTGCCATCCCCCGTGAACAAACTCTGAGGGATCCACATGTAAATGCCTAGCAACAAACCTGCAACTAGAACAACTGCCTTACCCGGCTGTTGGGCCGCTTCGGTTTGCAATCGTTGCAGAATTGTAGACCTTGACATGACCACGCAGACCCCATTAGGTGAAGACGACCCCTATCGTCTATCGGCACAATCAGAAGAAATTGCTTAATTAGATTTTTCAGAAGAACCGGCAAATATCTCCAAAACTAAGAAGACATTATTAATCTGGGTATCCTGGGAAGCACCGGTGGAAAATTGGCTAATTCGCAGCGTCGGATACGCTCGTTCCAACTGATAGATGAAATCTAACGCTGCGGGCGGTGAACCTTCAAGATTTAGAGTGAATCGGTGTTGGCTGAAGGAGGAAAGTGCCTGAGAAGCAAACGGGGCCAACTGGGTAATCTGCAGATTACTTTCTCTTGCCAACTGATGCAGTCTGGCTGGAATTAACACGACGTTTTGTTTGTTCAAGAAATGGACACGAGTGCTGTCAAGTTCATCGGTGATCTCATGCAGTCGATTTTGCTCTGCGTCCAAACTGGTCTTAACCACGTCGGTCAATAGTTCCGCATTGATTGCATCTCGTTCTAATTTAGTTAGTTCCGCGTGTTCCTTGCGATTCGGCCAATAAAAAAGAACGCCGTAAATTACGACACACCCAGAAACAAAGAGTGGCAAGACCCAATGAAGAACCGTCAATTCCGCTTTTTTCTTCATCGCAATTTCCGTTCTCTCGTTTTCAATCCGCATTGGAAGTGAACCCTACATCCATCGCTTTGATGGCCGATCAAAATGCCCGCATTTAACAAACAGTCAGCGGTCATAGAAATTATTGCGAGCATCCAATTGGGTCACCAACTCGGATTCATCTCGAAGGTTCGAATCGTTGTTCGATTTCGGCTCCGATTCCGCTCCATTCTCTGGCAGACAAATCTCTGGTTGTGTCCGATCTGATTGTTGGTGATCGGAATTCCCCCTTAGCGTTCCGCCTGGTTGGGACTTGTTAGAGACCGCTTCGACCTGAACACCGCTGATTCCAGCAGTCGTCTGATTCTGAAGAAATTTGACCCGAATTTTTTCAAACTCATTGTCACGATGAGGATTGATCAGACTCATTTGCAGATTGAATTCGAAACGCTTGCCAACCTGCCGAGTTTCGGTGAACTTGACTTTCTGGAACAGCAATGACTGGCTTAACGTTACTTCAAAGTCGTTGATATCGTGCATCGACGCAACATTACCCGTCAGCAGAATCGTTGTCTCGCTACTTCGCATCACATCGATGATACGCTGCAGTTCGAACGCCGTTCGATCCTCCTCTTTGAGAGTCGTGACTTCGGTCGCAATCCACGCCTCTGGCTGAGTTCGCAACTGAATGTTTGTCAGCGTCATTCCCGGAGGCTTATTGGCGTAGATTACAGCGAAGGCTTTGGATCGCGGGACATTCAGCAGCACGGAATGCAAGGCCTCTCGTTCGACCAAGATTTTGGAAATCGTATCTGACGTCGCTTCATGCTGGAACTTAGTGTTATCCAGAACCATCAATCGATTATCCAGCTTTGGTTTGACGTCAATTCGTCGGCGATGAATGCTTTGTTGATCAAAAACCACAAAAACCGCCAAAGCGATGCCGGCCACAGCGGCAATTCGCATCCTGCGCCACGCCCACAACCGCTGCGTGCATTTCTTTCTGTAGACCGTCGGCAAAAAATCAATGGAATCCATTAGGCAGCAACCCGCTTCAAAGAAAGCCCAATGGCCACATCCCACTGCCCCGATCGCTCGTGCTCTGAATGATTCATCGCGCCAGTTAGATTGGATCGCAAAATTTTCTGCGGAAAGCTCTGATTCAAAAGCCCGAGCATATCATCGTTGGCTTCACCGCCGCCGACGATCAATCGAGACAATTCTTTGCCTCGGAAGGAAACACTGTGGTAGCGGATACACATGGCAATTTCCGAAAGTAACGCTTCCAAACTAGGACGCATTGCCGTCAAAATGGTTTGATTGACCTCGGGGTCCCGACGCTCAAACTTTCGATCATCATTATTTTTCCGCATATCATGTGCTTCATCAAACGAGATGCCCAGCCAGTTGGCCAGCGCCTGGGTGAATCGGAATCCCCCAAACGGCAGGTACTTGATAAACAAAGGATTGGACCCTTCAAAAATTGCTAACAACGTTTGCTTGAATCCAATATTCAAATAGACAAATCTCTCCTGTTGATCTTTTTGTCGCCGTCTAAAAATCTGCGTGCTTCGTAAGATGGCCGAGGGTTCAATATCAATCGCAACTGGTTCTAAATCGACAGCCTCGGCAATTCGAATAATTCGAGTGATCGCGGCGCGACTACAGGCAAAAACTATAAATTCGCGAACGCCCTCGGCGACGACTCCTTGAACTTCGATGCGGCGAATTTCTGCTTCGTGGATCGAATAATCTAATCGGGACGCGATTTCAGTTCGCAGGGCGTTTCCAATTTGCCCAGATTCCACGTTGGATAAGCGAACATTCAATATCTTGATTTGTTCAGCGCCTAAACAATAAACAGCTCGTCGACCATGAAAACGGCGTCCTGCCAGAGCGGTGCGAACCGATTGAATGATTTCCTGGGATGGGTCTACTTCTAACCCCTTCGGTTTTTGTTCACCCGAGGATGGTCTTTCCCAGCGAACCGCTTCCACAATACGGTCGCCCCGACTATTGGTTTGTGCAAGCTTGATGCTATTGCTTCCAATATCGACGCCGATGGGATTGTATCGATTAGAAAACAGTGGAAACAAGGGAACGCTCCAGCTTCGATTCATCAACAAAACGACGAACCCATCAAGGCAAGATTAATGAACTCTACGGAGGTAAAATCGGCCGAATGGCTTGATCGAATTTAGCTTGCCTTTGAATCCCCAAAAGAAAGCAGCTGGGAAATGCAAAGAATTGTTAGCGGCATGCATTGTGCGGCTTGGACAAAGTGGGCAATTTCCGGAGAATATGCCCGTAAATTAAGGCTAAAGAAAGCGATTCAGGGCTGCCTAGTGAACCTTCGCAGCGTCGGACCCCAATCTGCGCCACTTCGCCGTTAAGCTTGCTTTTGGGTTATAATCTTCCTTTAAACGAAAACCGAAACGTTCTTCCGAGTGTTTCGCACTGGAATCTGAACCCGATTGCACAAAGTCTAGTGACTTCCCAAAGGACCCCGCGGTGAAACAAATATTGACACAACATCCGAACCCAAGAAGACCGTACCATTCCCATTTGAATCAAGCAGACGGCCACCCGTTCGTTCGCCCCTTCACGTCATGCTTAAAGCGATTGTCCTCGGCTGGCATTATTGCCTTGGCGCTTCTTGGCGGTTTCGCCGATGATACATTCGCGCAAGAGGGCGGTGGCGGAACCCAAATTACCACCAATCCGCCCGCAGACCAACTAAAGCCAGAGGGCACTTTCGAGAGACAGAAACTAACTGGCACTTTTTATGCCGAAGGTGCAACCCACGCGGACATCGATCAGGATGGCAAGCAAGATATTGTTTCTGGGCCTTACTGGTACGCCGGTCCCAAATTTGAAGAAAAATTCGAATTGTACCCAGTGGTCGCTTTTCCGCCTGCTGGCTATTCGGAAAACTTCTTGACTTACGCTTACGACTTCAACAGCGATGGTTGGATGGATGTCTTAAGATTTGGATTTCCTGGCAAAGAGACCGCTTGGTATGAAAATCCCGGAAAAGATACGGTTCATAACAAAACATCGCACTGGAAACAACATATTGCATTCGATGTGACTGACAATGAAAGCCCGACACTTGCCAACGTCGTTGGCGACGCAACCCCTGAATTGGTTTTTCAAACCGATGGCTATTTCGGCTATGCTACGATGGACAAATCCAATCCAACGGCGAAGTGGACTTTCCACAAAGTATCCGAACAAATTGCGGGTGGACGTTTTACTCATGGTATCGGCGCGGGCGATGTGAACGGGGATCAACGCATCGATATTTTGACTTCGGGTGGTTGGTTTGAACAACCAGCCGATTTAGCGGACGATGCCTCTTGGAAACTGCATCGGGTGGCGTTTTGTCCGGAGGGTTCGCAGATGTACGCCTACGATTTTGACGGGGACGGCAAGAACGATGTCTTGACCGCAATTCATGCCCATCAGTGGGGCGTGGTTTGGCATCGGCAAATCGAAAATGAAAAAGGGGAGGCTGATTTCCAAGTGAACTGGATTGTCGGAACCAAGCCCGAACAAACCGACCACCAGGTGGTGTTTACTCAGGCTCATGCCATCGATCTGGTCGATATCGATGGTGATGGACTCAAAGACATCGTCACCGGTAGACGACATTGGGCTCACGGCGGCAACGATCCTGGCGGAAATGATCCAGCGGTTTTGTACTGGTTCCAAACGCAAAGAGACGGGGGGAAAGTCCGGTTTGTTCCTCATTTGGTCGATATCGACTCGGGAGTCGGCACTCAGGTGACCACAGGCGACCTAAATGACGATCAGAAACCAGACATCATCGTCGGAAACAAAAAAGGGACTTTTGTGTTCATTCAAAAGTAGCTTTCCATTGATTAATGGCCGTTTTCCCCGAGTTTTGCGCGGCATTGGCTGCAATTCAATCGGAAAGAAAACCGGTATTTGGCAAGACCAGAAGGGGATTCGGCAGGGGCGGGCGGTTTTCGAAGATATGAAATCGACTAAACTTAAGCCCCTGCGTTGAACCACACGGTTTGGACTTGGGATCGATGGCTTGAATCCCTGGGCAGATTTCAATACACATACGCGTTGTTTTTGGTCCTGGTTTTTGGTCCTGGTTTTTGGTCCTGGTTTTTGGTCCTGGTTTTTGGTCCTGGTTTTTGGTCCTGGTTTTTGGTCCTGCCCGGTGGAACGGCCAACCGTTAGCGAGTGTGCTTTGGACGCCCGCTGGATAACGTCGCCGATTTTGACGACCGTTGGCAACGCTGGCGGTTCCCCCTGTGCTGAGCAGCAGGCCAAGACGAACAGGTCGCGCCCCATCAATGGACGTTCAGCCTGCTGAGTGTGCTTTTTTGAAGTGCTTTTTGACTATTTTACGTCGCGAGAAAGAATCTGGCGATTTGCGATGTTGTTTTTGCAAACGGAAGAAAAGTGAAATACGCAGCAATCGGTCCTATCTCTACGCATTACCCTCAGAAGATCGAAACCAACGATGATCTTGCGGCGGCAAATCCCGGCTGGGATCTAAAACTCATTGGTCAAAAGACAGGAATCCTGCAGCGCCACATCGCCGCAGATGACGAAACGGCATCTGACCTTGGAGTCGCCGCAGCCCAAAAGTTAATGAAGGATCACGACATCGATCCGCTGTCGATCGACTTTCTTTTGTTTTGCACGCAGACGCCTGACTGCCCTTTGCCGACAACCAGTTGCATGATGCAAGAACGGTTGGGTCTGCGGACCAGCTGCGGCGCACTGGATTTTAATCTGGGATGTAGCGGCTATGTCTATGGCCTTAGCCTTGCCGACGGACTGATTCGCACCGGCAGCGTTAAACGGATCCTGTTTATCACGGCCGAAACTTATTCGAAATACATTCACCCATCCGATCGTAGCCTGCGAACGATATTTGGCGACGCAGCGGCGGCAACACTGATCGAAGCTTACGATGAACCAACGCTAAGTGGTATGCAGTATGGAACCGACGGCAAGGGTGCCAACACTTTGCTGGTCAATCAAAGTATTCGACCTGCGGACCAATCATTAAAACCGAGACATCGCCAGCGTTGGGCCAGCGATCTTTATATGGATGGCCCCAGCTTGATTAATTTCGCAGTCGGCGCAATCCCACAGGTCGTGGAAAACGTTTTAAACAGCGAATCGAAAACTATTCAAGATATCGATCTGTTTCTGTTTCATCAGGCAACCTTTAAGATGCTGGATCAATTGCGAGAACGGCTAGATCTTACTTTTGATCGCATGCCGTTGTATCTGGAAAATGTAGGCAACACCGTTTCGTCAACGATCCCCATCCTGATTGAAGATTTACGCCTTAAAGACAAACTTACACCTGAACTGTTAACTATGATGGTTGGCTTCGGTGTTGGGTGGTCGTGGGCGGCGTGTATGTGGCGTGACGTTCTGGGCAATCGCCCACTAAGCTAAAGCACAAACGCACCACCATTGCCCCGGCGTCATTTTCCTGGCGTGGTTGTCTTACATTTATCGTCCTGCAGTCACAGGTCTCACAGGTCTCACAGGTCTCACAGGTCTCACAGGTCTCACAGGTCTGACAGGTCTGACAGGCGAATTTGTCGAAAGTAATTCACTCGAAAGAACGCGGTAAGGGCTCGACACACCAAGACGCTGAACAACTGTGGGAATCGCATATCAAAGGTGTGCCCTGGGCAAATCACACCCTTTAAGAAGCCGCGATTTGGGTTGGATAATCATTTGGGTCGCTTCGTTCACGTAACCAAGGCCATGGGATTCACTTGTCTGTTATGCAAAATCTAACTGGACAGCTTTTGATCGCCGTCCCCGAATTGGAAGACCCAAACTTCGGTCGGACCGTCATATTGATGGTGCGACACACGCCCGACGAAGGCGCGATGGGCTTGATTTTAAATCGTCCGCTGAACTTCTCGGCGAGTGATATTTGGGCAAAGGTTTCCGATGATCCAATGCCCGCAGAGGTTCCAACTGGCTGGGGAGGCCCAGTGCAAGGACCGTTGGTGATTTTGCATCGTTGGGAACCATTGGCCGACTTGACGGTGTTGCCAGGCGTTTACATTTCGACACAACGTGAACAAGTGGAAGCGATCATTAAAGAGAATCGCCAACCGTTTCTATTCTTTTTAGGATATTCAGGTTGGGGGAATGACCAATTGGAACAAGAGGCTGCCGATGGCGGTTGGTACCATATCCCAGCAACACTGGAAAAAATATTCTCCGACCCGTACCAAATGTGGAAGAGTTGCTGCTTTGATGTCGGCGAAGAAGTCTTAAGCGGCGACCATCGAATTCCAATTGACCGAAAGCCGAATCCCAACTTGAACTAATGACTCTTGTCCAAGGGAACTGACATGCGGGGCCACAAAGTTGCAGTCTCACTGTCGCGAACACTGACCGGTTCTAAGAACTGCCCGCCCATTTTTTTGCGTATCGCTGACGCAAAGACTTGCACAAAAAAACGGAAGCGACCCCGATTCAGGATCACTTCCGACTTTACTGATTCGCCGTTTCTAACAGATCCCCGTCTGATTGCCTCGTAATCTTCTTGGCGGTCGCTTGCGCTACTTAGGTGTTACCCGCCGAGACCTTTGTATTAGGTGGACAGTCGCTGGGAAACGGCGGTTTGGGTGTCCTTTTGGATTGGCTTTAGCTCCAAATCCGAGGGTTTGATCAAGAATGGGTTCTCGCCACCTAAGTAGGGCTTCATCGACCGCAACACGGGTTTACTATCCGCTTCAGACGGGGTAGCTGGATCGGATTCAGCTTCAACCATTCGATTCAAAGTCGTACCCGAACCGATCGAAAGACTGGGATTACTGTCCCGATCGTTTCCACTTAGCTTCGAATCAAAAGATCGAATGGGGCTGCCTGAAAAAGGTTCCGTTGGAGTCGGCTCGCCATACAACGAGTTATTGAGCAACATTGCCGAGCCCAGAATTGGATTCCCCCAAAGGTCTAGCTCTTGGCGGTAATAGACCGTTCGCGGCACATTGCGAATCTCTGTCGACGGCACCAATCGACGCTGGGTGACCGGTTCTTCAACCGTCCGAGTCGTCTCGACCATTTCTTTGATTTGAACTTCGTAAGGTACAACCTTTTCTACCGTTTGCATGATCGTACGTTGAACAGGAACCTCACGTTCGATCACGCTTTCCTTATTGTAAGTACGCTCAACCGGAACTTTCTCGGTGATCACTCGGGTAACTGGCCGCTGATAAGTGTAAGGTACCCGGCGAGTCACCACTTGGTTTTCCACACGTTGAACAGTGACTGGAACTTTTTCGGTTACGACCTGGTCAACAAAGTTGGTCACTTCCACCGGTTCGGTCTTCATTGTCGTTTGAGGCACCAACGCCGTTTGAGCGATCTGTTGAACCTGATAGTTGGGAACGTAAGTCGGAACCAATGTAGCGGTAGCAGGTTGATTCTGGTTTGTCCAATAGAGGCCCGGGCGACGATAGACCTGCCGCATCGTGGTGGGGTCGGTGTAAGTCGTTCCCTGCAGAAAACGCAGGCGATTGCGGTCATTGTTTTGCTGAACCATCAGCTGATTGACGACCGTACCTTGATCCACCAACTGCGGTTTATAATTGGTGACCTGTTGATACGAAGTCACAGGAGTCTGCCGATAGTAAGTCTGTGTCACTGGTTTGCGAACCACCGTCTGGCGATCTTGATACTGGGTTTCTTCAATCGTGCGAGGTACGACGATTTGTTCTTCGCGATAGCCTGTCTCCTCGACATATTCTATCACTTCTCGCTGCCGCTCCTCCATCACAGTCTCTGTCACCGGTTCTACGACGGTGTAACGCTCTGTTTTCATCTCGGTTTCAATTACCGGCTTGAGAACAGTTGAACGTCGCTCACGAGTCTCGGTTCGGATCACGGGCTTTAATTCGGTGATCTGACGTTGCCGAGTGGATGTTTCCTCGACCGCCTTGTAAGTCGTAACTTCGCGAGGTTCCACAATCGTCTGAGGCACTATCCGGAAAGTCCCCGTCGGCTGAACAATTGAAGGCGCAGCAGGATAAAGTGAGGCAGGGTAGGGCTGGCAGATCTGACCCAGAGTTTCGTCGTTCAAGCCGAACGACATCCCCACCGCAGACAAAAAACCGAGCGACAAGGCCCGCAACACTCGACGACTGATCACAAATTCTTGCCTAGGCATGCTGGCCTCTTTTCTTCGGTTACTGATACTCAATGAAATCAATCAGAATGAACCCCAATCCCGCTGGATTCAATCACCCTATCTTCCAATCAGAATCCGTTCCGATCGTTTGCCCATCAATGGCAAACCTACCCAACTACTTCTTCTAGTCCCCACCCGCTTCTTCCAGTTTTGAAACCGTTTGGGTTGGAAAAGCGTGATTCAAGGCATCCCTTTGACACAACGCGAATCGAAAAACATCTTCGGCATATCGCTTTTGAGCTGACAGCTGAATCAACTAAGCGGCGCGTGAACATTAAATGATGCATTTTGAACGTGGGATAGGCTTCGAGCCTGCATTTTGGCCATGCCAGACTGGAAACCTATCCCACTTTTTCTTCACGCGATGCCAAGCATCCCGCGAAGGGATTCAGCTAAGCATCCTGCGAAGGGATTCAGCTAAGCATCCCGCGAAGGGATTCTATCGCGTACCGAGTGGCGTGATGGTTTTTGGGCAGGACGCACACTCGGAATGTGCATCTGTCCTTTTCCACCGTGATCCAATCTATTGTGATCTAAGCATCCGCTCGGTGCACGAATTATCTTATTTTGTCGTATTTAGGAAACCACTGCAAATGGTCGGGGGTCCGATTATGACGGTTTGGCCGTTCAAAGCTTGGCCTGACAGCGGTTTAAAAATATTCGACCTTGGAATAAAATTTCAATTAACGGTCGACAGTTGATTTTTCACAACACCGACACCAAAGACCTTCACCAAACCACCAAACCACCTATTGTGCCCAAACGAAAAAGCCTACCCTTGATCTGTGAAAATTGCGATCGCTTGTCTATCAAACTCACGCGGAAAATTCAAAGCGGAAGTCGACTTCCAAACACCCAAGGTTATGCGGAGCGAATAGCCTAAATTGCAAAGCGAACTTCGCGAAATCGTAAGCCGATGTCATGAAACCCTAGCCAAACGGACCGGGACTTTTGCATCAGTGTTCGCAACCTGCATCGCGTTTGACACCACCAAATCAAGCGCAAGCTGGTGTGATGTTGATCTAAGAGCCCACTTCGCCCGAGCCTAACTTCGCTTCGCGAAGCCACCTGTTCCCAGCACGGGAGCAGGCACACCGCTTTCGATTTACTTTGCGGCGATGTTTGTACCCAAGACCAACCGGCGAGGTTCCAGACTGGGCAATCTGCAACGTGGCGGCCAGCGGCACCGATGGAGGCTAACCCGATTCGAGTGACGCGAGTTTCGGACACGGGGACTCTTGTTACCAAAAGTGACATGTTACCAAAAGCGATATGGAGCAAGATAAGAAGTCTCCTGGTATCAATCTTGGGCGGCTTTACCAAGACAACTTATCAACAAGTCAGTCGATTGGCAGTTGCGTGGCCTAAGCGTTTTCCGACTCAATTGAATGCCCAACTTCGTGAAGGCAAGGTTTGGATAAAACACTATTTTTAGAATCCGTTACTCGAAGGAAATAATGAAAGCAACTAGCCTGCTTTAGCTGACAAAAATGGTTTAAAATAGGAAGTCGAAGACCAGGACTTCAAAGATAATTTTCGCAAAGGAATCCATCGTGGAATTGATCGAACATACGTTCGATACCTACCCCAAGAACTTGGCTCTGGACGAAGCCCTTCTGCTTGCGGCCGAAACCGAATCGGTCGACACCACATCTAGGCAAGTGCTTAGAACTTGGCAGCCCCAAAGCCCCGCCGTTATTATCGGCCGAGGGTCTCAATTTCACACTGAAGTGGACATGGATTATTGTCGTACTCACAACATCCCTGTGCTTCGTCGTCATAGCGGCGGGGCGGCGATCGTAACCGGCAAAGGGTGTTTGATGTACGCGGTGGTTATTAGTTATGTGCAGCACCCGCACCTTCGCGACCTATCCAATGCTCATCAGTTTGTGATGCAGCGAATTCAGGCCGCCGTCGCCACGCTGGTGCCCTCTGTTAACGTGCAAGGCATTTGCGACCTGACGATCGATGGGAAAAAATGTTCGGGTAACAGCTTGAAGGTCGCCCGAAATCACTTTCTTTATCATGGGACGATACTGTACGATTTCGACTTATCGTTAATTCAGAAATGCCTGAAAACTCCGCCTCGACAGCCAGAATACCGACAAAAACGGTCGCATTTGGACTTTGTGGCCAACTTACCCGCCCCGATCGGGAATTCTGGGTGGAGTGAAGAAATTGTGGGCATTTTGCGTCACAAATTAGCAACGACTTGGCAAGCTGCGAAAGTTGAAACCAAGTTACCCAACGAACAAGTAGGCCTGTTGGTAGCAGAAAAGTACGGCAATCCTGACTGGAATTTTCGACGCTAGGCGACAACTTTCAGAACCCGTTGAATGCCTACACGGGCGAATCGTCCAAAATTCCGTTGATTCAAGCAACTTCGTTTTTTCCGTTAGACCGTTCCAAAGCATGAACATCCTTTAGGGACAGTCGCGAAACGATTAAGATTCGATACAATGGGGCGCTGCCGAGTTTTCGGGCGAAGACACGAGGTCAAATTGTCGCCTTGAATTCAACTGGATTACTTCCTTTTTTCAAGGCAGACACGCGTTTTTCAAGGTAGACACGCACATCTCGGGCACTTTAACACCGATGAGATGTTGGATTTGGAACACTGAAGGATCGGACGTAGTGTTACACCTTTCGAACGATTCTCGGTCATTTTTCGGCAGAAGATAATTAAATTGATTTAGGCGACGGTCCATCCGCTGACTTTCGTCGACCAAATAATTTGTGAAGAAGACGTAGTGACAGACCAAAAAAACACAAACGGCTCGCGGCCACAAGATTCTCAAGGCCAGGGCTTGAAAAGCAAGAAACGAAAAGAAAAGAAAAAGAACGGCAAGGACGATGGTGAAACAACGTCGGGCGGACCAAGCCCGATCACGTTGATTCTGTGGCTAACCGTAATCGCCATCGTCGCTTGGATGCTAAGCACCGCATTTTCGGAACCGGCTCACTCGGAAGTTTCGTACACCTACTTCAAACGCCTGCTAAACGGAGTTGATTTCAGTGGTGATCCAATTCTGGACAGTAAAGGCGAACGAGTCGAAAACATTGCGGGCAAGGACGAAGATGGCAAAGACATCCTGGTCCCATGTAATATTCTAGAAGTCAAACGGTCCGGATTCACGCTTCGTGCCTTTTGCAAAGTGGCCCCGCCAGCAGAGCCAAAATCGGCGGCCGAGAAATGGGGAACTTCGGCAAGCTCGTCCGACAATCGCTTAAGTAAATACATCCGAGTCACTTTGGATGCCAGCGACCTTCGGTCAACGGACTTGAACTCGACTTTGGAAGCCCACGGTGTCCGCTTAATTAATGAGGAACCGGTCGAAAATGCCTGGGCTCAAACTCTGATATTTTTTGGCATCACTGCGGGCTTGATTCTACTGATGTGGTTCATGCTTCGCCGCAGCCAAGGTCAAATGTTCGGTGGCGGCGGATTTCTGAATTCGTTCTCCCGCAGCACTGCCAAGCGATTTGAGATCGATGAAAATTCAGTAACTTTTGCTGACGTTGCTGGAGCTGACGGAGTCAAAGCAGAATTAGAAGAAATCGTTGACTTCCTGAAGTCACCAGAGAAGTACCAAAAACTGGGCGGACGCGTTCCCAAAGGCGTTCTGCTAAACGGTGCCCCAGGAACGGGCAAGACCTTGTTGGCTCGTGCCGTTGCGGGGGAGGCAGACGTTCCGTTTTATAGCGTCAACGGATCAGAATTTATTCAAATGTTCGTGGGCGTGGGCGCAAGCCGCGTTCGAGACCTGTTTCAAAACGCGAAGGACACAGCACCCAGTATTATTTTTGTGGATGAAATAGACGCAGTCGGACGCCAGCGTGGTGCGGGCTTAGGCGGCGGACACGATGAACGCGAGCAAACTCTAAATCAGATTCTAAGCGAAATGGACGGTTTTGGAGGTGGCGATTCGGTTATTGTCGTGGCGGCCACCAATCGCCCTGACGTCTTGGATCCCGCATTGCTTCGTCCTGGTCGATTTGACCGGCACATCACCGTCAATCGACCTACCCGGGATGGAAGACTGGCCATCTTCAAGGTGCATGTTAAGAAAGTTCCGCTTCACGCCAATGTGGAATTGGGTGAATTGGCGTCGGCTACCGCGGGCATGACCGGGGCTGATATTCGCAATGTGGTGAACGAGGCCGCCTTGCACGCGGCACGAGAAGGAAAGACGTCGGTCGAAAAAATGGATTTTTCGTACGCGTTGGACCGGGTCCGCATGGGGCCACGACGTGAAGAAATTCTGTCCGAAGACAACAAGATAAAAACGGCCTACCACGAGGCTGGGCACACTTTGGCGGCATGGTTGCTGCCTAAGGCAAACCCAGTTTCGAAAGTTACGATCATCCCGCGTGGTAGATCACTTGGCCAAACCTTCATGACGCCACCAGAGGATCGCCTAGATTACTCTCGGTCGGAAATGGAGCAATTACTTGTGGTGATGCTGGGTGGCCGATCGGCTGAAAAGCTGATCTATAACGAAACGTCCGCAGGCGCGCAAAACGATTTAGAGCAAGCGACCTCGCTGGCTCGGCGAATGGTGTCGATGTGGGGGATGAGTGAAAAGCTGGGCCCCGTCAGTTTCAAGCTTTCCGACGAAGATCCGTTTTTAGGGCGTGAGATGCATCAGGCCAGACTGTTCAGCGAACACACGATGGAAGTGATCGATGAAGAGATCACGAAAATCCTGTGTGCGGCTAGCGTTCGAGCCGATGAACTGCTGGCTGGACAGCGGGAAAAGCTGGAAATAATTACCCGATCTTTGGTTGAACATGAAGAACTGGACCGCATGCAACTGGAAGCGTTGATCGGCCCTGCCGCTCAAACACCGGCGCATGTTCTGCCAAGTGAAAATAAAGCTGAATTGCCAGCTTCGGCAAAGCCAGAGATCGAAATCGGTCCCGCAAGTTCAACCGATGGTTCGGACATCACGACCCGTCCCAACGAGGGCGTTGACCTAGAGTGAGGTTCCAGCCTTACAAGCTTCTCCAAGTTAACGGTGAGCGGCAATCTACCGATTGTGCTCACTTGAAGCGGGAAGTGAAACGCCGATAGCCGAATTACGAAAGCTGCTGAACATAGGTGTTCAGCAGCTTTTTTTGCGGCATGGCCGAATATCTTGAATCCCAACGTTGCCCCAACAGGGCCAATCAATGCTAGCACCCCAGAATCGACTGTAGCGATTTTAATGGTTGTGCCGATGAGAATACCTTAGGTCGGTCAGCCCGTGGGTTGCTTCACGCTTGATGGTTTGGGATTTGTAATGGTTAAGAAAAATAATTCTGCAGGGTCAGAGAACGAAAACCTGCGCAAAGCGGCGGTCTTGCTGACCTGCTTGCCACGAGCGTTGTCGGCACGTTTAATGGCCAAGCTGACAAACGTTCAAATCGAGGCGGTATCGATTGAGATTTCCTACCTTGGTCGAGTATCTGTGGATGAACAGAACCGCGTGATCAACGAATTTGCAGATTCTAGCGGTGCGGCCATGTCGGGCACTCCTGGCAATTTGGAATTGGCCAAGAGCTTGATCAACGATGCGATGGGCGACAACGGTCGCGAAACGATTGAAAACGTTCGCCAAGTTGTCGAATCGCTGCCGTTCAGCTTCCTAAAGAAAGTGGATCCGCAAAATATCCAGACCTTTATTGTGGACGAACATCCTCAGACCATTGCTTTGATCCTATCGCACTTGCCGCCCAATTTTGGGGCCGAAATCATCTCTAGCCTGCCTGCCGAAAAACAACTGGCGGTGATTCGACGAATCGCCAACATGGGCCAAACTAGCCCCGAAGCACTTCACGCGGTAGAACGAGGCCTAGAATCTCGCATGGCCAGCCTAATGAATCAGTCTTTCGACAAAGCCGGTGGAGTGGGTAGTATCGCAGAGATTCTAAACATTACCGATCGAAACACGGAAAGAACCATTTTGGAAAAACTTTCCGAAGAAGATCCTGAGCTGGTAGAAGAAATTCGCCGTTTGATGTTCATCTTTGATGACATTGGCAAACTGGGCGACAAGGATATTCAGCAAGTATTGAAGAGTGTTGAAAATAGCCAATGGGCCATGGGCCTGAAAGGCAGTAGCGAGGCGTTAAAAAAGAAAATCTTTGGCAATATGTCGCAACGAGCCGCACAGATGCTTGAAGAAGAAATGGAATTCTTGGGTTCGGTCAAACTTTCGGCTGTCGAGGCGGTCCAACAACAGATTGTGGACATCGTTCGCTCACTGCAAGAAGCTGGCGAAATCGCATCCACCAGTGCAGGCCAAGAAGAAGAGTTGGTGGCCTAGGGTTTTACCCAAACCCAGGGTCCCTGAAATTGCATGAGAACCAGGGCTTTGGCGGAGGTAACTTGGACCCAGGTGGCCCGCAGCAAGATCTATGTTTCACCCGTGGGACGCGTCCGCATTGCTACGGCGACACGACAATCATCGCTGGCAAGAACAAGTAACCTCCAACCAAAAAAAGGCGTTATCTCACGATCGGGATAACGCCTTTTTTTGTAATTGGCTTTGCCGAAGCTGGAGATGGGTCGCCTGACTATTGCAACCGAGGTACGGTCACTGGAACTGGAATCAAATCCATTGCGACCTTCTTGCCCGTGGGGCCAATAAATGTCTTAGTCTCGTAGTACGGTGCCACACCTGGAATTGTATCCACGACCTTGGCTTTAAATTTGTCCACAATGGCTTGCGCCTCGGGATTGATCTGCTTATCAATCGAATCGGGATTTCGCACGACCCATTCAAACGAACCGACACAAACCATGCTCGAGTGTCGGTCGTGGTAAGAATAGGCTTCGACGCCAGCTTCACGAAGTTTCTCTGTTAAAAAATTGGCGTTGACTTCGGCTTCCATTAAACGACTTTCGGTCAGTCCACGACCACTACGTTTTAGAAAGTCAAATTGCCTGGTCTGCTCTTCAATCTCCTGGTCGTTGAACGTGGAATCGCCTTTAAAGGTTGCGATCTTGACCGTGTACGCATTGGGATTATTCAATAAACTAAACTTATCACCTTTGTTCATTTTGCTGACGATGGGGTCGACCACTTGGCGCTCGAAAAAGGAATCTGGCAGCATTGGATTGGGAATCATGAACGCGGCTCGCATTGGCCCCATCTTTTTCATGTCTTCATCTTTGGTCTGCCGCCGAATAATTTCGCGATACGTGCCCATGCGTTGCAAAGGTCGACTGTTGACCGAAACATGCAGCGTTTTAGGAAATAGATGCTTGATTTTTTCCAACGACCTTAGACCATTCTTATCCTCTGCACCGGCGAAATTGCCAACCAATACTGAAATATCGGTAAAGCTATCTGGATGCAAGGCCCGCATCTTCTTCGACTCGAGCCCAAAACCGTCTGCTACTTTTTGAAACCCAAGGCCTTCAACCTGCTCCGAGTAATCAAATTCTTTCTCGTACAGATAAGCGTCCAAACCCTGAGCCCGCAGTTCCTCGCACAAGGTCTCTGCTTCGTGCTTACCTTCGACCATGAACGAGGCACACATAATCAACCATGGGCCATGCGTCTTTTGCAACACATAACCCTCTTCTTTCTGAGTGTGCGACACCTGTCGAAAAGGCGCAAGCAAGCGATCTCGCAAACGATTCTGAGCCTCTACCAAAGGCGTAGTGGCCAATAATGTGATCAGCGTCGTAAAGCAAATCGCGGCGAATCTAGATTTTAAACGTAACATGGAGTCAGCTCCCAAATTTATCGAATGACCTGCAATTGCGAGGAGTCCCAAGCGGAGACGAGCGAAGATTAGCAAAATCGTTATTTTGACTAAAGATCGGTTTCAGACGCTGGCAGGCACCGCTTTTCGAAAAATAAACGCCACAAAACGCTATTTTTTGAATAATTAAGGGGTTAAAACTACCATTAAGGAACTTATGACTATAAAATTAGGGGGAGAATTACTGCCCGTTGTTATTTCCCAATGACAGCAATGCCGAATCAATTTGAGTTAATTTTAGTGGCGAATGCACAACCTTTATTTGCTGCCTCGACCGCTAGAAGCCCCCAACCGCCGTTGATTAGTGGGTGGGTCGTTTTCGAGTCGTTGGTTTTCGATGAGAACCTTGGGATTAAACGGGCTTGGCAAAGTGATCGCTTTAGCTGAAAGAGATCGGCAATGAGATATTCGTTTCGACTAGCAGAACTGCTTGGACATATTCCAGATCCAAGAAAGCGGCCTGGTACGATTAAGGCCATCGTGGACTACACCGGTTTGGACCGTCATCAGGTGGCCGCGCTTCTGAAAAATGAAGTCAAGTATATCCCGCTAAAGGCACTGTCTCGCCTTTGTGATTACTTGATTGAACACGGGCATACGACCGCGGACAAATTGCCAGGAGCCCTTTTTGCGGTTGAACCGGAAAATTTCTGGGAACTGTTGGCTCGTCGATCTCGCTTAGAATTGTGTTTGGGTGTCCGAAAAGATGTCGACTCCGATTCGCCAGAAGTCTCTTACGTGGTGGCATCGGACTCGGTGCTGCTAGGCGAACTGCTTAACGGGGTTACCACTCTGGGTGGCACTGCGAAATTGCAGAAAATGCCTGACGGCAACCCAATTCCGCACCCCGAGCATTTGAAGCAATCGTTGGTTTGGTCGCCTGGGCAGGCTCCGCAAGGCGAAGTGGTGCAACGCGCGGAACAAGTTTACGAAGAATTCTCTGCGTCTAGCGGTGACAAGGCTATGGTCGGACTTGGTAGCGCCAAGAGTAATCCGGTGGTAGAAATCATCATGTCCAATGCGTTTAGTTGTGACCCATTTGGATCGCAAGACGAGATCGCAGCGCCCAAGGATCGGTCCGTTCCAATCTTTCTACGGTACCGTGCACAAGATCCCAACGCTGCTTCTTGTTTTGGTGGTGTCAATTTGTCGGCCAGCGAAAAGACAAGCGAACCGGGCATCTATTACGAAGACGCCAAGGGCAAATGGCAGAAGGTCTCTTGCTCCAACGACCGACAGGATGCAGCATTCCTATTTTACATCCATCGGGAATCCCAGGGCCGACTGGAAATGGCATTGGGAGGATTTTCGGGCCGCGCCACTCGCTTGTTAGCGCGCACTTTGTTGACTAGGTCTGAAGATTTCTGGCCGCCTCAGTACGAAGGGCAGGGCATCCAAGTGGGTGCTTATATCGTGCAGTTTAGCTGGACGGTAAGTGAAAAGCCTGTGGATATATTAAGAACCGACTTGGTCGCCAATACAAAAGTGATTTCCATCCCAGCCGAAGCGATTGCCCGAAGACTTGAGGGCAATTGAGGCTTGCCGTCTGGAAGCGAATGGACAGAGGCCATTCCCACTCTTGGGCATGGCCTTTTCTTTTGCGCCGCCACTTTTCTTTGCTTTTTCTCGTATCGTTGATCGCGCGAGTTTCCGCCGTGAAAGCCTTCTTCACTTGCCCGATTTGATTCTTTGGGTGGCCCATTCCCTCGTGTTGTCGAAGATTGAATTGAGCACACCTAAACACCGCATAAGACGTGCAGTAAGATAAAAGGAGAGATACGGACTAATCCACTCAACGCTTGCCCTCGAGACATTGCCGTGAAACCGATCTACTTGGACCACAATGCGACCACTCCTTTGGCACCGGTCGTCCAAGAGGCAATGCTGCCTTTCTTGGCCGAACACTTTGGAAACCCTTCTAGTAGCCACAGTTTTGGCAGGGCGGCATTAGAAGCAATGGAAGATGCGCGGATGCATGTGGCAGCCGCCTTGGGTGCCGATCGCGATGAAATTTTCTTTACCAGCGGTGGAACCGAAAGCAATAATCTAGCCATCATCGGCAGCCTGATTTCTAACGTACCTGAGATCAGTGGCCATATCATCACAAGCCAGATTGAACATCCGGCCGTTCTGGCGCCAATTCGTTTCTTGGAAAATCTAGGCTTCGAAGTGACTCGGCTTCCAACCAATCGCAACGGTGTTGTTTCAACTGAAGACATCCAAGCGGCGTTGCGAACCGATACCAAATTGGTTTCAATCATGCATGCCAACAATGAAACCGGAGTCATCCAACCGCTGGCGGAAATTGCGGAAATCCTACAAGATCGAGAAGTCATTTTTCACTCGGATGGTTCGCAAAGCTTTGGGAAAATCCCCACGACGGTCGACGACTTGGGTGTCGACATGTTGGCAATCGCCGGCCATAAATTCTATGCGCCCAAAGGCGTCGGTGCACTCTATGTTCGGTTTGGCACGGAAGTCCACCCGTTTATGCAAGGTGCCGGGCACGAGCGCGGCTTGCGCCCGGGCACTGAAAATGTAGCCAGCATCGTTGGAATGGGACGGGCATGCCGCTTGGTCAGTAAGCATTTGGCGGCGTCGATCAGTCGCATGACACTCTTACGAGATCGCTTGCAGACACAGCTAACCAGTCACATTCCAGGTCTATTAGTCAATGGTCTGGCTGCTGAACGCTTGCCCAATACGTTAAGCGTGGTGTTCCCTGATGTTCAAGGACATCAATTATTACAGCGTGCCCCCGAAGTCTGTGCATCAACCGGATCGGCTTGCCACAGCGGTTCGGCTGCAAGATCCGCAACGCTAGAAAACCTGGGACTAAGTGAGAAAAAAGCGTCTGGCACCGTTCGACTAAGTGTCGGCTGGTACACCACCGATGCGGAAATTGAACGGTCCGCAAACCTTTTGATTGCCGCTTGGGAAGAACTTGCTGGCGGCGATTTCTAGATTGATCTAAGCAGCGGCGACTTGCCTTAAACCTGAAATCGATCGGAACACTCTGGCGTAGACATCCCGAGATTCTTGAGTGATTTACGACGCCCACACCAGCAGGGCGGTTGCGAAGGCCCACAAAAGCGAGGCCCAAAACAATGGGGAAAGTCGTTGCACCCAAGTCAGTGCCAGCGGCTGAACTCCTACCTCATTTTGCAACTTGACCCAACCCGTTCTACCATAACGCCAACCTTGATTTAGGTCATTGGCATCGTGCGATGATCTGCCAATTCCTAGAGCGGCAGAAACTTCTCCGCTGGCCTTGCCGCTCTCTCCGCCCAGCACATTAGATTCGCGGTTAAATGCTTCACGGTCAAACCAAGCAACAAGGTTACTCCAAAGCAAGCCATTGGCTCCCGTCGATCGTTTTTGACTTGCTACACAAACGGACACCTTTGAAGTGGATTGCCCCGCGATCCGACCTGTCAGCGATGCCTTCATCTCCTTGCCTTCGTACTGCTGCGGGAAAGGGACGTACGTGTAGAGAAAACCGTTTTGTGTTGGAATCGATTTTGACTGCGGTTGCAATTTCAAATTCCGGTAGAACGTCGATCCAATCACAGGCTTTTTCCCAGCGTCCGGCGCAGCCAGGATTCGTTTTACATTGCCCGTGCCTGCAGTCGTTTTCACCCCCCAAGCGTTCGCCTGGCTCGATTCATTGGACTCCAGTTGAGAAAGACTTAGAAGCGTCGTGGACAACATTGCTAAAATAGCAAAGGCCACCCCCGAGGTCAGCGATCCGAAATATCGTCGCATTCCGTAAACGGCAAAGCCTACTTTCCTGCGGAAATGGGTAATCATTATCTGAGGTACTCGGTCAACGGAAGTGGGAATTAGTAACGCTATTACAATTCCCAGATTCCGAAAAAGGACTGATGTTGCCAAAACACCACAGCCCCCCCCAAGCACCCCTCAAGACCAAAAGATCGGTTGCAACGATCGTATCAGCAAAATGTAAGAATGTTCTCCAATGAGATAAGGTTTCGAAAATTCCAAGAATCCCCAATCGTTCACGTCCTATGATTCGTCGAAGCGTCTCCATCACTCTAGATTGCCGAGTCCACGATGCCTGAAACTCAAACTCAATTATGCCTTGACGAAGTTATTGGCAACGACACACTTGAAGCG
>JBDNHU010000508.1:0-4760 GCA_041688615.1 Mariniblastus sp. | reverse complement strand
GATGTTTTGGTACAACTTCGGCGAAACAAAATGGTTGATCACGACGGGACTCTGTATCGCTGCGTTCACTGGCTGGTTGTTCCTAGAACGGTCTTACGAAACTGACCGAGAATCGCTTTATCGCACGGTCTATGATTATGCTCAGTTGGTTCGTGAAAACAAGATTGACGAATTAGCGACGCAGGTTGATCCCAGCCTTGGCTTACAGAACGATGCTAAAAACTTGCTAAAACGCTATGTGTTTAACGGTTGTGGAGTAAGCGGGCTGTCCAAAGACCCGATAATCACTCAGGCAAATGGGCAAACCAATGCCACAATCGAATTTATGGGCACCGCTTCGATGCGTCAGGGCGAAACTGGGCCGGCCATGCAGACGCCACCGATCAAAGTAAAGCTAAGCTTCAGAAAATTGGCGCCTGGAAAGTGGCTCGTGATTGACTATGCCTTTGCTAGACCAGCAAAAATTGAAAATTGGACTAAAGATCCTCACCACTTGTAGTATTGTAACGCTGGTAGTGTCAAAGTTTTCGAGTCAAGCGTGATGTGCGGATCAATTCAATTGCACTTGAAAATCGGATCTTTCGGCTTGCGACCGATGATAGCAAGTTGCGAAGCATTCCAGTCGAATCATAGAGTTAGTGCAGGTTGGGCCACCCGTGCAATTGGATCCGCTGACCAGTGGTTCCCGTTGGCCTGCTAACTAATCCATCTGCCTTTCTTCAAGTACCAGCCAGATTCATGATCGCTTTGAACCGCCATTCTATCCTGACGAACATCATCGTTTTCAGCTTACTAATGAGTTTTGCGGTACCGTTTTGCTTCGGCCAAGGTCGCTTTCGCGGGCGGCATTTCCGCGACTCCAAAACGGATCAAAATCGATCGACACCTTCGACATCTGACTCTTCCGCTTCGGCCAGTAAGTTATTAACGCAGGCCACGGTCGCTTTGACCAAGGTTTCCGATACTGATCTGTCAACCAGCATCGAAAATCTTCAGCGACTGACTCTCTCGATCGATCAAGCCCTTATCCAACAAGTTAATGTTTGGGACACTTCGGAAAATAGAAGCCCTTGGGGAGTGATGCATGCGACCTTGGCTTGGGGTTTAGACGGCGAGATCCTGGTCGACGGTAAGCCCTACAATGCGATCGCATCCCTCTGCGAAAACAAAACGCTTAAGGGCGTAAAGATGCTGGAACTTGACGATGGCAATCTAACTCCGCGGCAGGGCCCTGGGCTGCAAGGACATCCAGGTCAATTCTTAGCAATCCTTGCACAAAACAATATCGACATCCAGCAGGAGATTATTTGCCAAGGGCAAAAGTTTACCGTATCCGACCTTGTGGAATATGAGAAAGCCACATGCGAAACGGACTCGGAATTAACGTTCAAATTGATCGGATTAAATTTCTACCTAACGGCTGATGCCACTTGGACTGCGAATGACGGAACCCAATGGAGTGTCGAGCGACTTTTGCGGGAAGAAATTGCCCAACCGATCAATAAGGTCACCTGCGGTGGCACCCATCGATTGATGGCTATCAGCTTGGCACTAAAGCGACGCCTGGCTTCTGGAGAATCGTTGACCGGCACTTGGGAGATCGCCAGTACCTACATCGATGACTACCAACAGTATGCGTTGACACTGTTCAACCCGGATGGAAGCTTCAGTTCCGAATGGTTTGAAAGCCGAGGCGCACTGCGCGATCCGCAACGCTGGATGCAAACAACCGGACATGTGTTGGAGTGGCTGGCAGTTTCGCTCTCGGACGAACAACTTTTGGATCCTCGGATCATTCGTTCGGTTTCATTTTTGTCCGAACTGCTGAAAATTGAGGCGGGGCAAGAATGGTCGATTGGGCCTCGCGCCCATGCCTTGCGGTCGTTGCGATTGTACAAGGCGCGCCTACAAGGTTTGATCCAAGCCCAGGACACCCGAATTGCGTCCAATCTGGACTCGAATCAGCCCTCGAAGGATTCTGATGAAGATCAAAATCCAGTGCCGGTCTCGAGCGATCACAGGCAGAAAATTGATCCCGAATCGGAACCGCAACCCAACGCGGTTGAATTCTAAGATTCAAACGGAGCTTCTGTTGAGTAGAGCCGTCAAAGTCTAGCGTTGGGCAGTCAATGCAAACCCTTGTCGCGAAAACCAAGACAACAGACTTGATCAAACCAAAGTCAACTCGGCCACCGGCCTGAACTTCTGAATCGGTGGTGCCCCTTTTAGAACCAGTTGGGAAACCGGCGAAGCATTTCAAAACACCATCAACTTCAGATCGACCCGGTGAACGACGAAGTAAAGCACCCATTCCGGCCCATGAAGATTTTTGCCGAGTTCTTTGATTGTCGAAAATTGTGGTTTGAAGTCCAGGCAGAATCCTTGCCAGAAAGGGCGATCGAATCTAGATTGGTAAGAAGCCAACTTGTACAACTCGCCATTGACACCTTCACTTGATTGTTCGCATGAAATTTCACCGTTTTTCAAAGCACTTCTATCGAATTTTCGAAACGGCAAAACAACTTGCTACGGAAACGGAATCTGCCTCTATTTTATTGATGATGCCAATCGGAAATGATTGGGAGGGTCTAAGGAAAGTGGCGGGCCATTTTCGAGTCGTCATCGCGACTTTTAATCCAGAGGTTATCGAGCACGCCACCATCCACAAATTCGATGTGATTGAACTGACCACCGCCGAAGCATCCATTCAGGAGCAAATGTCAAACGCGTTACTTGCGGGAGTTGCGGACGAAATGTTTCGCCAGGGCACGGATGTTGTTGCCCTGTACAGTGCCTTTGACATCGATCGATTGGATTCCATCTCACTTGTCCAACTAGATGAACACTTGGGTCGTTTGACGACTCGTGATCTTCAATCGATTGAATCCACAGTCCCCTTGGACATCTTGAAGGCTGTGGTAGACCTAGCGATTGATATCGGCCGAGAAGGACGCGAAGGAAAGCCGGTCGGGACGATGTTTGTGGTTGGGGATCATCGCAAAGTGATGGAACAAAGCCATCCAACCAGCTTCGAATTGACTCGAGGTTACCGCCGCAAGGAACGAAACATTGCAGACACCCGCGTTCGCGAGTGGTTGAAAGAACTGGCCCAACTAGATGGTGCCTTTGTTGTCGCTTCCGACGGCACGGTGGAAGGGGCTTCTCGCATTATTGACACCGCCCCAGTTGAATTAATGTTATCTCATGGCCTGGGCTCTCGCCATTGGGCCGGGGCAGCGATCAGTAAGAATACCAACAGCGTGGCCATCGTCGTCAGCGAATCTTCGGGAACGGTTCGAATTTTCCAAAATGGCGAAATTGTCCTACGAATTGAACCGTTTCGACGGAGGCCAATGACTTGGACAGACTTCGGTTCGGACGAACCTCAACGCGATGAATCAGAATGATCCCTTTGGCTCGGGCCAAAAAAGAATGGCGGCTTGATCCAATTGAACCAAGGACGCCATCATTATTTCTATTGAACGTTCTACTATGCTAGACAGACTAATCCTGGTGTTCGCCTGACACGGCGACCCACCTCATGTGCGGATAGAACAGCGGCCCTCTACTAGTTCGCTGCCTCGGATTCACCAGCGAACGACGCTTCGTTTGCGTTCAGCTGTTCGGATACCTTCTGGTAACCCAATTCCCTAAGCACTTCTAGCATCTCACTACAGGTGGGAAACATTCGCCGATTCTTGCGTTTGTATTCGTCCATCGCTCGCATGAACTCAATTTCATCTTCCGAATAGTCTCGTTCGCATGTGGTAGGGTCGATTTGTCGTCGGCGTTTGCCAAGTTCGCGTCCGTCGGAACCTGCAAATTCGTTTGTTTCGGTAACTCGTCGTTCATCTACTGTCCGGCGGCCGGTCTCATTCAACTTTTGCAATTCTTCAGATTTCTTTGCCATAAACCGTATCTCCGTTGGACCTATGCGACCTAGTTAAGAAAGTTCGATTAGCGAACCTAGGAAACATACATGGAGGTTTTACGGTTGCAGGAAATTGATGATGAAAAAATGCAACACTTAGCGAAAGCTGGACGGTTGCAACGGTTGTGACAAGGCAAGCCACAGATGCCAAAACGGTCGTTGCAAAAATCAGACTATGGCAAAAGAGTGGGTGCAAAGCCATGCCCGGAACTCGGTGCCGGAATCTTGCAGCAAAGACAACCCAGGATGATCTACCCCGCGGAATGTTCATTGTGCCCGAATGTTCATTGTGCCCGAATGTTCATTGTGCCCGAATGTTCATTGTGCCCGAATGTTCATTGTGCCCGAATGTTCATTGTGCCCGAATGTTCATTGTGCCCGAATGTCCATTGTGCCCGAATGTCCATTGTGCCCGAATGTCCATTGTGCCCGAATGTCCGGTTAATCTACCAACGAAAACCCGACGCTTGCCCCGAATCATGACGCGCGATCAAGCTTTCTCGTAATGCTTCGACAACGCCTGTCAGCGGATAGACCGCAGGTTGAATGCCCGGAATCTGATGGGCAGTGATTCGGCTGGACGCCAAACGGTGCCATCCCTGATCAAATGCGATTGCCGATTGATCGACCTTCGCCGCAATTTCGATTAAGTCCACATTCTTATTTTGGACGCCAGCCGCCCGATGCTGCCGATCGTTAGACCGCGCCGATTTTGAAGAACCAGCAATCGACTGGTTCAATGGACTTGCTCCATCGCCAACAAACAATCGCCAGTTAAGGCCTACGATCGTCAATAAGACAGAAGCAGCCGCAGCAAAGGCAATCACTC
>JBDNHU010000507.1:0-6973 GCA_041688615.1 Mariniblastus sp. | reverse complement strand
AACGGCGGCGAGTGGCACGTTCCGATACTTCCGACGATATTTTATCTGCTTTTTTTCCAGGATCTGACATCAAAGTTCTCCAAGCCCTCAAGCTTAATTAGAAACTTCAATGTTGTCTCAGCTATCTTGGCACAGAGGGTGGTGAGAAACTAGCTGACAAAGTCGCAACGTTTGGCGGTAGTTGGCGATTCATCATCTTGTTTGGCACGATTTTACTGGTTTGGATTATGGTCAATTCGATTGGCTTGCTTAGCAAACCATTTGATGTGTTCCCTTTCATTCTTCTGAACTTGGTTTTGTCTTGTTTAGCTGCGATTCAAGCACCTGTGATTATGATGAGCCAAAACCGGCAACAGGCAAAAGATCGCTTGCAAGCGGAGAACGACTATCGAGTGAACCTAAAGGCAGAATTAGAAATTCGCCACCTTCATGCCAAAATGGATTTACTGCTGACTCATCAATGGCAACGATTGCTGGAAATTCAACAAGTCCAAACCGATCTACTTGAGGAACTGGGACGCAAGTAAACTTGCCCAACCTCTGAATTCCCGATGCTTCCCTTGGCACTTTTGCGGTCGCCTTAATGATACCCCCAGACAATTTTCGGCAAAACTTCACACCACCAAAACTTTATCGTTTGTGGACGCTGATTTCCCCGTGGATGCAACCGACGATTACCGTCGTTGTATTTATCGCAGCCTTTGTTTTATTGCGTTTTGAATTTAAAGGGCACTCGATAAAACAGATCGGCGACAGCGTACGTTCCCTATCCTCCATTGGGGTTGCGGCAGCAGTCTTATTAACGGCACTCAACTACCTGGTGATGATTGGCTATGACTGGCTGGCCATCAAATCGATCGGGTTTCCAATTAGCGGCAAAAAGATTGCGACTGTCTCGCTGCTGTCGTATGCATTTTCCAACTCATTGGGCACCCTCTTGGGTGGCACTCCGATTCGAGTTCGACTTTACTCCGCGTGGGGCATGCAGCCGAAGGAGTTGGTTCGCTTACTTTTCTTAATTTCATTCGCATTTTGGATTGGATTGATCACTTTAGCCGGAATCCTATTCACTGGATTCCAGTTCCCTATTCCACCAAGATTTCACCTTCCGATTTCCAATAGTCTTGGTTTGGGTTGCTGCTTGTTAGCGATTTCGATTTTGCTGTTTGGCAGTTGCTTTTGGTTCCGAACGCCGATCCATCTATTTAGCATTAACCTTCAACCGCCAAGACTGCCAATCGCGGTCGCTCAAGCCATCCTGTCTGCCATCGACTTTTTACTCGCCGCTTCCACACTGTACGTGTTGTTGCCTGCGAATATCGGCGTCGATTTTGCGACCTTTATGGGAATCTTCATTTTGGCAATTGTGATTGGTCACCTAAGTCACGTTCCTGGGGGGCTAGGCGTTTTTGAACTTGTGCTAACCGGCATGTTACCCAATGCCTCACATCAACTGGTTGCGTCATTATTAGCTTTTCGTTTGATCTACTATGTAGCACCACTGATTCTAGCGGTTGGCGGCCTTGCAATTGCATCATTAAAGCAGCACAGTAGATCCGCCCGCCTGATAACCGAACAAGCAATGACGTGGACGAATCTGATAGGCCCTCGTTTGATCACCGGAGCGGTCTTTATCGCTGGAATCCTATTGTTGGCTTCGGGTGCTTTGCCATCGGATCAAGGACGAATGGGTTTAGTCCGCAACCTCTTGCCGCTACCCGTGGTCGAAATTTCCCATTTCCTGGGTAGCGTTGCCGGGGCCATGTTGCTGATTCTAGCGCGAGGCCTACAACGCCGCATTGATCTTGCCTGGTGGCTATCGATCCTACTGTTGGGATTTGGAGCGATCTTTTCTCTGGCAAAAGGCTTCGACTACGAAGAAGCTGCGATTTTGGCTTTTTTGTGCCTAGCCTTACTACCATGTCGATCTTACTTTTACCGGACCGGTCGTCTCTGGTTAGGAACTGCCAGTCTTGGCTGGATCGCCATGCTGCTGATGGTCGTTGGCTTAATGACTTGGCTGGTACTATTTGCTTATCAGCACGTGGAATATCAAGATGACTTGTGGTGGAGCTTTGCTTATCATGCAGATGCACCCAGATCGCTACGCGGCTTGGTTGCCGCTGCGATGGTCTTGTCACTTTTGGCAACACTGCAATTATTTCGGCCACGCGCAACTCCTCCCGACGTTGCCCACGATGAACAATTGCAAGAAGTCCAGCGTATTGTCGTGACCGATCGCTCCACGAATTCGAATTTGGCATTGTTGGGTGACAAGCGATTTATCTTCAGCCAGGATCGCAAAGCATTTGTGATGTTTGGCTGCCAAGGTGGAAGCTGGATCGCAATGGGTGATCCCGTGGGTGCCGAGTCATCGCGAAACGATGCCGCTTGGCGATTTCGTGAAGCATGTGACGCCGCAGGAGTCCTGACGGTGTTCTACCAAGTCGAAGAAAAACAATTTAGCCGCTACATCGAGATGGGGCTGTCTATCGTAAAGATTGGCGAAGACGCAAGAATCCCCTTATCGGACTTTAGCCTAGAAGGTAACGCCAGAAAAGACTTACGTCGATCATTACGAAAAGGCGCCGACCAGGGCTTACAGTTTCGCATTGTCCGGCAACCCGAAGCCGGTCTCCTGTTACCTGAATTCAAAGCAATATCAGACGCCTGGTTGAAGCAAAAATCTGTGGGTGAAAAACAGTTTTCACTAGGCTCCTTCGACGAAGACTACTTGATGCGGAACGATTTTGCATTGGTCTACCAAGAAGAACGCTTGCTGGCCTTCGCGAACCTTTGGTACGCAGCTGACAAAGAAGAGCTGTCTATTGACTTGATGCGACACGTGCCTGATTCGGCCAATGGTGTCATGGAATACCTATTCGCTGAACTTCTATTGTGGGGCAAAAGTGAAGGTTATCAGTGGTTTAATCTAGGCATGGCACCGTTGGCTGGAGTAGAATCCCGCAGACTCAGCCCAACTTGGAATCGTGTCTCTTCGCTGATTTACTTGCATGGCGAACACTTTTACAATTTCAAAGGACTGCGAAGCTACAAAGAAAAATTCGCCCCCGTTTGGACGCCCCGCTATCTGGCTTCGCCCGGCGGCCTAGCAACCCCGCAAGTATTGGCAAACCTCTCGACTCTTATTTCCGGCGGACTACTCCAACTATTGAAACGGTAACTTCGTGACTGCGACCCATAGAATCATGGGTTGCTGCTCTTAGCCGCGCACCCCGCAGCTGGAAAATCAATTAACCTATTTAAAGAAAATCAGATTCACATCGATCCCTTGAGCAAGATAAATTCAGTCTTGCCCAGTCTCCAATCAAGGACGGAAATGAAAACACTTCACCACACTGGCGCGGTCATTGGCGGAATGGTGGCAGGCGGTGTTGCCATGACGGCAATTCAATGGATCAATTCACAGTTCTACAAAATGCCGGAAGGATTAGATACGAACAACCTTGCAGCGATGACCCAATGGATCAATTCGTTTCCGATCTTGGCGCTGTTAATCGTATTAACGTCCGAGGCCTGTGGATTTTTCACGGGCACGTTTGTGGCGAGGCGATTGGCACCGGACCGAAGCCTTACCCCTAGCCTAGTTGTCTGGGCGTTTTTCGCGGTGGGTACGGTAATTAACTTAAGTCTGATTCCGCATCCAATAGGGTTCGCAGTATCTAGCGCCCTGGGTTGGGCAGTATTTGGCTTCGTAGGCATGATCACTGCCGGCCCAAAAGCTTACATCGTTCATTCAACAAGATCGATCGACGCTCCAATCGAATTGGTTTTCAAGACTCTTGCAACCGTCGAACGGTTTCAAAAAGTCGTACCCTCGATTACAAAAATAAAATTTCTAAGCGAACAAAAATATGGCGTCGGGACTCGTTTCTTAGAGACTCGCTTGCTGAACGGCAAAGAAGCGACTACCGAACTTGAGGTGATCCAACTGGTAGAAAGTCAACATATCCGTATTGTATCGGACATGGGTGGCACTCTTTGGGACACAACGTTTCAAGTCGAAATCAATGGCGACCGAGTTAAAATGAACGTGCAAATGGATGCCAAGCCGCATTCTTTGATGGCTCACTTCGTTACGCCAATGATCATAAGCATGGTCGACAACTTCGTCCAACAAGACATGGACGCTGTCAAAGCGTACTGCGAACTTCCAAGTTCCCAGCATGCTGAAGCCGAAACAGACTAGGGTTCGTTGTTCAGAATTTCCATTAGCCCGATCACGACCCAACAGGTTCCCCAGTACGATGCGGTTTCGGTGACGCGATTCCCGGCGGCCTGTTTCGTCCCTTTGACAGCCCACGACCCTTCGTTGGATTGACTGTTGGTGAGAAAATCAACAGCGTCTTGCACAGACTTATCTTCTGCCTTCACGCCCATGCGACCGAGGGCAAACACTCGACAGCGGTGTAAGTCCACATACGGTTGTGCTGCCTTCACGCCCATGCGACCGAGGGCAAACAGGGCGATGCCAGTGCCCAACGCATTACTGTCGTCCTTAACCAACCAACCCCAACCACCATCTTCATTTGCACCTCCAGCAGCGCTGCTTTCCACCGTCGGACCGCTGTAGCATCACCAATCGCCTTGGCCAGGAGCAGCTTTGTCGCCCGCCATTCGGTTGACTGCCCCTGCAACCCAGAATCCAACGACTTTGACGCTTTGGCAAAGTAATCTTTGTGAACAATATTGGTTTTCGAAGTGGTGGCCAGGGCAATTAGTGACCACATGGTGGTCACTTCACGAGTTTCAGCAACAGGACGCTTTCGCAATGGAAGTTGACCTGCCGCATTCCATGATCCATCCGCTTGCTGGCCAGAAATCAATGAATCTTCGTAGATCGCGATCCATTCAGGCGCCTGCTTGTCGGCACTCAAGCGAGGTCGGCCGATTAGCAATTGGGCCGCCGTGTCAGATTCGCCAGACAACGTCTGTTCGCGTTGTGCGTCTTGACGATTCTTTGGATTCGCAATGTTCTTCCAGTCTGTAGCCCAGTCACTGGTTTCCGCCGCATTCTGGAAATCAATAGAGACTCCGTTCTCCGCTGCCCGATTCAAAGACCAGACCGTAAACGAAACTCGGTGACACGAAAGATAATCTTTTTGTGCCATCCAATCTTCGCCGCTTTCAACGATTACCGGAACCGCCTTAACAACGATACTTCGAATATGATTGGACCAGGGTGTCGCCCCTTCGTCGGCAAACAAGGTGCCAGCAACCAACAAGGTTCCAGTAACCAACAAGGAAAGTGTAACGATTAAAAGCGACCACAACGGTGTGCAAATTGCTGGCAATGGAACCATAAAGTTAAATCCTAAAAACAGACTCTTGTCCGCTAACCAAGCGAAACGACGCCCGTACTCATATCACCCAAAGACAATGCAACTTCTTCCATCATACCGGGTAAACTTTTAGACATGTCTTTCGATAAAGCGATAGACACGACCGTATCACCTTGCTTGACATTCATGAAAATTAGGAAATCAAACAGACCTGATCAAGTCTACCACGCTTAAGTACTGCCAGCGTTTCGCTTGGTCCCGAAAGTCACTGCCAACGGATAAACGGGTCTCTATCACTTGCTGGCGGTTGTCGTTTCCTGGTTTTGACGAATCGATTGTGACAAAAGAGCCACCTGCAATTCCAATCGCTTGATCTCTCGGACCGTCGAGTATTTTTCAATTTCCATCCACGACCAGATTTTCATCATCGATACCGCGATAAGACTAAAGAAGAACGCCGCAGCCCAAACGATCAAGGTCTTGACGTCACCTGGTGGTGTTTCAAAAAAGACCCAACCTGAATAGGCGCCTGTCCCGATAAACAACAAGGACGCAAAGACGGCAATCGCGGTAACCCAACGGTTTCGACCTTGAAACGTCTTCATTGCCAATTGAAATATCGACGGTTCGATATTCATCGCGTCAAACTGTTCGGTTTCTTTTTCCGACAATGCGTCGCGAATCAAGCTATCAATCTCTTTCTCTTTCATCATCCTGCTCCTCAATAGTCAAAAGTGTCTTTAATTGCTGACGTGCTCGAAACAATCGATGCTTGACCGTTCCTTCAGCAATTCCTATCACATGCGATACTTCTTTTACCGACATTTCTTCGGTGTAGTACAGACGCAACACGTTCTGAAGTTCCGAAGTTAAGCTTTCAATTGCGGCCCGCAAAGTATTTGAATCGAAAGCCTTTTCGTTTCGTGGTCGCGTTTCCGCCACCGCCGACTGATTAACCATATTCACCAACGCACTGCGTTTTCGTGATTCGCGACGCATCAGGTCCATCGCTCGGTTTTGAACAATTCGAAAAACCCACGCCTTGAATGACGCCGGATCTCGCAACTGCCGCAGGCTCTTGATCACCGATATCCAAGCGTCTTGAACTGCTTCGGCGGCAACTTCACTGCGTTTTGTTAGGAATAAAGCGTGACGCAACAGGCGAGGATGCCAACACTCGACGATCTTATGTAGAGCCTTCCGATCCCCCGATTGTGCCTGCAGCACCAGCAACTCCTGTTCAATCTCTTTGGTTGTTCGTTGCATTTGTACTCCACTTGCTTTCCCATCTGGGTCGCACCTGATCCGATTCGGTTTGCCAAATTCTAAAAATATATTTGCTCAACAAAGTAATCCCAAAAGGCCTGCACAAATTTCTACTTGCCGCTCGGGTTGTCATTACCCCCAGACGATGTCGATTGAAGTTCCAACTGCCTAATTAAGCAGAAACTCTGGATACCATTCTAAATCGGCGGATCAAGTCTTAACGACACCCGATCGAATATGGGCTTCATCAAAGCCGACGGTGGTCAATTAATTATCTAGTCAAATGATTCAGGAATACTGACATGCATAGACAAGCAAACAGTCGCACCAGGTGATCATCAACGCACCGATTGAAGTCGTCTGGAAAACACTAAGCCAGACGGGAAAGCTGCAACCCTTCTTTT
>JBDNHU010000506.1:0-7102 GCA_041688615.1 Mariniblastus sp. | reverse complement strand
GGTTTGAGGCAAAACTGGGCAGACCATGGGATTGAATTCCGCTACCCTCCATCTCGGGCTCCATCTCGGGCTCGGAGATTTCAAGTCAATTTCGACTTGGACCTGGTTTGGCTTAGCCGGCGATCAGTTCATCCCCGAAGCGACAGGATAACGTGTTCATTTTATCACTCCAAGCAAGGGGACCTAGTGAATTCAACGTCCGCAGGCCGACCGACAATAAATTTGCGGCGAAGTCAAAAATAGAAGCAACGCCCGAGGCAATACCCCAAAAAACTGCTCACTCATTAACAACTCAACCGTGAACGAGAACCAAGAAATATGAGCAAAGGTAATTTCACCGCCGTTAACCCGTAGGCCAACGTTCCGTTCAGGTAAGCTGGACCGGTCGTAATGTGATAGCATTGTGGAAGTAAGCTTCCTGGGGCGTTATTTTTGCGGAGTAATAGGTTAATTCCCGTCGATAGACTGAAAGTGATGTTTCGGCCTCCCCGGTTTGGTGCGGCGTTGGCATGTTTAGATCGCATTGGTTGGAATTTTGGTATTTTCGATTTCGGAAGTTGATTTCGAGCCGGGCAGTGGGCAGAACTGGGGTGAATGTTACGTCGTTGGGCTGAATTTTGTGGCAGCGTTATCAATTCAAGGCTGTGGAATGATAACGCTGATTTGTTTGCTACCTTTGGGCTGGGAACATTGGTAGTATTGAGAAACAGAGTCGCCCACGAGACCGTTGAATATGTTTCGATACTGTTGAGTTTAGGAACTAGGCGTGTTTAGACCAAATCGATTGACGTTCATTCTGATCCTGTGCTGCGGCGCGTTCAGTGCGTTGCCTTGCTACGGACAGAAATGGGCGAACGATATGTTTGCCGATCGCGAGTACGACTTTGGGATGGTAGCCAAAAATGCCGACACGGTCTACAAATTCGAATTCAAGAATCTCTACAAAGACGACGTGGTGATTCGTGGCGTACGCTCCAGTTGCGGTTGTACCACCCCTTCGATTACCTCGACGGTTTTGAAAAGTCACGAAACCGCTTTCGTAGTCGCCAAGTACAACTCGGACCGATTCGTTGGTAGTCGCAGCGCTACCATCACCGTAATGATCGATCGTCCCTACCCAGCGGAAGTCCAACTAAAAGTCACGGGCTTCATTAGAAGCGACATTGTCTTGCAACCGGGCAATCTGAATTTTGGTTCCGTGTCCGAAGGGTCTCAACCCCAAAAAGTCATTCAGATTGATTATCGTGGAGGCAAATCCGATTGGCAAATTGCTGATGTTCAAAGCGCCTACCCTAACGTTCGCGTTAGCAAGAAAGAATTGTTTAGAAGTCGCGACTTGGTTAGCTATTCATTGACCGCTCGTTTGCTACCCGGTGCCGAAATAGGTGTTAATCAAGCCGAGTTGATTTTGGTGACCAACGATCCTGGTGATAGACAGATCTCGGTCAACTTGGAGGCCAACATCGTTTCTCCCATCCAAATTACGCCGATCGCTTTGGATTTGGGCGAGGTTAAGCCTGGGCAACGGGTTGTGAAACATGTTCTAGTCCGATCCGATCAAGGATGTACAATCAAAGAAGTCGATTGCCCCTGTTCCGATGTTGTTGTTACCAAGCCAGTAGGGCAAAAGAAATTACATCGAATCGCGGTCGTATTTACTGCGGGCTCAGAAACTGGCCTCATCACGTCAACGCTTCGAGTGGTGACTGATACCGGGACGGTGAAAAACGTCAAATTTTCGGCGAACATCGTTCCCGAATCACCTGGAATCAACGCAATTAATTAATTCAATGAAGCTTCCATTTAAATCCCAAGTGCATGCCTCCGAAGTTTACGGCCGAGTTTAAACAATCACTGCTGAGAATTCACCCATCACTTCAACGCTAGAAACTGGAAGCGGCTTGCAGCCTACCCAACCAGTCCAACAGTTTCCGAATCTTAGAACGGCGCTTGGGTACGGATGATGGGTCCGGTGTTGTCGGTTGGAAGACATTCAAGAATAGCTGTCGGTCGATTTCGGAATCCGCCGCAACCAGATCCGGTGTGGACGGCCAATTGGTTTCTGGGCATCTACTTGTGATGTTTCCAATGCTAGAAACATTCGACTGGATCTGCCGCGGATGCCAAGCGACAGTTAGTGGGTCGCTAGTTGAATCAAGGGTACTGCTGATCGTCGGCAAATTCGCAATCGCCGATGCGGCGTCAGTTGTGTGCGTTGCGTCGGATCCAAACCCAATATTCGAAACCAAGTTGTGCTTGGGGTGAATCGAAAGTAAGTCGTTGTCCCAGCAATTAAAGATCCAAGAATAGTCCCAAGTATCGATTTCACCATCTGCTTGTTTCTGAAAAATCGATCGCCAGTAAGCGTGCTCTTGATGGTTGCAACTTCTTTCTTCCAACCAATCTCCAACGCGACGATGCTTCCAGTTTTCCATGTCCAAGTCATAAAACTTCCACGCGCGACGCCAACTAGCCCACCCCCAAACGAACGGGTATTTTGAAAAATAGGAGTCGGTTTTACTTTGCACTCGGGACAAAAATTGGTCGCCACAAATCATGCCAACTCGAGGGTCATTTTCATATGCTTCCAACATCGACTGGCAATAGTCAAAGAAGCGATCGTCAGGTAGGCAATCATCTTCTAATACAATGAGTTGCTGTTCTAGGTCAAATGCCCAACTGATACCCGTGGCCATTCTTTGCCGACAGCCCAAATTTTGTGCACTAAAGTTGGTAGAAACCTCGCACTGCCAATCAACTTGGCTGACGATTTCGCGAGTTTTAGCCACCAATTCGACATCCTGTAGATTCTGAATTCGAGGCCCGTCGGCAATGATCAAGAGTCGCTTCGGTTTTTGCTTGGCGATTTGTGAAAAGACCTGTTGAGTAAGTGTTGGACGATTGAAAATGCAAAGTAGAATGGGGACTTCAAATGACATGCTTTGACTTACCTTACAAACGTCCTGAGTGGCTATGATTTCTCTTACAGCCGACCAACCTGCCGTGCTGACAGCAATGTTGTCACCGACGGTAGCAAGCTAGGACCTAGCTTGCCAAGCGATCCGCGTTAGCCAACTGAACATTCTCAGCCGAATTAACCCACGCGACGCGACGCGGTTGTGTGCGGGGCTGAGTCTTTCATCGCAAGCTTGGTTGACACTGAATTCGAATGAACGTTTGCAAGACCTACTTCGACGTGAGGCTTATTGGGCCTGTGCCGTTGGGGAAATTGCGGATCAACAATGGATCGGTATAGTTTTTCGTACTGTTGAGCCTGCTTTGGGATCGTAAATTCTGATTCGACGATCCTCTTGCCCTGCAGTGAAAAACGGCGTGCCAGTTGCGGATCCAAAAGGATTTTGACGGCGGCGTTGGCCATCGCAGTCGTGTCTTTTGCAGCAACCACCAAACCTGACTGGTTGTGCCGAATGATTTCGGGCACTCCACCCACGTCAAAGCCGATCACCGGCGTACCGCACGCCATGGATTCTAACGCGGTCTGAGGCTGATTATCTTCAAGCGAGGACAGCAAGAACAAATTCGCGGAACGATAAAGCTGGCCTTGAATCGAACGATCACTTAAGTAGCCCCACTGCGTGATCGAGATTCGTTTGTCTAATTTCGCCAACATTGCGGAATCAAGAGCCTTGCCGAAGGTCCACAATTGCAAGACAACGGCCGCGTCGTGCTGCTGCTGGGCCAATATCGCAACGGCCTTATTGACGGCGTCGATTGCGTAAACGATACCTTTTCGAGTATTCTGCAGATCTTCGGCACCCAACAGAATTGTCGGAAGGATCCGCCGTCCCGTCATCGACATTTTCGATGTCATGCTACTATCAAATTGTGTCGCATCGATACCATAAGGAATATGCGTAAACGACTTTGCCGACGAAAAGACTGGCGACTTTTTGGCTTGTTCCAACATCCATTGACTGGGCGCAGTGATATGTAATCGTCGGCCCGCTAAGACTTTTGCTTTTAGCCTCAGTGTGTATCGACTAAGATCATTCTCGCTTGGATTCCTAATTTGCGGGCAATTGCCACAGCGACGAGTGAATTCTTCGCAGCCCGTCGTATAGTGACAACCACCTGTGTAAGGATTCTGATCATGCAGCGTCCACACAATGGGCGTTGACCGCGGAATGGAACCAAAGAAAGATGGCCAATCCACTGAAAACGCCGTCCAATGAAGGTGGATAATTTCAGAACCCACCTTCGAAAAGTCGACCCTGATCGGAGCAACTAATTCGGACTGCGAAAACACCTCGGTCTGTTGGGTGTTACCATCAAGATGAGCTTGATGCTGTTGAATAATCTTTTTTGTACGCCGTTTTTCAGTTCGCCGTTCCAGGAAAGGCCTCAACCAATTCAGCGCAGTTTTCTCTTGCTGCTGCTGGTGATTTTCCAACGATTGCATGGGGTAGAAGGACGAATCTAGATTCAAATCCGCATCGTTGTTCAGATAGCAAAAGCGACTCTCGATACCTTGTTTTTGCAGACTACGATGGATACCGATAGCCGCGTTCCCAGCGCCGCCATGGGGAAAGGTCGAGAAGTGGCGAACTTGCATGGGATGGATCACTACAATTTCCTTCTTGGTCATCAGGCCGTTTGGGCGATGACTACTAAGCTGCTTTTCGTTTTGACTGTCGACTGAGTTTCCGCTTTTCCAGGAACATATTTTCCAGTACCGCTTGGCGTCCGCGGCGGACCCACATGGTCTTGACTTGACGCTGCATGTTCTCGATTGCATCCAACAGCCCGTTCAAAGGCTGCGTAGTCAGTTCAAAATTAGTAACGTCTTCACAGCATAGTTCGATGAAGCGATCTTTATCTTGCATGAATCCGTGCAAAAGCACCAAAGATGGATTCAGCACATCCCGACGGGCTCGGCTTTCCGTCGAGAACATGATCTGTTCGCTGCAAATGGTGGTCCCCAACTTCTTTGCTTCGCGATACACCACCATATCGAATACCTCGCTGCGAACCGAGCCAGGTAAAATGGAAGCCAGTTGCTTATGGTAACAGGCGCCTCCATTAATGTGTTCATGAAGGACAAGTCGCTTCTCCCGAAGCACTCGCTTTTTGTACAATTCAGGAACGTAACAACCCATGACGATGGGCGTTTTTGCTTCGGAACACCATTCTTGATCTAATCGATCCAACCAATCCGCCTTGACGGGGATCATGTCCGATTCCATCCATAACGCGAAACCAGTAGTGTCTTGGCACAGGCGATGATCAACATAATCCATCGCATCCCAGAACATCGCTGATGGGCCTTCGGGATAACCGAAAATTTGAGTCGGGCACTGGAAAGAGAAAGTGGGTGCAACTTGCTGGCACACGCGTTCCAATTCCTCACTAGGTGCCATCTTCGGACTGGCCGCTAGCAAAAAATTATAATCCGCCAATTGAGGGCCTAAATTGCCAATGTGGCTGACGATTTTTTTGTATCGCTGCACTTCTTCTTCGCAGAAGTAAGGCAAAATTACGGTATGAGTCATCTGCAAGTCCACTTCCCTGTGAATGACGGTCACTAACATTCATGCCAACTATCAAGTCAATGAAATTTAACTGCATGTTGGTCGAAACAGTGATTGCTGTTTCTGCAGGACCACGCTACCGGAACCCCTCCCGCTACGCTTGGTTCTGTCAAAAAGTTCATCCATGAATCTTTGGTTTATTTGTAATCTGTTTGACAATTGAGGGTCAAGTTCAATCTTGATCAATACTTGGTTTACTACCAGCGGCAATTATGGTGCCTTCAGACCTGTGCCATCCATAAACGCTTATTCACCTAGGACACGGCATTATTTCGTGTTCATTGACATTGACGATCGTCCGAAAATTCCACTACCATTCATTCGACGCCTGGGAGCTTTTTGAAGGACGGTGCATTGTCGCGGCTAATAATTATCGATCAATCCCTGAAAGGGATTGGCGGACACCATTTTGACTACACGTTGCAGATCGCTCAAACTGCCGCGATGCAACAGTGTGAAGTCGTGGTCGCTAGCCATCGTAAGTTCACCAACGGGTCGCGGCTGGACCATTACGCCCGCGTTCATCCCGTCTTTCGCACCACGACCTATTCCAAATACAGCCTCTTGGCTGGTTTAAGGGCCATGCACTCCAAACCACCAATCGCCCTAAGAACGGCCGGTAGGTTTGGCCGGATGGGTAAGCGACATTCGCCTCATCAACCCACGATTGAACAACCTGACTTGGAGCGGTCCGAGTCGAAATACACTGGCGGCGGCGACTTCGTTGCGGCGGATCGTTTTCCACTGATGCGTTCCACTGGGCGATGGCTTGGACAGCGAATTGCAAATCTAAAGGCGATGGCAGGTCGTTTGAATTATGGCTTGCAATATCTTCAGGAATCTTCGGGAAGAAACCAGGCGGTCAAGGCATTTGCAGGGGATTGCCAAACCTTTTTTCGTCATGTGGGATTAAACGAATCCGATCACGTTTTCTTTACGACGATCAACGATTTGGAATTGGCCGGGTTGCTAACTTATTGGATGAGCAACCCTGAAAGCTATCAACCCAATTGGCACATGCAATTTCACTTTGATGTGTTTGCCGGCAGGCCGCCCGAATATCGAATCCAATTACCGAACATGGAACCGCTGCGAGATCTTTTCGAGGACATCGAGATCGCGGTACCCTCGTACCAAATTCATTACTATGCGACGACCGCTTCGATCGCAGATCAATACCAAAGACTAAGTGCCAGACCGATTCATGAATTGACTTATCCAATCAGTCAAGCCTTTGTGAAGCAAAACTGTACCACGGTTCCGATTACTCAATCTTCGAAAATCAATACTTATTCGCCTCAAACAAGATCGTCTGACGCAGAACATCGTGACACCGAACATCGTGACACAACAAACCTACCCACAATTCCTACCGTGCTGGAAGAAGATTCGCTGACCATCTATCGTTTGCAGCAAAAATCAGCTCAGGTCACAGCGAGTGAAAACTTCTTGGACACGAACTTGTTCGATTCAGAGCACAACGGAGTACCGATCGTCTTGGCGGGCGGGATTCGGGCAGAAAAAGGGCAAAATTCACTTCAGTCAATTCTACC
>JBDNHU010000001.1:0-17250 GCA_041688615.1 Mariniblastus sp. | reverse complement strand
CCAAAGATCAACATTTTACGAGGCTAGGCGTGCTGAAGAGTGAGAAGCAACACGGTTTCTGAGTACGGTTTCTGATTACGGTTTTTGATTACGGTTTCTGATTACGGTTTCTGATTACTGTTTCTGATTACTGTTTCTGATTACTGTTTCTGATTACGGTTTCTGATTACTGTGATGCAGTCGGTTTCAGGCTGGGACCGTTTGAGCGCGTTGTATTGGGCACCCGCCATTTTGCTTGGGCACTTGGCATTCTGATTCGCCGTTGCCCAATGTCCGCAAAGTCCTGGAGTCAGTGAATTCCTCCCGGACTTGCGACATTGAGTCAAAGCCAACATCGTTCAAGACGATGTCATTGCAAAACTACGGCATGACGATGCTGGACGGTTTCTCTGGCGATGAAGGCGGCGCATCAGGCGTTTGCAAAAATGCGATTCGCAGTTGCGACAAAATTTGCGTGATCATTTTCGTTTCTTCGGCATCCAGATTACCTTTGGTCTTGTCTTCAAGTACAGTCAAAAGGTCGATCATGTGTTGTGCAAGTGGTTTGTGAACCATGGCTTGGCCCGTTTGCGGGTCGGGCATATGGCCAAGCGCTGAAACCGCTTGCATAGCTAGGGTGTTTACCAACAAACCAAATGTGGCCTCAGGGATCTCAGAATCACCTTCTTCCTGAATCGCTTGTTCCTGAATTGCTTGTTCGCGTTCAAGAGCGGCAGCCCGTCGTTCGGCGTCCGCTCGGTTCTTCCAATCATCATCAACGTGTAATTCGTTCTCTGACATCACAATGTCCTTCGATTTCAAAGTACTAGATTAAAATTTGGTGAGTTTATCGTAAAACCGACGGTGCAATTAATCAATGCGGCTAAAACCACACAGCGCGATGGGCAGCCGCCCCTCAGGTCAGCGAACAACGGTCCAGGCGGCCAGTCGTAAAACCGCCCGTCGAAATAACCAAGCCCCGACCCAATCGACATTGGAATGTGTTTACTATTAGAGACATCCGGGCCTTCAGGCAGAACGGGCCTCGGAAATTTGGGGGTTCCAATTCAGGCCACCCAACGTGTGAATACTAGTGGTTCCGCGACAAAGATTTCGCACGAAGCTACTTTTGACTCGCTGCCACGATCCGGCCTCGTTCGGCGGCTAGGCCATCCACCGGCTACTCTTGGGCCATCCACCGGCTACTCTTGGTAGGTATGTTCCACCGCGGGAAAGGTCATCGTTCGCACATCTTGGCAATACTGTTTGACTGCTTGGTCAACCATTTGACGTAAATTCACAAACGATTTCACAAACTTGGGGACTCGTCCTGTCGTCAGTCCCAGCATGTCGTGCATCACCAGTACTTGCCCGTCGCAATCGGCTCCGGCGCCGATACCGATCGTGGGGATTCGAAGAGTTTTAGTTAAATTGGCTGCGATACTGGCGGGAATACCTTCGAGGACGATTCCGAAAGCGCCGGCATTTTGCGAGGCGGTCGCATCTTCCAGTAAAATTTCACTGTCGCGTTGCACTCGATATCCGCCCATTACATGGACGTTTTGCGGTCGAAGTCCCACATGCCCCATGACGGGGATTCCTGCCGAGACCAAACCTTGAATCACATCCGCTTGTTCGGCCCCGCCTTCCAATTTTACAGCCTGGCATCCAGTCTCTTTCAAGATTCGTCCGGCCATTTCAATTGTCTTGTGGACACCCAGGTGATTGATAGGAAAGGGAAGGTCGGCAATGATCAAAGCATGTTTGACGCCGCGTCGGACCATTTTTGTATGGTAAATAATTTCGTCAACGGTGACCGGTAGCGTATTGTCATATCCTTGCATGACCATCGCCAAGGAATCACCCACCAAAATTGAATCCACTCCCGCTTCGTCCAAGATTCTGGCGAAGGTATAGTCGTAGGCGGTCAGCATGGTCAGCTTGCGGCCCTCTTGTTTGGCTTGGGCAAAACGAGGGACCGTCATAGGTGATTGAGATTCTGGCATCTTACCGGGTCGATCAAAGTCGTGGAATTTTGCGGGCTTCCCCAAGCGAACTTGATCCATCGTTATTGCAAACGATGCATGTGAGTTTGGTCGGCAAAGGGGTCGCGAGGTTTGGGGGGACGTTGGCCTGATTTGGGGTCGCGGGCAACGCAGTTGAGTGCAATCAACTTGGTATAGTGTGCAGCATTTAGGACAATAATTAAAGGACGGTGCCCAAGACGCAGTTTCGGAAGTGGCATTTTCAGGTTTTATCCCATCCAATGGCCGCGGTTGCACATGAAAGAGGAAAATTGAGTCCCAGGCTATCGACACTTCCAAAAACGAAACAGCCTCGGCTGGGAAGCAACGATTACCAGGAAAGAGAGGTCGCCGTGATGTTCTGGAAGTCACTTATTGCGATCAGTTGCTGAAGTCTGCCCAATTCCGCAACGGCCAGCAACTTGCCCGCCAGCAACTTGTAATGCTTGCTAAGGCGAGCGGCAGGAGGAAATTTGCGGCAATACCAGCACGCAGCGCAAGCCAAGAGAGGGAATATCCACTTGCTTGCGCTGTGTGCTGGTATTTTTAAGGCTGCCACATGCCCAAGGGTTTCCGCCTTTTCCGCTACTTGTGCGCAGGGAAGTTATTTCGCAACACTCCTCAACTTGCATTCCGCGGGAAGTTAGTTGCGAGAAGTTAGGTGCGGCGAATCGCTCTTGGCACACAGCCATGTTCGGCGCCAGTGACCGTGCTGGAAAACTGGGCCAAATAGCCAGTGGGCGGATGAGAAGGACGCCAACGCCAAAGCGTCCTTCGATTGGCCAATTCCGGATCGGACACGTTCAAATGAATCGTGCCGTTATCCAAGTCAAATTCGATGACATCGCCGTCGCAAACCAACCCGATCGGGCCGCCGATAGCTGCTTCTGGACTGCAATGCACACCGACCGCACCGTGCGTCACGCCGGAAACTCGCGTGTCCGAAACTAACGCCACTTTCCCATACAATGCCTTCGAATTCAAAGCCGCCGAAGCGACCAAAACTTCAGGCATTCCCGCTGCGACGGGCCCAAGGTGACTTAGGACCACAACGTGTCCGGGTTGAATTTTTCCTGATGCAGCTGCCTCGGCCACCGCTTGCGCTGAGTAGAAGCAGATTGCCGGTCCCTTAAACTGAGGGTCGGCCAAACTTGAAACTTTGAAGACAATTCCATTGGCGGCCAGATTGCCGAAGCACACTTGCATGTCCGACCTGGGGTTGATGGGATCGGACGCCGGACGCATCAATTTCTGATCGGCGGGCGGCGCGGGAATGTTTTCGAATTGTTCTCGCAGGGTTTTGCCGGTAATCGTCATGTGCAGACCTTGGATGACGTTTTCTTTGAGCAAGTGCCGAATCAAAACTGGCGTTCCACCCATTTCGTGAAGGTCCAACATGGTCATCTTACCGCGAGGCGCGAAGGTACAAAGCACCGGCGTCTTACGAAGAATCTGTGCAACGTCGCGCAAGGAGAAGTCAAGTTCCGCCTCTTGTGCCAAGGCCAGCAAATGAATGATCGCATTGGTGCTGCCTCCCATTGCGGCAACGGTAGCCGTTGCGTCAGCGATTGAACTGCGAGTAATAATCTTTCTGGGACGGAGGTCGTTTTCCAAGATGAACCGCATCGCCGGACCCACCGCATCCATTTCGGCTCGTTTCTCCGGTGAATCGGCGGGGTTGGAACTGCTGCCTGGCATCGACAGACCCAGGACTTCCAAAACGATCCCCCAAGTATTGAAACTTGCCGCAATGCCACAGCCACCTGGGCCTGGGCAAGCGGATTTTAGGATCGCTTCGGCTTCTTCCATTGGAATGTCACCTGCTGCGGCCGCCGCTTGGCTGTCGTAAACGTCAAGGATGGTGATATTTTGATTTTTATAACATCCTGGCCGAATGCTGCCGCCGTTGACGATCATCGACGGAAAGTTCAACCGCATGATCCCCATGGCGAAACCAGGACCATTCTTGTCGCAATGATGCATGCCGATGACCGCGTCGTATGCATGCGCTCCACAAACCGCTTCGCACGCGTTGGCGATCATATTTCGGCTAGGTAGGCTTGCACTGCCACCCGGTTGCCCTTGAGTGATGTTATCGCTGACCGCAGGAACGCCAAAGACGAACCCTAGAAGGCCGGCCTCTTTGCACGACGCTTCAATTTGTTTGCCCATCGGATAGGCGTGCACGTTACACAGATTGCCTTCCAGAAGCGGTACGCCGATGCCAACCTGAGCTTTCGAGAAATCTTCGGTCGAAAATCCCAGGCCGTAGTAAAACGCAGTCGCCCCCTTTTGCCAGCCATGAGTGATACTGCGGCTGTTCCAGTTCAACGGGCCTGTGCCTGTCGTCTTGTCGGCCGGCGAATCGGCAGTCGTTTTATCTTGATTGCTCATTGTATTGGACCCATGATCGATGGAATTTGGCAGTTTAAAATCGAATGAATTGAACCGGCAGTGCTTTCGCAGATTCTTTCATTGCCCGTCGGCGTACTTGAACCCGCTGGAATTTCTGTATCGTTCGGTTTTGAAATGTCCGGTCGTCATTCTAAGCTACTTGATCTGGCGTGGAACGCTGGGAATCCAGGTTTCCTGCCAAAAAAAACTAGCCAGAACGCCAAATCAATTTCAAGAGTTCGTGATTCTTTCTGAAACGTCGGCAAATAGCAATCCAGTTATAATAGATTTCCATAGGCGTGTTTCGAAGTAGATTCCAAATGTTAGAATGTCACACCGGTGGCGTGGCAGCAGTCGGAAAAGTGGTTACCCCTTAGCACTCGAAAAAATTGATTTTTACGTTTATGTCAAATCGTCAATGGAGTATGCCGGCAGGTGTGGATCGAGGCACTTGGGATTACGTATCCAGCAGTTGGATTGCCGATCAGTACGACAAGTACTTTAAGGATCATCCACTTTTTTCAGTGGATCAATCGATCATAAGTGAAGCTTTCGGTCCGCCAAGTCCGTCGAAAACGATTGTGGATCTGGGCTGTGGGACCGGTCGAGCGCTGTTGCCGATGGTTCAGGCCGGATTTCAAGGGGTAGGTGTCGATCTATCGATTGCCATGTTGAAGCAATTGAAGCAACGGGCCACTGAATCTAAGGTTAGCGTTACCAGTTTGCACGCTAATCTGGTCGATCTATCTTGCGTCCAGCGAGATAGTTTCGCCCATGGAATGTGTTTGTTTAGCACGCTGGGAATGATCAAAGGTCGAACCAATCGCCACCAAGCTCTGCAAGAATTCCGTCGAGTGATCCAACCCGATGGTCGCCTGGTTTTGCACGTACACAACTATTGGTACAACCTGTGGGACCCCGGCGGACCGTGGTGGTTGCTAAAGAGTTTGGTTGGTTCCGCAGTTTTTCGGGATCGTGAACGCGGTGACAAACATTACGAATATCGTGGACTGACCAATATGTTCTTGCACGTTTTTAGCAAGCCAGAAATTCGTCGCGATTTGCAAAATGCCGGCTGGAAGATTCAACGCTTTGTGCCATTGCGCCCCATTACTTTGGAACCGTGGACTGAACCTGCTTGGTACAAGTTCTTCAATGCGGTGGGATGGGTCATTGTCTGCGAGTGATCCAACTGCCTGGTACTTTACTACTGGGGTCCCAAAGATATAGGCAATATCAAAGACACTGGCGTCCAAGAAACATTTGCAGAACCTTCGGGCTATCGTCGCTCATTCGCCAAACCGTTGCAGGTTCGCCAAAGCACTGACTTCCAGCGGACACTTGTGTTTTTTCCAAACAACGCTGCGGTCCCAAATCGAACCGGCGATTCGAGGTGGGCAAGACGCCGCTATTGTTCGGTCTTGTACGCGGCAATTGTACGCGGCCATCAAAATCAACTTTCGCTTGCCATTGACGTACAAGCGAGCGGACTGGCCAGGGATGGGACTTACAAGCGGGCGATGCGACTGGCGATTAGACCCGCCAAGTAGCCCGCTTTGAAACCACCATCGATATTCACGGCAACGACGTTGGCGGCACAACTGTTCAACATTCCCAACAACGGTGCCAGGCCTTGAAAGCTTGCACCGTAACCAACGCTGGTGGGGACAGCGATCACGGGGCAACTGACGTATCCGCCGACAACACTGGGCAACGCCCCTTCCATTCCTGCGACGACGATGATGACATCACACGTTTGCAGAAAGTCGATGTGTCGCTGTAATCTGGCCGGTCCCGCGACGCCAACATCGTTGATGGAGGTTGGCGATTGCCCCATCCAAAATAACGTTTCGGCGGCCTCTTGGGCGATTGAGATATCGCCAGTGCCTGCGGTTAAGATCGCAATTTTCGCATTGCTTGGGCTGTCGGACTGAACTTGATCTTGGGGCTGGGAAGACTTCTGATCGGTGCGGCCTGGAATTCGAATGGTCTTGGCGGCTTCGTTCCAGATCGCGGTTGGAAAGGCTTCGCATATTTCCTTGGCATATTCCGGGGCCAGGCGAGTGATCAAGACATCTTGGGTTTGGGAAAGCAGTTTCATGGCAGCTTGTTTCAAATCCTGTAGCGTCTTGCCCGGTCCGTAGATCACTTCGGGCCAACCACATCGATTCTTGCGATCCTGGTCGATGTTCAATCTAGCCGGGGTTGCGGCAGAGATGTCAAGATTCTGGGTCGAATGCACCGGCGAAGAACGCTGAGTGGTCGATTGATGGTCACTTTGCGGTGTTTGTGTCGTTGGTTGACTAGGTTTAGCAGCCGGTATCGATTTTGGCTGTGCTTGCTGGTCGGCAGCTTGGGGAGTGGTTGCCGCACCCTGGATCGCAGCAGAATCGCTGGTCAGAGAACCATAAATCATGTCGGTAAAGTTCTTCAGGACGATACGGCCGGCACGAAATTCTTTGGCCGCTTTTTCGAAATCATTCTTGTTGATCATTGATTTGCATTTTCTAGGGGGGACACTTCTTGAGCATCGGGTAACGTTTTCCGGAATATTCTATTCACTACCCAGGTTATTTGAAGGGCAAGTAATTGCTTCAGATGGAGCGGTAAGCCGGTCTAGGGCTTCTGGGTTGTGGTTGGAATAGGTTCGACGTTAGGCGACGTGGATTCAAGGAATTCTTAGTGTTTGAAGTGACGGTTGCCAGTGAAAACCATTGGAATATTGAATTGGTTGCAAGCGGCGATCACTTCGTCGTCCCGGCGACTGCCACCTGGTTGTATGATCGCGACAATTCCGGCTTGGGCTGCTTGTTCAATGGAATCGGGAAAAGGGAAGAATGCATCGGATGACATCACACTGCCCTTAGCACGTGGGCCGGCCTTTTCAATTGATATCTTGACCGAATCGACACGACTCATTTGACCTGCGCCCACTCCAATCAAAGTACGATCCTTCGAAAGCGTGATTGCGTTACTCTTCACTTGACGGACCATCGCCCAGCCAAAGATTAGTTCACTCATTAGGCTGTCATCGACTTTTGCCTGGGTGACCGTTTGCCACTGTTCGGGCTGCAACGGCAGAACGTCCGTTTGTTGAACCAATAGCCCGCCTTGAATGAACCGAACCTGTGGGGTCGGCGTGATGGATGACCAGGACCCCACGGACATCAACCGGACGTTGGATTTCCATTTTGGCCGGGTCATCAAGATTTCCAACGCTTCGGGTTCAAAATCCGGAGCAACGATGGCTTCGACAAACAGACCTGGCGTTGTTAGGTATTCCGCACTTTCAACATCGAGGGTTCGATTGAATCCCAAGATTGACCCAAAAGCGCTGATCGGATCGCCTTCCATAGCATGCCGAGTTGCCATAGCAATCGATTGCGCCGAAGATGCACCGCAAGGATTGTTATGTTTTAGCACCACGACCGAAGGGTCGGGTAATAAACGGACCATTGTCAGGGCGGCGTCTAGATCCAAAATGTTATTGTAAGAAAGTCCTTTTCCGTTGTGTTGCGTGGCCGAAATGATACTGGGACCGTGGTCGCCAATCGTTTGATAAACTGCGGCAGATTGATGCGGGTTTTCGCCGTACCGTAGTTCTGCTTGTTTGGTCAGATTCAGGTGCAAGTTATCGGGAAGTGGACTTTCTGACACTTGCTGCTGAAAATAAGTTGAAATGGCAGCATCATACTGGGCCGTGTGCGCAAATGCCTGGACCATTAACCTGCGTCTTAGCTGTCCGGAGGTGCGACCCTCTTTTTGGATTTCGGCCAAGACTTCTTCGTACTGTTCAGGCGATGTGCAAATGGTGGTGAACGCGTTATTCTTCGCTGCAGCCCGGACCAAACTAGGTCCGCCAATATCGATTTGCTCGGTCGCCTGGGCGGTGGTCACATCTTCTTTTGCAATCGTCTCTTGGAAGGGATAAAGATTCACCACCACTAATTCAAACGACAAGATTCCGTGATCTTGCATGCTCTTGGTGTCATCTTCGCGATCGTGCCGACATAAGATTCCAGCGAAGATTTTTGGGTGCAGTGTTTTGACTCGGCCGTCCATCATTTCCGGGAATTCGGTGTACTGACTAACGTCGATCACCGGGATGCTGCGATCTTCCAGATATTTGCGAGTCCCGCCGGTGCTGTAAATTTCCACGCCTTTGGCGACCAAGCCGGATGCAAACGGTTCAAGTCCCGTTTTGTCGCTTACACTGATCAGAGCGCGGCGAATCGGAGGGTCCATTTGCGTTGCGGGCGTCACTGCGGAAACAGCCATGGATGTTGATCTTCCCAATATTTGAGTTCAAGGAGTAAGAAGTATTTACCGGCCCAAGAGGTGATGGGGTTTGCACCGAAATGTCCCAATAGTTTCGCCCAATGGATTTCATCTACTAGATTTCGGCCCCGTAGATTTCGATGGCTGGCGGAGTTGGAGTTCCGTTAGTCAAATAAAAAAAAAGACCGCTTGGGTTGGAACCCAAGAGGTCTTTTTAAAGATCAAAACCATCCTGTAAGCGTATAAAATCGGCAAGTTTCGTCAACCGGTTCGAGTGACTGGTCGGCGATTTTATTGTTTGGCTCACAGTCCAAAAGGATCACCCGAACTACTTCCCCCAAACGGATCATTTTCGTCGGTGGAACTTCCGCCAAATGGATCAAATTCGCCTTCGTCTTGGTTCGCCTTAGCTTTTGGTTCGATTTCCTTCTTCTCCGAAGCACTCTTGCGAACTAATTTGCGAGGCACGACATAGCGAGGCGACGGACTTGAATTTGGGCGGAAACAAACGATTTCACCAGCACTACTCTGAAGATAGACTCGATCGGAAATCGGATTAACCACACCGTGCCATTTTGGCGAAATCACCGTTGAACCCAAACGTGAGCCCGTTTGCAGATCGAAAGCCACCAACTGGCCGTCGATCGAAATCGCGTACACTCGTTTGGCAGCAATCGTCAAAATCTCCCTGATACCAGTGGCGCGGAATGTGGAAACTCGTTCGCCTGTCCGCAGATTCAAAGCCAAAACTTCGCCAGTCTCGGTCACTAGCAGGACGTACACCCGGTCGGTCGTACCGATCAAGGTTTCTATATTCGCCGCATCGGACACGCGAAGTTCTGAACCTGCAGCATCCATACTATCATCCGACGAATCGGCCGTACCGCTGAAAGGTGAATCGTCATCGTTATCGCCGAACGGATCCGATCCAAATGGATCGTCATTGGCGGCAGTACTTCCAAATGGATCGTTGTTGCCCGTTGCGAATGCATCGTCGGACGCTGCTGCGGGTTTGGGGTCTTGGGCCGGCGCACCAAATGGATCGACGCTATCAGCGGGTTGGGCTTGGTCTGCGGGTGCTGCTTTGTCAGCGGGTGCTGCTTTGTCAGTGCCGCCGGCTGCTTCAGTCATCTTGGCAGCCTGAGCAGCCGAGATTCGCACAAAGGTCGGTGTTTGAACGACGGCGTCACCCGTAAAGTCGCTCCAGATTTCCCGCCCACCGGTTTGTGAGAAGCAATGAACGATGCCGCTGGGCAATGGGACCACCATCAAGTTTCCGAAACCACCCGGAGGTAATGATGTCGGTGTCTGTGTTGGGATCACGAAAATGGGTCGAGCCGGCTGAGGTTTTAGTGAGACATAGATCTTGCCTTCCACTGCCCAAACAAACGAATCCGTCAGCTCGGTTAAAGGCATCGTCAATCGGCCGTTAAAGCCACCTTTAGCACTTCGATAGCTGTTCTGGCCAAATGGAATCATGATTTCGATGCGACCATTCAGTCCGGTCACCAAAATGTTGTTGTTCGAGATGGCGGGTGGACTGGCTGGCAGCGATGCCAGAGAAATTTGCTTCATCAGCGTGCCGGAATTCGAATCAAATAATTCAACTTTGCGGCCATTGACCACAGCCAACACATCGTCGTTTACGTCGAATCCTTGGATCGGTGCCACGCCCTTATCCAATTTCCGTTTCCAAAGAACCGATCCCGTCTCTGCATCCATCGCTTGCATCATGCCTTCGTCGGACATGAAATACATTTTTGCAGAAGGGACAAATCGAACATCTTCAGTAACCGTGAATCCGCGTTTCTCTAGTAGTTCTTTGCGAATTTCGGCCAAGCGAAGGGCACCTTGCACGCCCAAGATTCGACCATGTACACCTCGTTCGCGGCTGCTGACAATTTCTTTGCCAGTTGGCGTGGTCAGGATGACCGAAACTTCCACGGATGGTGGAACGGAAACGGCATTGGGACCCGTCAAATCTTCACGAGTCAAATAAAACGCCGGATGCGATTGGCTGGGGATGACAAATTTCATCTCCTGGGTGCCATCATTCGTCACACTGGTGGGAACGACGGTTTGCCAATTCCGAGTCAAACCGACGCGATCGACAGAATCAACCGGGCCGTTATTTTCATTTTCACCGGTTGCGGGAAATCCATTCGCGGCAAGCAAATTCGCTGCTGGCACCATTGCAATGGTCAACATTAGCAAATTCAAGGCAACGAAAATTCGTTCGATTCTAGATTGGCGATGAATACGCATGAAACCCAATTCTCTTTCAAAGGAGCGACGGATCCGGAACTGAAATTCTTCAGCGAAAATCCGTAGGAGACAAGATCGCTGACCAGCCCTAAATTCCCAATTACCGTCGACCAAAAAGATCCAGTAATGGTCGGAAAACCTTAAATCGTTGGACCGCTTAAGCCTACTGCGCAAAGGTCGGTCGCAACATGGTCATCTTAAGTTTACTTGCAAGTTTCCAATTTCTCATCTGTTTTCACTAAATTACCTCGCAATCATCAGGTACCCATGGGAATGAATTTTGCCGAAGCTGTCGATTATTCGGGTTAAGCATGCGTTCTAAACGCTTTAAAAGTGGTTTTGTTGGTTTCAGCTGGGGCAAACCGTCCAGACTTCGTTTGGCACTGGTCGAAACTGGCACGCCACGACACACGGAGTCAGATCTCCAGATAAATGCCGCCCGATCACCGGAAATCGCGGTAAAAGTGACAACGTTCCGGGCCTGGGGTGAGGCTGGCATCCTATCTCGAGTACCCATGGGTAGCAGGATTCGGATAACTTGAAGCTGGAATGTTCAACCCAGCCAAACGCTGTCTGTTTGGCGAAGTTGACGTGCTTGGGCACCTGATCCGCCGGGCAAGATCCCGCGGGCAGCTTGTTTGCCGGTGAGGAGTTCTTTGGCACTTACTTCTACTTAATTAGGGCAAGCTTCTACGAAGTTGCGGCAAGAATGAGCTTTCCGAGTCGTTGCTGGGCAAATCGCATGCAAGAGACTCAGATTTTGCTTCGGCTTTCCGCGATCGTTGGTGGATAAGCGTGAAATCATTGCATCGATCCTAAAAGACGTGTCCTAGACCAATTCCGGTTGAATTCTTACCATAAACACCTGCTTCGTGAAGTTTACTCAATCTTAAGGTACTGGTTGGCCAAAACTGGTTAGCCAAGACGGGAAGAGAAGCTTGATAATCCCTGCGGATTGATGCGGGCAACTTGCTGGTTCGATCCGATTTGCTGGTTCGATCCAAACCACCGAACTTGAAGTTTTGAATTGTTGCAACAGCCGAGGCCGTGTAGGTTCAAAATCTTGCTGTTGGGACATTTGGTTGAACCATTACCACTTTGTTTGATAATGGCAGTCGGTCTGAACTTTGTTTCATTTCAAGAGACGACGGCCGACGAGCTTGACACTTCATTCAGAAAGGAATCTGTCGTACAACGAGCGAAAACATAAAGTGATTCGTAATTCGAGTGCGGCAAGTGTGAAGTATGACTGAGTTTAAGTATCCAGCGTTGCGTCCCCACTTGGAGCAGGTGATTGGCTACTTGAATTTTTCATCAGGTACGCATGAGCCATCGTTCTTTATCGCGTTGGACAAATTAATGTCCGGGCTGCGACAGGAATTGGCGAGGACCTTCGCTGAAGTAGACACTGAACCTGCCCGGCAACCTAAAGATGGCGGTGCACAGACTAAAAAGTCAGTTAAGAAATCGGCAAAGAAGGGCCCGCAGGAAACTGCGTCTGAAAAAGCTGCGTCTGAAAAAGCTGCGTCTGTAAAGCCGGTCGCTCGGAGAGTCGTTTCCACCAACAATTCTACTCGCGAGACCGGATCTGAATCGGTGGCTCAATTGCCGCGACCTGCTGCGAAGTTAGAATCGCTGTTGCTGTTAGAGACCTATGAAGCGTTGCAATCGACGGCCGATACCTTAGCGTTGTCCTCCTCTGCATTTTCTGATTGTTCGCAGGTGAAATCGTTATTGGCGGTAACGTTTGATTACTTACTTCCCGAATATCGCCAATTCCATGCGGACTTGCTGTTTCATGTCAGTGAAGAAGCCGTGTTTCAGCCCTTCTTTATTGCTCGATGTTTCGAACTGTTGCTGCAAACTGGCGGCCCATGGAATGATCCCCAAGCAGTCGCTCGTCAAGCCATTGGTCGATTGAATGACTACGTTGGCTACCGACCCGTGGCGACCCTGGAACAGGTCAAGCATCAAACATACTCGCACGAACGGTTCCGCCCGGTTCCGATTTTCATACGCGGGGCAGGCATCAGTCACGGTCCATTGCAGTCGATCGTCGGCAAACTGTTTCAGATTTTGGAGACGACCAGCGATAATATATTGTCCCAGGCGCACTTGGACCCGAATCGAATCCAAGAACTTGCGATTGACATTCGCGCCTACGACTTCGACCACCCGATCAATAAGCGACCCAATTATCATTTTGGACTTTGGGATCCCGATCAAATTGGACCTGACGGCTATTATCATCGGTTTATTATTCATCAGATCACGATCGATGCACTCTTGCAACGCAACAACAATGCGCCGGATCTATCGCACGAAGAGTGTGAATTCGAAATTGCTGCAGCGCTTGCGGGCACGATGCTTATGGGTGCATGCATTAGCGGTTCGGCGCCCGACAGTCACGATTCTTCGGTGACTTTATCTTCGTTGTTGCCGACGATTGCGAATTATCGAGATGATTTCTACGAATCGCTATTTGAATCGGTCAAAGGCCATCATCGCAAGGAATTGGAGGCCGAAGCGCAGAAGAAGAGGCAGCCATTTGGCGGCGTCCGGCAGCAGTTAAACGCCGAATTGGCGTTTCGCCGGGCGGCTCAGGTTCAGCATGTTCAACTGTCGAAGATTTATGCAAAGATGGGCTACACGGATGCGGCGGCCCAGCAGGCGTCCATTGTGCCGGTTGCCTCGGCTAGGATCATTTGCCAAATCGATTGCCTGTTATCTTCGGCGACGGACGATTGTTTGAACCGTCGACTGCAAGAATGTTTAGAGGGTCTGGTTCGCATCGAAAAATTACTACTGCGAGGGATTGAGTGCGGTGCACTGTTAGACCCCTGGTGTTTGCTAGGTTTTGATGGGAATTTTCCATTGTTTCCTGCGATTGAAAATTCGGTTCCCGATCACCGCGCGGATGAATTGGTGGCGATTGTCGAACACACTTTGGATTTGTATTCTCATCTATTAGGCGAGACTGCCGCCAATGGTATCGACGATCTTTACACCGATGTATTTGCCAGTTTTGATCGCCTGAGCCAGTGGTGGCGGAAGTACGCGGCCCACGAGGTATCGTCGCTAGAGGCCGTGGATTCGCAACAAATTCTGGACGCGGCAAAACATGTGGCCGAAGCGCTGAGCTTGTGGAAAAAGGGCGGCGCCTCGGCCGGCGATGTTGCATTTTGGTCCAAGCATGCCGGGATTTTTGATACGCCCAAGGGTTATCAGTTGGTGATTGATGCGTTGCTAGAACGCAAAGATCTTGTGGCGTCACAGGCGTTGCTGATTCATTGGCTAAGCCAAGCCAGTTGGTTCGGACTGGTCCAAGGTGAGACCTCGTACCACGAATTGGTGATGGTATGGTTAAGCTTGGTTCGCGATCAATACATCGGCGCTACCACGTTTGAGGGGCGAGAGACGGTTTGGGCCCAGGTCTGCAAGTTTTATGATTTCCTGGAAGCCAATGCCGATCAGTACTGGCAAGTGCCTGAATTCCAATTGCCCACGGATCGAAAAAATGGCAGCAGCGGTGGCACGCAGGTTTCCAAGGGTGAAGCCGACCTAGGTAACGATTCCGAGGGCCAGGACGATGCCGAGTCGGACATTGACAGTTTGTTCAATGCGGCTTACGAAAATGTAGTTTACAACGATTCGACCGATGACGGCGTCGAAGGGCAGATATTCGAGTTTGGAACAGCCCAACAGGAAGAGATGGAGGAGGAAGCGGATCGAATCATTGATCGTCTAAGCTTCTTGAACACGTTGGCTGGCCTGTGGTTCGAAGCGTCTAGCATTCCGTTGCCTGTGTTGTCGCGTGATGCTTTGAATGCGTCCGAATTGGAATTGCTTCGGCGACGGTCCGATGTACTCGATGTTTGGGTGAAGCAGGCAAAGAAATATGAAGCGGATTTAGGCGTTCTCCTGCTGCAAGTGTACGGGTTCCGCTTACCCAAAGGCAACGGTGAAGTGTCGGCCTTAATGGAATATGATCGATTGCGGTTGATGAAAGAGACCGTGATGGATCGCATCATGGCCACCAGTGTCGAAATGCAATTGGCGGTCCGCGGTCTGCAAGCGGTTGCGCATGGTTTGGCTTACGTTGTGGGTGATACCGAATTTGGTAAAACCGATTTCGATGCCAAAGATGCCCCTTGGATCGTGGCGTTTTCAGGCGTTCTGTTACGGGACGTTAAACTGGTGGAACAACACTTTGACGGCTTGCTGGAAGCAATCCAAGATAAACCGTTGCTGTACATTCCCCTAAGCAAGGGTGGTGATCCGCATGAAATGATTGAAACGCGGTTGCGGCAGCAATGTTTCCAGCGAATTCTGGCCAGCCTGCCGTTGTTGGGGCGTTTCGGTTCGACCTACCGCCTTCTCGAGGTCGCGCGGGCTATGGAACGCAATAACAATGTCGGCTTCGGGGCGGTCACCGAATACGACGAAATGTTCCGCAATGGTTTTAGTTCCATGGTTCAGGCCTTGATTCTGGTTGCCCAAAGCCAACGCGGTAAGAAGAGCAAACGGGCGGTTGCCGCAGCAGATGATATTCTGTTCCAACAACTTGAACAGTTGACCGAAGCAATGTTAGGTGCTTGGTTGACCCACAGTCGAACGTTGCGTCTTAGTGTGATGGAGAAGACACTTGAACCAAAATCGTGGGAGAATCTAGTCCAGTTTATTAAGCGTTATGGCGGCCAGTTGTTCACTCAAGATTTCTTGAACTTGGGCAACATTCGGGCGATCCTGCATCAGGGGGTTGAAACTTGGCTGAATCAATTGCAGGAATCGGATCAAGAATTAGATTTGGAATTGTTGAACGATTTGGAACATGACTTGCCCATGGCAGAAGCGTCACGAATGTTGACGATGGTGTTGGAAGCTGTGATCGAAAACTTTAGCGAGTATCGCGACTACAACAGCACAACGACCCAGTCCGACCGCGGCGATTTACTTTACACTTTCCTGGATTTTATTCGCCTTCGAACAAAGTATGATAGAGTTGCCTGGCACCTGAAGCCGGTAGTTTGGGCTCATGCGATTCTGGTGAAAAATCAAGAGAATTCGACCGCTGGGCGTTGGCGGCGACAATTGGCTGAACGGGTAGATGACGAAGCGAATCGATACCTGGGCGAATTGCAAAAACTGCAAGTAAAGTATGCGATGCGGATGCCGACCGTTGCCGATCGCTTGAGTGAACGCTTCACGCAGCCGCTGCACATTGATCGAATTTGTGCACTGGTTTCGCCGGCAATGCACAGTGAAGACGTCTCTGCGGCAGAGGGGGCTTTCGAACTTTTGCAAAAGGAATCCGAGACGTTGACCAAACAGCCGATGGGTGTTGGGCTAGAAGTTCCAGTGTGGTTGATTCAATTGGAACAAGAGGTTGACGTTCAGCGGACCGGTCCTGGTGGAACGCAAAACTTCTTGCCCGACAGTTTGATCGATCCGATTCCATTGAGCCTGGCAGACATTCAAGAACAGTTGGATGAATTGCCATCGCGGGATTGATGTTGAAGGTGAATTAGGTTGTAAGTTTCATTCAAAATATGCTTGTTGATTTGATTTCTATGCCTGATACCATTGTCAAAATTAAGGTGGGCGACCGGAAATGCGAAGATCTGGTGCTTCACTCGGCGCTTCAAGGTCCGATCAAGAACCTAACGTTGCTGCGCAGGAGTCTCTTGTTAGCGGAACTGTCGTTGATCAGTTATTTGCCCGCAGATGAAGCGGCCAAGGCGTCCGCCAGGCTTGGCTTCACTGACAGTATGTTTTTCGACCGCGATGGGGCTCAGGCGTTTTGGCTTTGCAGTGAAACCGATTCGGTGGTCGCTTGTCGTGGTACCGAAGCTCATGAATGGAATGATATCAAAGCTGATGCCGATGCGGTGACTGCGGTTGCCGAAACGGTAGGCCGAGTGCATCGTGGATTCAAACGAGAGGTCGATGATCTATGGCCTCGTTTAGAAGAGGCACTCACTAAAAATCGCAAACCGCTATGGTTTACCGGGCATTCTTTAGGCGGCGCGATGGCCACCATTTGTGCCGGCCGATGCAAGCTGTCGTTTATCAAGTCCAACCCCGAAGAACTCTATTCGTTTGGAAGCCCCAGGGTTGGCAATCGACGCTACGTCCACTTCGCAAAGATAACTCACTATCGTTGGGTTAACAACAACGACATTGTTGCCACCGTTCCTCCTCGTTGGTGTGGCTATCAACACAGCGGCACCGAAATGTATTTGAATCATGTTGGACGATTGAAAAAGCTTAGCCGAATGGGTAAGTTTTGGGATGGAATGCGAGGTTTTTG
>JBDNHU010000072.1:0-4114 GCA_041688615.1 Mariniblastus sp. | reverse complement strand
GCGCACATTCCAAAAAAAGAAAGGTGACCTAAGTGCTTGATTCGACGATGGTTATTAGTAAGTCGGGCTGACTGGATTCGAACCAGCGACCTCAACACCCCCAGTGTTGCGCGCTACCAAGCTACGCTACAGCCCGATGTCGTTGAATTGGGTAGACCAGCGAAGTTAAGCATTGCTTTGGAATGCTGGGCAACCGTCAATTTGACCGACGCTAAGAAGTTTATCCTGTTGGGGCGTTCTTCACAAGTTCTCTGGTGAGTATTCGCTAAGTTACTATTCCAACTGGCTTTATATCATTCGGTTTAAAGGCAGAAACCGGCAGAAAGAGAAACATTTGTGCGACGTTTCAAGCTTAGAATCACTGGGCAAATTCACGGTAAAACCGTCCGATCGCGGTTACCAGCGGTTAGATAGTCGCTGTTGCCAATGGATCACCCGACGCCATGGTTTTGCCAGAATAAAAGCGTGATCATGCTGGGTCAGAACCCAGGCTAGAACGATTGGCTGTTTAGGCACTTGAGTTTTCTGCGGTTTTCAGCGACGATGCTGCCTGTTTTTGGAATCCATGTGGCCGACGGGCACTGAATTTTTCACTGAAAATCATTCAAAGATTTTCTCTGAAATTAACCCTAACTTGTTGGAAAGAAGTAATGCATTCTCAATTGGTTGTCTTAGGTGGTGGGCCCGGTGGTTACGCGGCAGCGTTCTTGGCTGCGGACGAAGGTATGAACGTGACAATCGTTGAAGCCGAAGGAAAACTTGGCGGAACCTGTCTCTTGCGTGGCTGTATCCCGTCCAAGGCTCTGCTTCATGTGGCTCGGGTCATGGAAGAGACGGAAGAATTGACCAGCGAGTGGGGTGTGAGTTACAACAAACCCGAAATCACTCTCGATACGCTGCGAGCCAGGAAGAACAAAGTCATCTCGGCATTGACAAGCGGACTAGCGGGTCTAAGTAAGAAGAGGAATGTTACGATCATCAAGGCGAAGGGCGTTTTCGAGAATTCGACCACGTTGCTGTTAGAGGGCGACGACCCCTCGATTCCCGAAGGCGGAAAGATCACTTTTGATTACTGTATTTTGGCCAGTGGAAGTACGCCAGCGATGCCGCCTGCCTTTGATCTAGGCAGCGACCGAATCATGACCTCCGATGGTGCCTTGGAATTGAAGGACATCCCCAAGCGAATGTTGGTTATTGGTGGCGGTTACATCGGGTTAGAAATGGCTACCGTTTACGCGCATTTGGGCACAGAAATCAGTGTTGTTGAATTGGGCGACAATTTGATGACCGGCGCAGATCGCGACTTGGTCAAACCGTTAGAACGTCGATTGAAGAAGTTGTTTGGTGATCGAATTTTCACCGGCACCAAAGTCGGATCCATTGGCACCGATGGTGACAAAGTCAAAGTGGCGTTTGAAGGGCCAGCCAAGTTCGGCACCGAAGAATATGATCGAGTGCTGGTTTCGGTGGGACGACGGCCCAACAGTGGCGGGCTCGGGCTGGAAAACACTGGCGTGAAGATCACTCCACAGGGATTTGTGGAATGTGACAAACAACAAAGAACCGCCGATCCACATATCTTTGCAATCGGTGACGTTGCCGGCCAACCTATGTTGGCTCATAAAGCGTCGCATGAAGGCCGAGTTGCGGCGGAAGTGATTCTTGGGCATCCGGCCGTGTTCGACAAGCGTTGTATTCCAGCGGTGGTGTTCACCGATCCAGAAATTGCTTGGGCTGGCTTGACCGAGACCGAATCCATAGAACAAGACCGCAAGGTTTTTGTGGCAACTTATCCTTGGGCAGCCAGTGGACGGGCTCAGGCACTGGGGCGCACCGAGGGCTTAACGAAGATTCTATTTGATCCAGAAACCGAAGTGGTGCTGGGCGTAGGGATCTGCGGCCCGAACGCAGGCGACCTGATTGGCGAAGCCGTGTTGGCAATCGAAATGGGTGCCACCGCTCGTGACTTGGCTGAAAGCGTGCACCCTCACCCGACTTTGACCGAAACGTTGATGAATGCGGCGGAAGTCTTTTACGGAACCGCAACTGAAATCTACAAGCCACGCCCGAAAACTCCTGCCCACTAAGGGACGATCGAAGGAGTTGTGGATGGACGGCCTGGCCGTCGAATGAAAATCGTTTTGCCTTGGAGTTTCGCTTTGTTATGAAGCAAAGATTCCAAGGCTTTCTTTATGCAATGGCCGTACGGTGGCAAGCAATAGCGGTGCCGTACCGGGCATCTTCGCTGCCGTGAACGTAAATCTTGTTGTGGGATGATCAACAAATCCAGGGGTTGAACGTGATGAAATTGGTTTCGCGGAAAAATCCGTTTCTGTGATTGGATCGCTTGGTGTTAATAGAATGTCCCTCCTGCCATAGCGATACGTGACCGGGGTTTGATTGGCTGGCGTGAATCGATGATCAGCCATCGATTGGCTTAGCCTATAAAAAGATGGCACGGGCCTTATCTGCGACTGGTTTCTGACTTTCCCAGCGACGATAATCTTGAAAGCATTGCGGACGATTATCGATCCAATTTGCCAATGGCAAACCCAAGCAGATCTAGAAGAGCTAACCATATGGCAGACAGTATCCAATCCTCATCTGTGCCCCCAATCACGACACAGACGTCTCCTGGGGATGACCACTATCTAGACGACGACAGTACATCCTGTCTGGTTTCGGCCAACAGATTCAACCAACTAAGACCAGCGTAAAGTATCGATTAGCCATTGTCGCAGCGGCTGGGTTGATGATTATTTTGTCGTTGATCTACTTCAGTATCATTGGATTTGTAGGCCTGAGTGTTTTGACTTATGGCTATTATTGGGGCATATTATTCCTGGCGACCAAAGGCTCCGGAGCGGTCATTTGGTGAATGCAGAGGATCAATGGGATGAACAACTGTTTCAGTGGTCGCATGGCGAGGCTCATGTTGCCTGGATCTTTTGGATTACCAGAGGCATGATCTGGTTGGCCCGCCGAGTCTTATGGGTCTTGATGATCGCAGGAAATTTTTTCAACTGCGTCTTGTTGCGGCAGATGGAATTGGATGCTGACCGTTTTGAGACTCGGTTGGCAGGCAGCGAAATTTTCGAATCTACGGCCAAACAATTGGTGGTCCTATCCATCGTCGTAGCATTGACGATTTGCGTGGCTTTTACCAGGAAGGTCGCTTAGGGAATGACTTGCCTCACTTGATCATGGCCAACATCGAACAATTTGATGACAAAATCATCCGAAAAATCAACGACTTAGTTTACGCGTAGACGACTGGCATCTTTGACACTCACCCTTGTGATTCAAAACGTATTGCCAATGCAAAGTTAAAGAAGGAAGCGTCCCCAAAATTGTTAAAACTTGAAAAGTGGTCTCCCACTGAGCAAACTTGCTCAGTCGGAAAGTTTCAAGTTTTAAACAACTGTAAGCAGCCGTTGGGGAGACCACCATGAGTTATTTTAGTTTGCTTGGCCAATTGGATCAAGCTTCCGGTAGCGAAGCTGGTCAAGTATTTCGAAGCTTTATTCGCGAACATGTTCGCGACTTGATTTGCCGGGTGATGGCCCAAGAGGTTAGCCTTCTTTGCGGCCCAAAGCATCAGCCTACCGGCGGTGACAAATTCCGCTCGGGTAGCAGCACCGGGCGGATTCAGATTGACGGCAAACGTGAAGAAATCAGCCGCCCTCGTGTCAGGCAAAGAACGCCCGAAGGCGGCAGCGAAGAAGTCATCCTGCGGAGTTACCAGTCGGCCAGTGATCCTAGCGAACTTCATGCTTCGATTCTCGCCGCACTCAAGGCCGGCGTCAGCACTCGCCAAGCCGCAGATGTCGTCGGTGAAACTCATGGGACCGGTCGCTCGAATGTGTCGCGACTGTGGCAGGAAGTAGGACATCAGTTTGTGGAAGAACTTCGCGGTCGCGATCTTTCGCAGATTGACTGGACGGTGTTGATGCTCGACGGCCTGGTGTTGTCCAAAGATCAAACGGCGATCGTCGCGGTTGGGATCGACAGCGAGGGTCGGAAACACGTGCTGGACTTTGAACTTGGAAGTAGTGAAAACAAGGAAATATGCCGGGATTTACTGAGTCGATTGCTCAAACGCCAGTTCTCGTGC